>NZ_JAOSZD010000003.1:0-479159 GCF_034438835.1 Nesterenkonia sp. HG001 | reverse complement strand
AGGCCAGTCCGGTGGCTAGGGCTTCACGCTCGCGCCGGTCCTGATAGGTCAGCAGTGTGGTGACTAGTTTTGCTTCGGCTCTCCGGGAGGCGAGCAGCAGGTCGAATCCGGTGGTGAGTTCGGGTTCAGCGTCCAGGTGCGCGATCCGTGCAGGCAACACGCCAGCGACGACGTCCTCGCCGGCTCTTTTTCCCCTGCTGTTCCGGTGCTGGTGCTCCATGTCCTCCACGCTATCGACCCCCTATGACACGACTCCCGGGCCGGCCCTGCATAGTCTGGGTCCGCAGAATCACCCCGATCCAAGGCCCCGAGCAGGAGTGCTCCTTCTGTGCCTTCCAGGTTGCCAGGAGCTACTGACGTAGATGATGGACCGCGCTGGGACCGGGGCGTGCCGCACCGACTGACCAATCTGCGTGGATGGGGCAGTGAGATCAGGTATCAGCGTGGTGCTGGCCACTCCGTTTGGTGTTCACCACGAAGCCCGTTGCTACGAACAGAACGGCTCCCAGCACCTGCAACAACCCGGAGAGAACAGCACCGTCTAGGAAGCTCAGGATCGCGGCAAGACTGAACAGACCCGCGACAACCCAGCAGATGACGAATAGTGCAGTGTAGTTGTTCAACGATGGCCTCCTTTCAGTGAGCGCTCTCGGCGCATCCCATAAGGGTCGCCGCTGCGCTGACTGCGTATCCAGTTGCGGCGACTGTCGCCCCGGCCGGGCCGGTGAATGCGGCAGCGAGTGCCCCTCCGGCACCGATCACCAAACCGGCCTGCCCCACATAGCATGAAGGGGCGGAATTGGTCATGACTGGTGATACAGCGTGAACGATTGGCTGCGGAGTGGAGGTGGCTGAGGCTGCCGGGGCAGAGAGCGCCACCAGAAGGGCTCCGACTGCACTTGCTCAGGCCAACGCGCGACTGGGCTGCACAACACATATCTCTCTGTGCGGTAGGTACTTTCCCCCTTCACCCCACAACATCTCTGCCCAGGGCGTCAACACTCGCTCGAAAAAGCCCAACATCGAAACCTTGCTGTGGCGCACGCTCATGCGCGCTCCCCCTTGAACAGGACCTGCCGCTCGGGTAGGCGACGTTGACCGCCAGGCCGGACTGTACACGTGAGTCGATCAAGTTCACGGCGATCTTGTGCAGGGCCAACGCAGGATGAAGCGACAGATGAAACTCCTGGCCAGTTCCTCACAGCAGGCGGACCACGAAGCCGGCAGAAGCTCTATGGGCCACCGATCATCAGTCGGTCCATCACACGTGACTCCCCTCACATACGCCTCCTCGGCGGAAGAACCACCCCCCACCCCTGCGTTGTTCAATGTTGAACGAACACCCGAGGGCCCCGCCCCATAAGCCCCAGACCACGAGGAGCACGCATGACGTCGACCACCACCGAGGCAGCCGTCCTGGACCGGGAGACCGTGGACCACCTGTTCGAAGGCACCCGCACCACTCACCACTTCACGGACGAGCCCGTCGACCTCGAGGTCATCAGCCGCGTCTACGAGGACCTGCGCTGGGCGCCCACCGCCTTCAACAACCAGCCTCTGCGGCTGACCGTGGTCACCGGCGAGGAGACCCGCCGCGCCGTCGTCGAGCACCTGATGTCCGGCAACAAGGAGAAGACCCTCGCCGCACCACTGACCCTGGTGGCAGCATTCGACCCCCAGTGGCACGAACACATGCCTTTCCTCACACCGGGCGTGCCGGGGCTGCGCGAGAACTTCGCCGACAAGACCGAGGCCCGGCACGGCATGGGACGCGACAACGCCCTCATCCAGCTGGGCTACCTGCTGGTCGCCCTCCGCGCCCACGGCCTCGCCTCCGGCCCCATGACAGGCCTGGATGCCGCTGGTGTCGACACCGCCGTCCACTCGGAGAACGGGTGGAAGACCATCGCGGTGGTGAACGTCGGCCATGCTCCCGATCCCGCCCACGACCCCTCCCTGACCGCCCGTGGAGGCCGCTTCGAGTTCACCCAGGCCAGCCAGATCCTCTGAGCAACCTCGTGTAGGGTGGTGCGAATTCTCGCCGCACCACCCGCCCGGACCGCCCGCCGCTCGGCACCCCGCTGACCGGCCGGCAGCAGGTCCGGATCACCTCTGCGTGCTCCTGCGCTGACGCGGCGATCCTCTCCCCCGACGAACGGACCGCTCCATGCCGCAGGACACCCCTGCTGAGCCGCGCCCTGCGGGTCAGACCACCTTTCTCCCCGAGGAAGCAGAGCGCTTCCCGGAGTCCCCGCAGGGCCCGGGCAGCTCGCTCAACGCGGTGTTCTGGTCCTCCGTCACCCTGATCGTCGCGTTCATCGCCGTGGCCGGCTTCTGGCCCGAGCGGATGAACACCGCCGCAAGCGCCGCCATGAACTGGGTGACGGCCACCAGCGGCTGGTCGCTGCTGATCATCCCCCTGGCTCTGATCGGCCTGCTGCTGGTGCTCGCGTTCACCCGCTTCGGCAGGATCCGGCTCGGTCCGGACGACTCCCGCCCGGAATACCCCACTTACGCGTGGATCGCGATGCTGCTGGGCGCGGTGATGGGCATCGGACTGATCACCTACGGCGTGGCCGAGCCGGTGTCCCACCTGTTCGACCCACCCCACGGTCTCACCGAGGCGGGCAGCCAGGAGGCCGTCATCGACGCCCTGCGCTTCACCTTCCTGGACTGGGGCATCCACGCCTGGGCTGTCTTCGCGATCTTCGGCCTCGCCATCGGCTACTCCACCCACCGCCTCGGCAACAAGGGCCTGGTCTCCCCCATCCTGCGCCCGCTGATCGGCCGCCACGCCGACGGTGCGGTCGGCAAGACCGTGGATGTGATGGTGATCCTGTCCACGCTCTTCGGCACGACGACGTCGCTGGGCCTGGGCGCCGCGCAGATCAGCCAGGGGCTGAGCCAGATCACCGGCCTGGAGCTCACCACCTCGTCCGTGCAGATCAGCATCATCGCGCTGATCACCCTGATCTTCACCGCCTCGGCCATGAGCGGAGTCGGACGCGGCATCCGCTACCTGAGCCAGACCACGATGGTGCTGGCCGCCGCGCTGCTGATCTTCGTGCTGCTCGCCGGGCCGACCAGCTGGCTGATCAACATCTTCTTCCGGTCCCTGGGCTCCTACGCCGGGGGCTTCGTGGAGATCAGCCTGATGCTCCCCACCGAGGCGGACGACCTGCAGTGGATGCAGTGGTGGACCTACTTCATGATGGCCTGGTGGATCAGCTGGGGCGCGTTCGTCGGCGTCTTCCTGGCGCGCATCTCCCGGGGCCGCACCATCCGCCAGTTCGTGCTCGTGGTGCTCGGCGTGCCGTCCCTGGTGTTCTCCCTCTGGTTCAGCGTCTTCGGCGGCTCGGCCATGTGGATGGACCTGGAACGGGGCACCGGCATCGGAGAGGCCGCCGTCGAGGACGTGAACACCGCATTCTTCGGCCTGCTCGATCAACTCCCGCTCACGGCGCTGACCTCTGTGGTCGCCGTCGTGCTGGTGGTCCTGTACTTCGTCACCGGCGCCGACTCCAACACCTATGTGCTCTCGGTGATCTCCTCCGACGGTCGGATGAACCCGCAGCGATCAGTGATGGGGGTCTGGGGAGTGCTCACCGGTGCCACGGCGGCGGTGCTGCTCTACGCGGGCGGGCTGCAGGCGCTGCAGACCGTCGTGATGCTCTCCGCCGCGCCGTTCATCTTCGTGATCCTGGCGCTGGCGGTGTCCCTGGTGATGATGCTGCGCCGCGACCCGTTGGTCCTCAAGAGCTGAGGTCAGGCTCCGGGACGACGCCGGCCCCACACCGAGGCCAGCAGTCCGCCGGAGATGTTGTGCCAGACCGAGAAGATCGCCCCGGGCAGGGCGGCCTCCGGGGTGAAGTGCTGGGCGCCCAGCCCTGCCGCGAGCCCTGAGTTCTGCATGCCGACCTCGACGGCGATCGCTCGCCGTGTGGGCACGGAGCCGCGGGTGAGCTTCCCGGCGAGGTAGCCGATCCCGTAGCCGCAGCAGTTGTGCAGCATCACTCCGAGGATCAGCAGCAGCCCGGCGGAGACGAGCTCGGCACGGGAGCCGGCGACGACGGCGAGCACCACATAGGTGATGCCCAGCACCGAGACCCAGGGCAGCGCCGGTTGGATCCGGACGACGAGGCGCGGCAGCAGCAGCCGCAGCACGATGCCGCCCACCACCGGAATCAGCACGATCTGCACGATGCTGGCGGCCATGTCGCCTGCGGCCACCGGCAGGTACTGGCCGGCCAGCCACAGGGTCAGCAGCGGAGTGAGCAGCGGCGAGAGGAGGGTGGAGATCGAGGTCATCGTCACTGACAGGGCGACGTCGCCGCGCGCCAGATAGGTGACCACGTTCGACGACGTCCCGCCGGGCACGCATCCCACCAGGATCAGGCCCGCCGCGAGCGCCGGGGGCAGCTGCAGCAGCACCGCGATCCCCAGGGCCAGCAGCGGCATGATGCTGTACTGGAACAGCACCCCCAGCAGCACCGGGGCCGGCCGCTTCAGCACCAGGGCGAAGTCCGGGAGGGTGAGGGTCAGCCCCATGCCGAACATGATGATCATCAGGGCATAGGTGACCCCGGCGCCCAGCGGCGCGAAGGTGGCCGGCATCAGCAGCGCGACGGCGGCACCGCCGAGGATCAGCAGTGGGAAGACGGTGACGGCGAGCTTGGCGCTGCGCGGACTCTGGTCCGCGGCCGGGGGCGCCGGAGTGGTGGAGGGCCTGTGCGACATGGTTCACAGGGTGCGCCGCGCACCGGGCCCTGTCAACGACGCCGAGCAGGCCGTCCAGCATGTGAGCACGGCACCTCGGCTGGGTACCGTGTCCCCATGAGGAGCGGGAGCCCACAGACTGTGGCTGGAGCGACGCGGACAAGACAGACTCTGGCGGGGCTGGCCGCCCTGGGGATGCTGCTGGCCGGATGCGGGGCCGACGACGGCGAGCCCACCGGTGAGCCCACCGCTGAGCCCACCGCTGAGGAAGAGGCCCCTCCGGCAGAGGAGGAGCCGGAGCCGGAGTACGAGCCGCCCAGCATCGGTGAGCACGCCGCGGATGCCGCCTGGCAGTTCGCCCCGCGCGGGATCAACGCTCCGCTGGAGGTCACCCTGCAGGACGGCGAGGCCGAGGACAGCTATGTGGCCTACCGACACCGCCCTGACCTGGGCGAGGAGCATGACCCCTCCGGGCGCTCCACCGACCATGACGCCGTCTACACCATGGGTGAGCCGATCGAGGGCGACCTCACCGGTGACGGCGCCACCGACGCCGTCATCCCGCTGACTGCGACCTTCGGCGAGGATGCGGAGACCCTCTGGTACGTGTGGCTCGGCGCCGAGGACCCTCAGGAGGGCGAGCCCGTGGCCGAGCAGCATCCCTATCCGGTGGCTGCCGCCCAGGAATGCGGCAACGACGTCGCCGACCTCCGGATCGAGGACGGCGTGATCCATCTGGGGGTCAGCAACGTCGTGAACTATCACTCGGACTGGGAGTGCGACGGGCCCTTCTCCTACGGCCCGCATCAGCATGATCACCAGCCGCGGACCGTCGAGGTTGAGGAGCTCGACGGCGACCCGGTCCTGGTGCAGACCTCTCCGGTCCGCGCCTGGGGCGGAGTGTGCCCCGGCACGGACGCCCCGCAGTGGAGCTTCCTCGACGACGTCGTGCCGACTCTGCTGCCTGACGCGGATTCGGAGGTCCTCGACGGCGCCCCCGGCACGGACCTGATGGTCGGCGGCTTCTTCTTCGGCGAGGACCCGCTCATGGAGATCACCGAAGACCGCGTGTTCATCAGTTATGTGCCGAGTCAGGACCGGGAGCGGAACATGCAGGGGGAAAACACCCTGGCGGCCTGCGGCTGGATCGACGCCGCCGGCTGATCCGCGCTCCCGGCCCTGACGGGAGACTCACTCCACGAACACGGTGGTGGCGCGCGCCGGGGCGGTTAAGGTGCCGGTGGCGGCGTCGAACCCTGCCTCCACGAAGGCATCGTCCACAGAGTCGACCAGCACCGGGTGCAGCGCCATCTCAGCACCGGCCCGCTCCTCGACGGTCTGCTCGACCGCCTCCGGGGTGGGGTTGATGACCACGGTGACCTGCTCGAAGGCGTCGTCCAGGCCGGTCATGTCGATCGTCATGGTGATGACGCCCGACTCGCCCTGGCCCTGGAGCGGGAAGGCCACACGCTCGGCGACCTCCTCATAGCTGCCGAGGCTGAAGGCACCGGTGGAGTGGGCGATCTGCAGCTGCTCGAGGTGACGGTCCCGGCTGAACTCGATCTCCTCACAGGTGGGAGCCTCGACGGCGTTGAGCGTCTCCTCGGCCCAAGGCCACTTGTCCTCGGTGGTCCAGGCCGGGGGCAGTCCGATGCCGAACCCGTTGGTGGAGTCGCCGAACTCCTGGGCGGCTCCGCACTGCCAACGGATGGCGTTGAACCAGTCGCCGGAGTCATAGGAGTCCCGGTCCAAAGACTTCGAACGCATCAGCTCGGAGCCCGCGGTGACGAAGCCGGTGCCCTGGCTCAGCACCGCCAGCGAGAGATTCACCGCCTGCATCCGGGCGCGGTCCTCCCCGGTGACGTCGTGATCCAGTTTGTGGGCCAGCAGATCGAAGAGGATCTCGTTGTCGTGGGCGTCCACATAGGTCACCGCCTCTCCGGGCTGTTCCGTGTAGCCGGCCGGGGCCCCGTTGTAGTCGAGCTCCGAGCCGGTCACGGTCTCACCGTCGGCGGTGGTCAGCGGGTACTCGGCGAGGTTGCCGACCAGCCCGATGCGTACCAGGTCAGTGGCGTGGAGGAGCTCGGCCAGCTGCTGATCCTCGTCCCCGGTGAGTCCGGAGCCGTTGTCCTGGGTCCAGAGTCCGGTGCCGAAGCCCTGACGGCGCGGGTCCTGATCGAAGGGGCCACCACCATGGGCGGCGTCGCGCAGGCGATCGTTGAAGGTGCCAATGCCGGTGCCGCCCATGTTCATCTGGCTGGCCTGCTCGAAGAGGGCGTCTCCGGCGACCTCGCCGAAGTCCCAGCCCTCACCGTAGATCAGGAAGCCCGGGTCGATCTCCTCGACCGCCTCCTGCACTGCAAGGATGTTCTCCTTGGGGTGGTGGCCCATCAGGTCGAAGCGCATCCCGTCGATCCGGTACTGCTCGGCCCACAGCTCGGCCGATTCGACGATGAACTTGCCGAACATGGCATGCTCCGGGGCGGTGTTGTCACAGCAGGTGGAGCGCTCCACGACTCCGGCCTCGTCCAGGCGGTGGTAATAGCCGGGCACGATCCGGTCGAAGACGGACTTCTCCCCCAGCCCCGAGGCATGGGTGTGGTTGTAGACGACGTCGTTGACCACCAGCAGACCCTGCTCATTGAGCGACTGCACCATCTCCCGGTACTCGAGGATCCGCTGAGCCCCGTCCGGCTCCGTCGCGTAGGAGCCCTCCGGGACGTTGAAGTGCAGCGGGTCATAGCCCCAGTTGTAGGCGTCGTCGGCCCGCACCTCCCCGATGCAGGCCTGCTGCTCGGGAGAGTCCGGGGCGAATCCGGGCAGGTCGCAGTCCGGGGAGCGCTGCTCGACCTCCGGGATGGTGCCGATGTCGAAGGTCGGCAGCAGGTGCACGTGGGTCAGCCCGGCCTCGGCGAGGTCACCCAGGTGCCCCACCGATGTGGAATCGCTTACAGTGAAGGCCCGATATGTGCCCCTGAGGTCCTCATCAATGGTCTCATCGGCCGCGGAGAAGTCGCGGACGTGGACCTCCCAGATCTGTGCGGCGGTCGGATCCACCGCCTCGGGCTTGTCCAGCTCCTCCCAACCCTCGGGCTGCAGGGCCGGATCCTCGAGATCAATGATCTGACTGTGCGTGGAGTCCGCCGCCAGGGAGACCGAGTAGGGGTCGGTGACCGAATGGGTCTCCACGTCACCGGACTCCGGGTGCCAGACCTCCACCCGGTAGGTGTAGAACTGGTCCTTCCAGTCCTTCTTCCCCTTGACCGACCAGACGCCGGTCTTCTTGTCGTACGTCATCCGGTGCACCGTCGGCTCGGCGTCGGGGGAGGAGTAGAGCTCCAGCTCCACCGTGCGCGCCGTGGGGGCCCAGACCGCCAGTTCAGGCCTGCTGTTCTTCCAGGTCAGGCCCAATTCCTCGTCGACGGCGTCGGCGTAGACGGCGTCCAGCGCACCGGCGGTCTGCACTCCGGTGGCCTGCAGGACAGCGCCGTCGGCATCGCTCTCGACGACGACCAGCTGCCCGCGCAGCGCCTCGACGATGTCCTTCGTCCGCGGCGCCACCTCGGTCGCACCCACGCTCCGGGAGACCGTGAATGTCTCATAATGCGCGTAGCGGCGGTTCGTCTCGGCCAGCGCCTCGTCCATCTCGCCCGCAGGGGTCAGCCGGAGCACCTCCTCCGCTCCGTCGACACCACTCCCCGAGGCCTCGATATCACCCTCGGAGCTGATCAGCAGCTCGTAGCTGCGACCCTCGGTGGTGGAAGTGTCCAGGGCGATGGTGCGGTCGTCCAGCCACATGGCCCGCTGGGCCGCGAGGTCGATCGCCCTCTGGTCGGTGGCGCGGGTCTCAGGCGTGGAGACCTGGGCCTCCGCGGCGGTGCAGGCGGCGGTGAGCCCCAGCGCGGCGGCCATCAGGCCGGCGGTCAGGGACGCTCGTCGGGTGGATCTCACAGAAGGGGTCCTCACAGAAGGGGTCCTCACGGTGGACAGCGATGATGAGGTGACCCAAGCCACACTAAGAGATTCCCTCTCCGAATTGCAAGCGTTTGCAATCAGATTGTTTCATCACCTCCTGCGGGGCATCCAGGGCTCGCTCTCGGTAGGCTTGACCCATGAACACCCCGGCGCACGACTACGAGCCCTCGGCCCATGAGCAGCACTACGTGGGCCAGCTGCGACGTCAGCGGCTGATCTCCTCACGCCTCTACGTCTGCACGGACCTGCAGCGGTTCATCTCCGACCCGCAGGCGGGCCCGGTGGACGAGCTCGACTTCGACGCCCTCCGAGAGTTCTTCGTGGAGGCCTTCACCGGCGGGGTCGACATCATCCAGGTCCGGGACAAGCAGGTCACCGTCCAGACCGAGATCGCTGCCCTGACCCTGCTGCGGCAGGTCGCCGACGAGTACGCCGGCCTCTCCGCGGCCAATGACCGTGCCGACGTCGCCCGCATCACCGGAGTCGACGTCTTCCACATCGGCCAGGAGGACCTCAGCACGGAGGAGGCCCGGCTGATCCTCGGTGACGACGTCATCATCGGACGGTCCTGCCACACCGAGGACCAGGTGTGGGAAGCCTCCAACGACCCCGGCATCGACTACTGGTGCACCGGGCCGGTCTGGGAGACCCCCACCAAACCCGGACGGGCCGCCGTCGGACTGGACCTTCCCCGCTACGCCGCCCAGCTGGAGACGCCGAAGCCGTTCTTCGCCATCGGCGGCATCGACTCCGAGAACATCCGGCACGTCACCGAGGCCGGGGCCTACCGGGTCGTCGTGGTGCGTGCCGTCACCGAGGCCCAGGACGTCGCCGCGGCCGCCCGGGAACTGCGCGAGCACCTGCCCGCCTGAGCCTCAGCACCGCCCGAACCTCAGCCCCGTCGGCGTCGTCCCGACCCTCCGCGGCGCGGCCCGCGTTCGGGCGAGTTCTTCCGCTGTGTGCCCGGTCTGCTCCCCGACGTCCTCTTCCCGGCGGCCTGCCGCTTCGCCGCGGGCTTCTTCCCTGCCGCCTTCCCCACCGGCTTCTTCTGCGTGTCCTGCTCCTCCAGCCCGGACCGTCCCGAGCCGGAACGTCTGCCCCGGGCGACGCCGATGAACTCCTGGATGACCTCGTCGTCCTGGTCCCGACGCCAGCACAGGCCGACGTCGTAGCCCGCCAGCCCTTCGACCTGGCGGATCACCACATCCTTGCGGGAGAGCATCCGCGCCACCGAGTTCGGCAGCACCAGCAGGCCTGACCCGGAGGCGACCACCTCCAGGGCGATGCGCTCAGCGGCGGCGACCTCCTGGGCGTCGGTCACGCCCGTGCGCATGTCCGCCGTATCCAGGAGCGGCTCCTGGGCGATCTCCTCCCACTCGACGGACTGCTCAGCGGCGGCCACCCAATGGTCGCGGGAGGCGCACACCACCGGTTCCTCCCGGTACAGCACCACCCGGTGGAACAGCTCCGGGTCGACGAGGCCCTCCTCGGCGTCCTCGCGGAGGCGCACATAGCCGACGTCGACCGTGCCAGAGCGCACCCGCTCGAGCAGGCCGACGTCGTCGAAATACTCCACCTGCAGGGGAACCCCCGGGAAGCGCTCACGCCAGCGGTTCGCCCACTTGCCCGGTGTGGCACCGGGGATGGCGCCGATCCTCAGCCTGCTCCGCCGATCCCCCTCAGCCACGGCGGAGACGCATCGCAGACTGGGTGTGCCTGCCGGTGAAGCCGAGCCGCTCGTAGAGGCGGGTCGCGCCGGTGGGGCTCTCGGAGTCGACGTCGAGCTCGATGACGTCGTACTCCTCGCTGCGGGCCGCGGCCCGGATCGTGTGGAGAAGCACCGCGCTTCCCAGCCCTCGCCCTCGACCGGCCGGGACGGTGCCCAGCAGGTTCACGTACAGCTCACGATCCACCCACTGTCCGCAGAGGCAGTAGGCGAGCACTGTGCCCTCCGCGTCCACGGCGAGGCTCGAGGCCTGGTGTCGGTTGCTGCTCTGCCCCCAGCCTGCCGCCCAGAGTCCCCGCTCCGGCGGCGCCGAGCCCCAGTGGTCCGCGAAAGCGAGGCGATGGGCTGTGAAGGTGCGTTCCTCGTCCTCGGCGCTCGGGGCGCGCAGGGTCACGCCCTCCGGAAGGCTCACTGCGGCGAGCGCCCGGTCGGCCTCGGCCACGGTGCCGGTGGGTCGGCCCATCAGATTGAACCAGCGGACCACCGCATAGCCGCGGGAGGCGTGGAAGGCTTCGGTGCCCGAGCCTGCCAGCGCCCCGCCCACGCCGAAGTACGACGGCGCCCCGGGGTGCAGCTGCTCGAGGCGCTCCGCGGCCCTGGTCTCGAGCTTCTCCATCAGCGCCGTGCCGAGGCCGCGTCCGCGGTGCTCGGCGTGCACACCTCCCGAGAGATTCGATCCCGCCTGGCCTTCGCGATCCAGCGTGAGCTTCACCCAGGATCTGCCCGCCGCGACCATGGTCTCGCCGTCCCAGACGGCGACGGTGTCATGTGCGGGGTCCGTGTATCCGTCGGTCAGCTCCTCGGCGAGGTCCTGGGCGGAGAAGAACTCCTCGGTGCCGTCGACCTCGGCGAGATGGTTGGTCAGCTGGGCCCAGGCGTCGACGTCGTCGGTGCCGATCGTCGACCACCGGTAGGCCGGGGCCACGGCTCAGACCACCTTCGCCGTCAGGAAGTCCACCGCGCGGCCCCAGGCGAGCCGGGCCTTCTCGGCGTCGTAGGTGCCGATGAGGTTCTCGTCGTTGTGGAACGCGTGGCCGGCCTCGTAGTAGTGGAACTCCACCTCCGCACCGGACTCGGAGCGGATCTGCTCCTCCTGCGCCCGGGCCTGCTCCACCGGGTACATGGCGTCCCGCTCGGCGTAGTGGCCCTGCACCGCGGCCTTCACCCCCGTGTAGCTCTCCGGAACGGCCTGACCGACCCCGTAGAACGGGACGGCGGCAGAGACCTTGGCGCCCTGCTGGGCAGCGAGTGCGAGCACGAAGCCTCCGCCCATGCAGAAGCCGATCGCGCCGACGGTCTGGGAGGTGACGGCCTCATGGGCGAGCAGGAAGTCCGTGGCGCCGGCCAGCTGCCGGGCACCCTCCTCGGCGGGGAGCTTCGCCATCATCTCCCCGGCCTCGTCGCCGTCGTGGGTGATCCAGCCTCCGTAGAGGTCCGGAGCCAGCGCCACGAAGCCCGCGGCCGCGAGTCGGTCGGCGACGTCCTTGATGTGATCGGTCAGTCCCCACCACTCCTGGATGACGAGCACGGCAGCGCCCGATCCGGAGGGCGGCAGCGCCAGATAGCCGTGGGCGGTGCCGCCCTCCACATCGAAGGTGGTGTTCTGGTGGGGGGTCTTCTCAGCCATGGGTGGGAACCTCCTGTGCGTGACGAACGTCCGATCCCCACCCTAGTCAACCTTCAGCTGCGGGTCAGTCCTCCACCTCACTGGCGAGGTCGCGGTCATAGAGCTCCTGCAGCTCCTCCTCCAGGGACTCCAGCTCGTCGGTGACCTCGACGTCCTGGGTCAGCACCCGCTGCAGGGTCTGGGCCAGGGCCAGATCGCCGCCGGGCACGAACACGCGGGCGTAGTCCTGGACGCGGGCCCGCTCGAGCTGCTCCACCGCGGTCTCGAACTGCGGCGTCTCCTCATAGACCTCTGACATGTCCGCGTCCTTCTGGACGGGAACGTAGCCGGTGGCGGCGGAGAAGTCGACGGTGGAGTCCGGGCTGGTCATGTGGCCCACAAACATCGCGGCGGCCAGCTGACGCTCCGGCTCGGAGTCGGAGGCGATCATCAGGCCCGCACCACCGGTGGGGGTCTCGCCCTCGGCCGCGGGGCCGCCCGGCAGGAACGCGGTGCCCACCTCGAAGTCGGCGGTGTCCAGGATGCCGACCAGCGAACCGGTGGACTGGATGACCTGGCTGGCCACTCCGGAGGCGAAGTCGTCCCCCTGGTCCCCAGAGGCCACCGAGGCCCAGTCATCAGCGGCTTCCTGGGCGAACTCGATCGCCTCGACCGTCTCCGGGGAGGACACCGAGGAGAAGTCCCACTCCTCGGACCAGGACCCGCCATAGCCCCAGACCAGGTTGGCCATGGTCCAGGCCGGGTACTCGTCCTGCGGCGGGAAGGCGAAGGCGGAGGACGCGACCTCGGCCTCCATCAGCTGCTCGGAGACCTCGGCGACCTCGTCCCACGTCTCGGGCGGGCTCTCGATGCCGGCCTCCTCGTAGTGGTCCACGTTGTAGTAGAACAGCGGAGTGGAGCGCGCGTAGGGCACGCCGTAGTGGCTGTCCTCATAGTGGTAGTCCTCGTAGAGGGCGTCCACGTAGCCGGAGGTGTCGACCTCGGCGGCCTCCAGCAGCGAGTCCAGCGGCACCAGGGCGTCGTTGAGGTGGTTGGGGAACCAGGTGGCGTCGGAGAGGACGACGACGTCGCCGACGTCGCCCGTCCCCTGGGCGGTCTGGAAGCGCTGGGAGGTCTCCTCGTAGTTCGCTCCGGAGGTGACGACGTTGACCTCGATGCCGGTCTCCTCGGTGAACCCGGCGATGAGCTCATCCTCGACGTCGGCAGAGCCGCCCGGGTGGTTGGTCCAGAAGGTGATCTCCTCGGCCGGCTCGACCTCGGACCAGTCGACGCTCTCCGCCTCGGAGGCGGTGTCATCACCGGTGGTGTCGGGCCCGCAGGCGGTCAGTGCCAGGGCGGCGACCCCCAGGACGGCGGTGCCGCGGACGGCATGGGGTGCAGTGATCCTCATGATGTTCTCCTCGTGGGTGCTGACGTGGGTGCTGACGTGGGTGCTGACGTGAGTGCGGACGTGGGTGCTGGGGCGGGCGCCGTCATTTCACGGCTCCCTGGGTGAGGCCGGCGACGATGTAGCGCTGCAGGGCGGCGAAGACGATGAGCATCGGCACGATCACCAGGACGGCCCCGGCCATGAGGATCCCGTAGCTGCCGGTCTGGGCCTCGATGGACTGCAGCAGATTCAGCCCGACCGGCAGGGTCATCTTCTCCGGGGAGTCGATGATGATCAGCGGCCACAGGAAGCTGTTCCACTCATTGACCACGGTCACCAGCGCGACTGTGGCGATCGCCGGCAGCGAGACCGGCACCGCGATCTGGAAGAGCTTGCGGAAGTGACCTGCGCCGTCCAGCTCCGCAGCCTCGAAGAGCTCCTTGGGAAGCGCTTTGAAGTGCTGGCGCAGCAGGAAGGTGCCGAAGGCCGTCCCGAGTCCGGGAAGGATGATCCCCCACAGGGTGTCCCGTCCCCCCAGTGCGGAGATCGTCAGGAAGTTGGGCAGCATCGAGACCTCCGGCGGCACCATCAGCGCCACCAGGATGCCCAGGAAGATCAGGTTCGCCCCGGGGACGCGGATGTAGACCAGCGCGTAGGCGGTGGTGATGGCCAGCAGCACCTTCACGGTGGAGCCGATGAGCGTCACGTAGATGCTGTTGCCCAGCACCGTCAGCAGCGGGACGCGGCGGGCGACGTCCCCGTAGTTGGACAACGTGGGGTCCTGCGGCAGCAGCGTCGGGTTCAGCGTGACGATCTCGCTGGGGGGTTTGAAGCTGGAGAGGATCATCCAGGCCAGCGGCAGCACGATGACCAGCAGCGCCACCAGGATGGGCAGGTACCCGGTGAGCAGGGTGCTCAGGATGTTCTGGCGGCTGAAGGCGTCTGTCCAGGAGCCGCGGCGGCGCTGGCGGCGCTGCTCCCTGGTCAGCTGCTGCCGGGAGATCAGCTCAGGCATAGTGGACCTTCCTCTCGACGAACCGCAGCTGGACCGCGGTGATGAGGAACAGGGTGAAGAAGAGCACCACGGCGATCGACGCGGAGTAGCCGGCGCGCTGGTAGGCACCGAAGGACTGCAGGTAGATCTCGAAGATGATGGTGTTGGTGCCGTGCCCGGTGGGGGTCATGGTGCGCAGGATGTCGAAGGCGTTCGTCATCGAGAAGATGATGTTGGTGACGAACAGGAAGAACACCGTGGGGGTGAGCAGCGGAAGCACGATGGAGAAGAACCGACGCGCGGGCCCGGCACGGTCGATGGTGGCCGACTCCAGGAGGTCCTTGGGAATGGACTGCAGCCCGGCGAGGAAGACGACGGCGCAGTAGCCGAGGTTCTTCCACACGTAGACGATGATGACCATGAACAGCGCCCAGTCCTCGTCCAGGTACCACTGGGGGGAGCTCATCCCGAAGGCTGCCAGGACGTGGGAGAGCGCCCCTCGATGGGGGTCGAAGATGAAGTTCCACACCAGGGCGACGCCGACTCCGGAGAGCACATAGGGCGAGAAGACCGCCGTGCGGGCGGCGGTGCGGCCCGGGATCTTCTTGTTGATGACCAGGGCGATCAGCAGACCCAGGATCATCGATCCGAGCACCGCACCGGCGGTGAAGATGCCGGTGACCCGCCAGACCTCGACGCCGGAGGACGAGGTGAAGAAGTCCACGTAGTTCTGCAGCCCCACCGAGGTCGCCGTGGCTGAGCCCAGCCGCCAGTCCAACGTGGAGTAGTACATGTTGGACAGCAGCGGGTAGTAGATGAAGGCGAGGATCAGCAGGATGTTGGGCCCTGCGAACAGCAGGAACAGGGTCCAGTTGCGTGACTTCGCGCGGCGCCGGGCCTTCCGCCGATTCGCCTCGAGCTCCTGCTCGGTGGGCCCGGGATTCTGCTGATCAGCGGGTCCGTCGTCATCGGCGGAGGATGTGGTGCTCCTCACAGTGCCGGAAGACGTGGATCCTGATCCGCCTGATGCGGTCATCGGTGATCCCCTTCTGCCTCGGTGCGAACAGGCTCACGCACCGACCAGGTTCCCTCCACGTCGATGCGCAAACCTGACTCATCCTAACCACACAGGAGACGGAAAACCCTCCCTGTGATGAACCCGGGATGAATCTCCGACGACGGATCAGGATCTCAGCGGATCATGCGGATCTCCCGGAGGTCGTCGGCGTCATGGTCGATCAGCTCCGCTCCGTCGGCCCGGAAACCTTCCCGTGCGTAGAAGCGCACCGCGCGGGGGTTCTCTGCAGCGACCCACAACTGGGCGGGGCGATCGCCGAGCACGGCCTGGAGCAGGGCAGGCCCGGCGCCAGTGCCATGCCAGGCGGCCACCACGTAGAGGATGAACAGCTGCTCCTCCCGCACGGCATCCTCACCCAAGGCAGGCCCAGCGAGCGCGACGCCGACCGGCGCCCCCGCCCCCTCGGCCACCCGGATCGTCAGCCGGTCGTCGCCCAGGGACCGTTCCCACATGCGCACTCGTGCGGCGAGCGCCTCGTCGTCGTAGAACCGCTCGCCCAGCAGCGAGGAGTAGGTCTGACGCCAGCTGGTGTTCTGGACAGCGGCGAGCGCGGCCGCCTCGTCGAGGGCTGCGGTGCGCACGCGGATCGGGTGGGGACACATGGGCACAGGTTACCGAGGAGTCCCTCGACGGCGGCGTGTTGAGTAGTGTGGATCCGGAGCTGGACCGACGGGGACGAGGAGGGCGCCGTGGAGGACCTTCTCCTGACGGTCGTGTTCATCGTCCTGCTGCTCAACCTGGTGGTCGCGGTGATCACTGCACTGCGCGCACGCCGTCGGGGCAGCTGGCTGCTGGTGATCCTGCTCAGCGGCACCACCGGAGCGGCCCTGACCGCCGTGCTGGCGCTGACCGCTGAGCCGCCGGAGCCCCGGATGCTGGACGTCGGGCTGATCCTCACCGGCCTGGCGGCCCTGACCGCGGCCGTGCGTGCCGCCCGGCTGCGTCGGGAGGAGGGGAAGCCCCATGCCCCCGACCAGTGAGACCCTGATCCACGGCGCAGGCCTGCTGCTGCTGATCAGCGGGACCGTGTTCTTCACCGCCGGCACCGTCGGGCTGATCCGCTTTCCGGACGTGCGCAGCAGGCTGCATGCTCTGGCCAAGGCCGACACGCTGGGCCTCGGTCTGGTGCTCCTGGGGGCCGGACTGCTGCTCGGCAGCTGGAGCGCAGCAGTCGTGCTCCTGCTGACCTGGCTGCTGGCTCTGGGCGCGGCCTCCACCAGCGCCCACGTGCTGGCGCGCCTGGAGGCGGAGAAGAGTGACGGGACGGAGCCCCGATGAGCGCGATCGACGTGGCGCTCGGGCTGGCGGTGCTGATGACGACGGCGGCCGCGCTGCTGCCGCGGCGACGCTCGGCGCAGGCCATGAGCTTTCTGGGCCTGGGCGTGATGATGGTGCTGCTGTGGCTCCACCTGGGCAGCGTGGACGTGGCCCTGGCGGAGGCCGCCCTCGGCACCGGTCTGCTGAGCGCCCTGCTCGTCCTGCTCGCCCGAGGCGAGAAGGATCCCGCCCGGCAGCACGCCGAACGGCCCTCGTCGGGACGCCGCCGCCTGGGCCGCTGGATCGGCACCGGGGGTGCCTGGCTGCTGGTCACCGCAGTGATGTCCCAGGTGTGGCTAGGCGTCGAGCAGCGGCTTCCCGCCTGGCGCGAGCCGCTTCCGGCCTCGATGGGGACCACGGGTGTGGACCACGAGATCACCGGGGTGCTGCTGACGTTCCGTTCCTATGACACCCTGCTGGAGTCCGCGGTGCTGATGCTGGCCGGTGCCGCCGTGCTGGCCCTCTCCGGGGCGGAGATACGGGCCGCCACCTGGTCCCCGGGCGAGACCATGACGTGGTGGGCGCGGCTCAGCGCCCCGGTGCTCCTGCTGCTGGGACTGTGGCTGCTCTTCGCCGGAAGCTCCGACTCCGGCGGGGCGTTCCAGGCGGGAGCCGTGCTGGCGGGGATGCTCATGCTCGCGGATGCCGCCGGAGTGGGACGTCTGGCGGTGGCCGGCCGGCTGCTCGCACTCCTGCTGACCGTCGGGGTGGTGGTGTTCCTCGTCGCCGCCGCGCTGGGCCCTCTCGGAGGACGAGCCTGGCTGGACTGGAGCCCGGCGGGCGCGTTCGCTGTGGTGCTCACCGTGGAGATCACCCTGACCCTGGGCATCGCCGCCGCCCTCCATCTTCTCTATCTGGGCCTGCGTCCGACACAGGAGGTGCTCCGATGACCTCGATCACGCCTGATCAGTGGTACGGCCTCCTGGGCATCGCAGTGACGGTCGCCGGGCTGGTGCGGCTCGTCACCGTGGCGGACCTGGTCGCGCGTCTGGTGGCGCTCAACGTGATGGGGATCGGTTCCCTGCTGGTGCTGATGGCTCTGGCGGCGCGCGGCCCACAGGTGGACCCCGTGCTCTCCGCACTGGTCATCACCGGTCTGGTCATCACCGTGGCGTTCACCGGCGTCGGGGCCGTGCTGATCCGTCGGATCGAACAGCCTCCTCCCGAGCGGCGGGAGGAGGACCCATGACCCTGTCCCAGACCGCGCTGGGAGCCGTCGTGCTCCTTCCGCTGGTCACCTCCGCGCTGAGCCTGGTGCTGCCTCCGGCAGCTCGACGGTGGGTCGGGGTGACGACGGCGGTGCTGATCCTGCTCGGCACCACGATCATCGTGGCGGCGGTGGCCCAGGGGTCCGTGCAGGAGCTGGCGCTCTCCGGGCATGCCCCGCCGCTGGGGATCGCGATGCGCGCCGACGGACTCGGTGCCCTGTTCCTCGCCACCACCGCCGCCGTGGGGTCGCTCACCACGCTCTACGCTGCCGCGCTGCCCTCCTCGACAGGCGTGCGGCTCGACGGGGACGTCCCGGCGGCCGGCCATCCCGGGTTCTGGCCGCTGTGGCTGGGCTGCTGGGCCGGGCTGAACGCCGTCTTCCTCTCCGGGGACCTCTTCAACACCTACGTGGGGCTGGAGCTGGTCGGGCTCACCGCGGTCGGGCTGGTGGCGCTGGGCGGGCGCGACTCCCTCACCGCCGCCCTGCGGTACCTCTTCGTGGCCGTGGCCGGATCGCTGCTGCTCCTCCTGGGCGTCGGCCTGCTGCTGGCCGTCACCGGGCACCTCGACGTGCTGCGCGTCGCCCAGACCACCTCCGAGCTGGAGGACTCCGGCCCGGTGCTGATGGCTGTGGGCCTGATCACTCTGGGCCTCGCTCTCAAGACCGCCCTGGTGCCGCTGCACCGCTGGCTGGTCCCCGCCCATGCCGGTGCGCCGGGTGCGGTCTCTCCGCTGCTGTCCGGGCTGGTGATCAAGGCCGCGCTGTTCGTGCTGCTGCGCTGTTGGCTGTGGATCCTGCCGGAGACCGGGGACGGACAGATCTCGGGCGCGCAGATCCTCTCCTGGATCCTGGCGGCCATGGGGGCCGCCGCGCTGATGATCGGCGGGGCCACGGCGCTGCGGCAGGATCGTCTGAAGCCGCTGGTCGCCTGCTCCACTGTGGCGCAGGTGGGCTACTGGGTGCTGCTGCTGCCGATCGTCACCGATCCGCGGGCTGAGGGTGCAGTCCTGCAGGGCGCCCTCGGCGGCACCGTAGCGCTGGCCCTGTGCCATGCCGTGGCGAAGGCCGGGCTGTTCCTGGCGGTGGGGACGTTCAAGGAGATCTACGGCACCGATGAGATCTCTGCCCTGCACGGGGTGGGCCGTGACCATCCGGTGCTGGTGCTCTCAATGGGCCTTGCCGCGCTGGGACTCATCGGGCTGCCCATCTCGTGGGGCTTCCTGGGCAAATGGCAGCTGGCCACCTCCGGTGTCGCCGCGGGTCACTTCTGGATCGTCGCGGTGCTGGTGGCCGGGACGCTCCTCTCCGCGGCCTATCTGCTGCGCGCCGTCGGCCCGCTGCTGGTGGAACCTGAGGCCGACGACGACGCCAGGCGGTCCCCCCACCGGCGGCTCCGCCAGGTGCCGCGTGCCGCATTGTCCGCTCCGCTGCTGCTGGGCCTGCTGACGGTGGGCACCGGTCTGCTGGGCTCCTGGATGGACCAGGTGCTCACCGTGGGGGTGCCCTGGTGATGCACGAGATGACCCTCGACGACCTGCTCGGAGCAGTGATCTCCTGGCTGCCGCTGGTGATGGTCCTGCTGTCCCTGGCAGCGGCCGCGCTGATCTTCCCCCTGCCGGAGCACCGGGGAAGGCTGCGCGCCACGGTGAACCTCACCGCCGCGGTGCTGAAGGTGCTGCTCATCGTGGCTCTGGTGCCCCCGGTGGTCGCCGACGGGGCTCGTCCGGAGGTCTCGATGCCGTTCCTGCCGGGGATCGACCTGGTGCTGCGCGCGGACCCGCTGGCCCTGTTCTTCGCGGGGCTCTCGGCCGTCCTGTGGCTGCTCACCACCGTGTACGCGATCGGCTACCTGAAGGGCAGTCCGCATCGCAGCCGCTTCTTCGGGTTCTTCAGCCTCTGTGTGACCGCCACCGTGGGCATCTCCTTCTCCGGGAACCTGATCACCTTCCTGGTCTTCTACGAGCTGCTGACCGTGGCCACGTATCCGCTGGTGGCCCACCGGGGGACACCTCAGGCACTGCACGCGGCACGGCTCTATCTGCGGTACACGTTGAGCGGCGGACTGGCCGTGCTCATCGGCGTGGTCTGGCTGACCATGTACGCCGGGCCGGCGGACTTCGCCGAGGGCGGGGCCGAGTCGGTCACCGAGCTCGCTGCGGCCTCACCCGGGACGGCCACGCTGATCTTCGTGCTCCTGGTCGGCGGGCTGGGCGTCAAAGCTGCGCTGTTCCCGCTGCACGGCTGGCTGCCCCAGGCGATGGTGGCCCCCGCCCCGGTCTCGGCCCTGCTCCATGCCGTGGCGGTGGTCAAGGCCGGCGTGTTCGGCATCGTGCGGGTGGTCGACGACGTCTACGGCATCGAGGTGACCGCCGCCCTGGGCGTGCTCACCCCGCTGCTGCTGGTGGCCAGCTTCACCATCCTCTACGGCTCCTACCAGGCGCTGCGGCAGACCGACCTGAAACGGCGCCTGGCGTACTCGACCGTCTCACAGGTCAGCTATGTGACCCTGGGCATCACCATGATGGATGTGACCGCCACCGCCGGCGGGGTGGTGCACCTGGTCCATCAGGGGATCATGAAGATCACCCTGTTCTTCTGCGCCGGTCTCTTCGCCGAGGTGCTCGGCGTCCATCGCATCGAGGACACCCGGGGCCTGGGGCGGCGCATGCCGCTGACCTCCGCCGCCTTCACGGTCGGCGCCTTCGGGATGATCGGCCTGCCGCCCACGGCCGGGTTCATCTCGAAGTGGCAGCTCGGCGAGGGCGCCCTGGCCTCCCCGCACCCCTGGGTGCTGGGCGTGCTGGTGCTGTCCTCGCTGCTGAACGCCGCCTACTTCCTTCCGATCGTGCTGAGGCTCTGGGCGCCCGAGCCCGTCCAGGCGGAGGGTCGGGACCGCGGGCGGGTCCACGAACCCGCCCCGCTGGTGGTGCCGGCGATGATCACCGCAGGTTTCACCCTGCTGGTGGGCCTGGCTGCCTCGGTGCCCTTCGCTCCACTGCGCGTGGCCGAATACATCGCCGAGGGGGTGTTCCGCTGATGCTGCTGATCTCCTGGGTGACGCCGCTGCTGCTCGGCGGACTCCTGCTCGCCGGTCAGGCGCTCCCGCCCGGAGCCCGTGGGCCGGTCACGACGGCGGCGATGCGTCTCGCCCCCGCTGCGGCGCTTCCGGCGCTGCTGCTTCCGCTGAGCCCCGAGACGCCGACGCTGGAGCTGCCCGGCCTGCTGCTAGGGACCACGCTGACCATGGACGGCCCGGCCCGCCCCCTGGTGGCCCTGGCCGCGCTGGTCCATGCCGCCGCGCTGGTGACGGTCGCCTGGGCGGCGCCGTCCGCACCCTCCGGGTCCGAGCGCGATGCGAGTGACCGCTCCCTGCCGCCCGGGGTGCTGAGCGCCTTTCTGCTGCTTTGCCTCGGTGGCACTCTCGGCGTATGCCTGGCCGCCGACGTCGTGACCTTCTACGTGATGTTCGCGCTGATGAGCTTCTCCGCGGCGGGGCTGGTGGTCCACCATCTGGACGGCGCCGCGGTGCGCGCCACCCGGGTCTATCTGGTGATGTCGGTGGTCAGCGAGACCGCGCTGCTCGCTGCGCTGCTGCTGGTCTTCGCCGCCGGCGGGCGCACGATGGCGGAGGCTCCCGACGCCGTCGTGGATTCTGAGCACACCGGACTGGTGCTGGTGCTTCTCGGGGTGGGGCTGGGGATCAAGGTCGGCGTGGTGCCGCTGCATCTGTGGCTGCCGCTGGCGCACCCGGCCGCTCCCCCGGCGGCCTCCGCCGTACTGTCCGGGGTGCTGGTGGCCGCCGGGCTGCTGGGGATCCTCCGGCTGACACCGGATCAGGCGCAGCCCGCGGCAGGGGCCGTGCTGCTCGTCGTCGCCCTGCTCGGCGGTCTGCTGGCGGCCGCCGCAGGTGCGGTCCAGGAGGACCCCAAGGTGGTGCTTGCCTATTCGACGATCTCGCAGATGGGCCTGCTCGTGGCCGTGGCGGCGGTGGCCCTGCTCCAGCCGCAGGCTGCCCCTGCGGTGACCGCGGCGGCGGTGCTCTACGTGGTACACCACGGGCTGGTGAAGGGTGCCCTGTTCCTGGGGGTGCCGCTGCTGCGCGGTGGAGGAGGCCGCGCAGTGCGTGCGCTGGTGGTGGGCGGATCCGTGCTCTGCGCACTCTCGCTGGCCGGGGCTCCGCTGACCACCGGGTGGGTCGCCAAGTACGCCGCCAAGGAGGCCGTGCAGGAGGCCTCCCCCGCCCTGGAGCAGCTCCTTCCGCTGGTCGCGGTCGGCTCCACGGTGCTGATGGTCCGGCTGGCCTGGACCCTGCGCGAGGGCGGCTCCGGCGATCCCCCGGCCTCTGCGGCGCTCGGTGCCTGGCTGGGACTGGTGCTCCTGGGCGCCGGGCTCCCCTGGTGGATCACCGGGGGCTGGCTGGACGTCGCCGTGCCCGGCGCCGAGGCCGCCGTCGTCTGGGACGGCCTGTGGCCGCTGCTGGTCGGCGCAGCCCTGTGCGGACTGGCCGTCCCGGCGGCCCGGGCAGTGGGCCGTCCGCGCATCCCCGCAGGGGACCTGGTGGTCGCCACCGAGTCCGGGGCACGTGTGCTGTCACGCGCGCTGCACGCGGGGACGGGGGCCGCCCACCGGTTCACCGGGCAGTCCGCCGCACGGTGGCGGGAGCTCTGGTCTGGCGCCGCGGAGAGGGGCAGGAGCCTGGGCTCCCGGGCCGACGCCGGTCTCCAGGACTGGGGGCGCTCCGGCGCGGCCCTGCTGGTGCTGTTGGTCCTGGTGAGCCTGATCGTCCTCGTCGCAGGAGGAGGGTGACCCATGGATGAGACACGAGGCGCACGCATCCGCCGCTGGACGACGGCGGCGCTGATCCGCGGCGCGGCCGCCGCAGTGCTCTGGGCGGGCCTCACTCACGGCGACCCGGACAAGGCCGTCTACGGGCTGGTCTCCGTCCTGGCCGCCGTCGCGCTCAGCCTGTGGCTGCTGCCGCCGCGCCGCCGGCCGGGCGACGTGGGGCGATGGCGTCAGGCGGCCGCCGCCGCCAGCCTGATCCTCTGGTTCCTCCGAAAGATCGTGGTCGGCGGCGTCGACGTCTCATTCCGGGCGCTGCACCCTCGGACGCGGATCTCCCCGGAGGTGGTCAGGGCGCCGCTGCGGCTGGCGCCGGGTCCGGCCCGTGAGATCGCCCTGCTGATGATGAACCTGATGCCCGGCTCCATGGTCCAGCGGGTCCTGCCCGGCGAGCCGGAGAGCGTGGAGATCCACGCGCTGGCCGCCGAGCTGCGGCCCCGAGAGATCTGGGAGGAGCTCCAGAGCCGCACCGCGGCGCTGGAGGGGCGCCGCCGGACGGCAGAGTGAGCGGGCCTCGGCATCCGGCCGACCTGACCGGTAGAGTCCGCCGGGCAGGACTCTGACAGCCCTGACAGCCCGGACAGCTCAGGAAGGAGCCGCACGTGAGCCCTCATCACACACACATCAGCCAGGTCCATGAGCAGATCATCGCCAGGAATCCCGGTGAACGGGAGTTCCACCAGGCTGTCGAGGAGGTCTTCGAGTCGCTCCACCTGGTGCTGGAGAAGCACCCCGAGTACATGGACGGCTCCGTGCTGGAGCGCATGTGTGAGCCGGAGCGACAGATCATCTTCCGGGTGCCGTGGACCGACGACGGCGGCACGGTCCACATCAATCGCGGCTTCCGGGTCCAGTTCAACTCGGCCCTGGGGCCCTATAAGGGAGGCCTGCGGTTCCACCCCGACGTGCTGCTGGGCACGGTCAAGTTCCTCAGCTTCGAGCAGGTCTTCAAGAACAGCCTGACGGGCCTGCCGATCGGTGGCGGCAAGGGCGGCAGCGACTTCGACCCCAAGGGCCGCAGCGAGGGGGAGATCATGCGCTTCTGCCAGTCGTTCATGACTGAGGCGTATCGGCACATCGGCGACAAGGTCGACGTCCCTGCCGGAGACATCGGGGTGGGCCGGCGGGAGATCGGTTACCTGTTCGGCCAGCACAAGCGCATCACGAACCGCTACGAGGCCGGGGCGATCACCGGCAAGGGCACCACCTGGGGCGGTTCGCTCCTCCGCCCGGAGGCCACCGGCTACGGCACCGTCTACTTCACCGAACACATGCTGCGCGCCGCCGGGGAGGGCATGGACGGGCGCCGTGTGGCCGTCTCCGGTTCGGGCAACGTGGCCCTCCACGCGATCGAGAAGGTCCAGGAGCTGGGCGGCACGGTCATCGCCGCCTCGGACTCCGCCGGCCACGTCCATGATCCCGAGGGCATCGACCTGGAACTGCTGCGCGAGGTCAAGGAGGTCCGCCGGGAGCGCATCTCGGCCTATGCGGAGGCCCGGCCGCGCGCGCGGCACCACTCCGGGGCGGTCTGGACACGCGGGGACCTGGAGGACGTCGAGGTCGCCCTGCCCTGCGCCACGCAGAACGAGATCGACGCCGATGCGGCCCGGCGTCTGGTCAGCAACGGCGTGCGGGTGGTCGCCGAGGGCGCCAACATGCCGTGCACCCCGCAGGCGGTGCAGATCTTCCGCGAGAACAGGCTACTCTTCGCCCCGGGCAAGGCGGCCAATGCGGGCGGCGTCGCGGTCTCGGCGCTGGAGATGCAGCAGAACGCGAGTCGCGACTCCTGGACCGCCGAGTACACCGATGAGCGGCTCGCCGGGACGATGGAGCATATCCACACCCTCTGCGCGGAGACCGCCGAGGAGTACGGGGTCCCTGGGGACTACGTGGCCGGGGCGAACATCGCCGGATTCCTGCGGGTGGCTGATGCCATGATCGCCCAGGGCGTCATCTGAGCTGATCCGGGGGTCCCGCCTCAGCCGCCCAGCACCTGCCACGTCCCGCGGATCAGCGCCCCGAGGGCACCGAGGCCGGCGAGGGCCATCGCCAGGGTGCGCGCACGGGCCGGGGAGACGACCTTCGTCAGTTGGCCGCCGAGCACGATGCCGAGCAGCACGATGGCCACGATGGCACCGAAGAGCAGGCCCAGATGCAGGTCACCGGTCTGGCCGACCTCGTCCACCGAGCCGAGGAGCAGCTTGGTGACCACCGACGCGGCCCCCATGGTCATGAACAGCGGCTGCATGGTCGCCGCGAAGCTCTGCTGGTCCCAGCGGGAGAGCCGCGCACAGATGACCATCACGGGGGCCGCCACCCCGGAGGTCGTGTTGAAGAAGCCGCCGAGGACACCGCTGACGACGTCCACGCGCCGGCCCTCCCAGTGCGGCAGGCGGGGCAGGCTGACGGTGATCAGCAGTGCGCACAGCACGATGGCGCCCAGGATGATGGACAGCCAACCGGCGGAGAGCTGGCCGACCAGCCAGGCGCCCGGGACCGCCCCGATGACGGTCACGGGGCCCAGGGTCCGGAAGCGTCGCCAGTCGATCCGCGACCAGACGGCGAGCATGATCAGAAAGCCGGAGACCATCGTGGCCATATTGGTGACCAGCACCCCGAGGGCGGGTCCCAGCAGGATGGACAGCACCGGCGCGACGACGAGCCCCACCCCGCTTCCGGAGACGCGCTGCAGCACGGTGCCGATCAGGACGGCGCCGGCGATGATCAGCAGGGGGCCGAGGACCGTCATGGACACGGATGCCACTGTACTCCGGACATGACGAGGCCCCCACGCCGTGGGGTGCGGGGGCCTCGTGTCTGCTGAGCTCAGCTCACAGGGCGCTCAGCTCACTCGCCCTGGTCGAGGACGAAGGCGGCCTCCAGGTCGATGGTGACCTTGTCCCCGACCAGCACGCCGCCGGCCTCCAGGGTGGCGTTCCAGGTGAGCCCGAAGTCCTTCCGGGAGATGACCGCGCTGGCGGAGAAGCCGGCGCGGGTGGCGCCGAAGGGGTCCACCGCCTGACCGCCGAACTCGACGTCGAAGGTCACCGGACGGCTCTCGCCGCGGATGGTCAGGTCGCCGGTGACCTCGAACTCCTCGCCGGCCGGCGTGAAGTCACGGGCCACGAAGGTCAGCTCGGGATGGGTCTCGACGTCGAGGAAGTCCTCGCCGCGGACGTGCGCGTCGCGGTCGGCGTTCTTGGAGTCGAAGGACCCCACCTTCACGGCGGCCTCGACGGCGGAGGCGCCGCCCTCGGCCACGGTCAGCGTCGCATCGGCGTCGGTGAAGACGGCGCGGACCTTCGAGATGCCGGCGTGACGGACGGTCATGCCAATCTCGGAATGGGCGACGTCCAGCGTCCAGGTGCCGGGGGTCAGAGATGCCATGTTCAGTGCGCTCCTTCAGTTGATCGTTCGCTGGGTTGATCGGCGGTGCCGACTCGTCGAGGGTCAACCAGGACAGGCACCAATTTATTTCAAAACTGAAAAGTCTGTCGAGGCGCGGCGGACCAGCTGCGTGTCGAGGACGACGGACTCCGCCTCCTCACCCTGCATGAGTCGTAGGAGCATGTCCACAGCGGTCGTGGCCAGCGAGTCCACCGGATTGCGCACGGTGGTCAGCGACGGACGGCTCAGCGAGGCGGCCTGCGAGTCATCGAATCCGACGACGGCGATCTGCTCCGGCACCTGCAGTCCGGCCGCCTGGATCTCATGGATCGCGGCGACCGCCATCAGGTCCGAGGCGACGAAGACCGCGTCGAGCCCCTTCTCCCGCCGCAGCAGGCGCCGCATCCGCTCCCCGCCGGACTCCGCGGAGAAGTCGGCGATCTCCACCAGGTCATCGGCCAGCCCGGCCGCGCGCATCGCCCGTCGCCAGCCGGACAGCCGGTCCGCGCCCGGAGCCATGTCCTGCGGGCCTGCGATGGTGCCGATGCGGCGACGGCCCCCCGCGATGAGGTGCTCCGCGGCGAGCGCCCCGCCCGCCTCGTTGTCCATGTCCACATAGGGCAGACCCGTGCCGCCGGCCTGGGGGCGACCCACATGGACCGCCGGCAGCCGGGTCTCCCGCAGGGCGCGCCAGATCGCCTCGTCCTGGTGGTGGGAGACCACGATGGCGCCGTCTGTGCCGCCCCCCGCAGGTACTTTTCGATCTTGCGGCACCCGTCACCGGGGCGGCCCATCGCCAGCAGCACCTGCACCGTGGAATCGGCGAGGGCCTGGGTGATGGAGACCAGCAGCGACGCGAAGAACGGATCGCGGAAGACCCGGTCCTCAGCCTCGGGGACGACCACGGCGATGGAGCCGGCCTCACGGGTCACCAGCGAACGTGCCGCACGGTTGGGCCGGTAGCCCAGCTCCGCGACGGCGTCCTGCACGGCCTCTCGGGCGGCCGGACGCACCCTCAGGTCCTCGTTGACGACTCGGGAGGCCGTGGCCCGCGAGACCCCGGCTCGTGCGGCGACGTCCTCCAACGTGGGGGCTCGGCAGCCGCCTGTCTCTCTGCTCACATACCCACGGTAGCCCGTCGGTCTCCGGCCGACGGGGCCGCACGGCGCGGAGGGCACGTTTGAAGCGCCCATCACCAGGTGAGACAGTAGACTCTTTGAGAGACTGCCCCGAGCAGGGACAGTCATGAAGACGGAGAAGGAGGTGCCGATGGGCCTGCTGGACAACGTCGAGCGTGGCATCGAGAAAGCCGTCCGCGGCGCCTTCTCTGGACGCGGAGGGAGCCTCGGCCCCGTGGAGATCGCCACCGCCGTACGTCGGCACATGGACCGTGAGTCCTTCACCATGTCCCAGGGACGCAGCTTCGTCCCCAATGTCTACAGGATCCGCCTCTCGGAGGAGGATTTCGCAGCCGCCAGGAAGTATGGCGTCGCCCTGGCCGAAGAGCTGTGCGAGGAGATCATCCGCCACGCCGACTCGCAGGGGTACACGCTGCTCGGCCCGGTGAAGGCCACCTTCGTGAAGAACACCGACCTGAAGCGCGGCCAGCTGGGCATCGAGTCGCTCACCGAGAAGGACGCCGCCGGCGCCGAGCCGGCGCCGAGCGTCCCCCAGCCCGCCCCTGAGGCCGAGGAGATCGCGCCCACCATCGCGCAGCCAGCCGTGCCGACCCCCTCGGTGGTCGCAGTCCTGGACCACGAGGGCCGGCAGCACCCCGTGCGCGCCGAAGGCACCGTGATCGGCCGCTCCACCTCCGCTGACCTGACCATCCCGGACACCGGCGTCTCCCGTCGCCACCTGGAGGTCTTCCGCGACGGCCGGCGCTGGATCGCCCGGGACCTCGGATCGACCAACGGCTCCTACGTCGACGGCGAGCAGCTCATCGGCTCCCATGACCAGGTCGAGCTCTTCGACGGAGCGCTGATCTCGCTGGGCAATGCCCGGCTGCGCTTCCGTCTGGCGACCGGGGAGGTGTGATGAGCGAACTCGCCGTCACGGTCCTGCAGTTCGGGCTCCTCCTGCTGCTGTGGATCCTGATCCTCTCGATCATCGCGGCCCAGGGACGCGACCTGATGGTCTCCAAGAAGTCCCGGACCCGCGCGCACACCTCGGCGGCGCGCAAGAACGACGGCGGCTCAGCAGCTCGGACGCCGTCGGGCTCCTCGGCGCCCACCACCGGTCAGACCCAGCGGCCCAAGCCCCGGAAGCTCGTGGTCACCGAGGGCCCGCTGACGGGCACCCAGCTGGACCTGGGATCGGCCCCGATCATGCTCGGCCGCGCCCAGGAGTGCACGCTGGTGCTGGAGGACGACTACTCCTCCGGCAAGCACGCCCGACTCTTCCCCCAGGGTTCGCGATGGTTCCTGGAGGACCTGGGGTCTACCAACGGCACGTGGCTCGGCGAAGAGCAGCTCACCCGCGCCTCCACCGTGGAGCCCGGGGAGCGCATCCGCATCGGCAAGACCGTCCTGGAGCTGAGGACCTAGCCCGTGGCCCTGGTCTTCCGCTTCGCCGCCCGCTCCGAGACCGGAGTCGTCCGTTCCAAGAACGACGACTCCGGCTATGCGGGGCGCTATTTCGCGGTGGTCGCCGACGGCATGGGAGGCCATGCAGGCGGCGACGTCGCCAGCGCCTCCACCGTGCTGGACCTCGCCCACCTGGACACCCTCGGCTTCGCCGAACCAGACACCGTGCTGCCCGATGAGATCCAGACGGCCAACGCCTTCCTGAACAAACTGGTCAAGGCCAATCCGAAACTCTCCGGCATGGGCACCACCATCACCTCCCTGCTGATCACCGGGGACCGACTGCAGTTCGCCCACATCGGGGACTCGCGGGCCTACCGACTGAAGAAGGGCCGCTTCCGGCAGGTCAGCAAGGACCACACCTTCGTGCAGCGGCTCGTCGACGAAGGTCGTCTGGATCCAGACGAGGCTGAGTTCCATCCGCACAAGAACGTGCTGATGCGCGTCCTGGGCGACGTCGACGCCTCCCCGGAGCTGGACATCACCTCCTTCCCACTGGAGGCCGGTGAGCGCTGGCTGCTGTGCTCCGACGGCCTCAACGCGGTGGTCTCAGACCGGCTCGTGGAGCAGAAGCTGCGCTCCTCGCGATCATTGGAGTCGATCGTCGAGGAGCTGGTCGACCTCACCCTCGAAGGCGGGGCCCCGGACAACGTGACGGTGCTCTGCCTGGAGGTGGTGGAGGCCGATGAGCAGGACCTGACCCCCAGCCGACGTCTGCCGCTGACCCAGGCCGCCGTGGACGCCGCCGCAGAGGGCTATCAGCCCCCGACGGGCCAGTCGACCGGCGGTGAGCACCCCGGCGACGCCGAAGAGACCATGGAGCTGGTGCCCGTGGTCAACGTGGACGCGCTCTCCGAGCACCCGCCGGAGGAGGACGACGAACTCTCGCCGCTGACCGCCTCGATGCTCGGCCAAGGACTGGAGACCCGCCCGCATCTGCTGGTGGGCGCCGCCGACAAGGCCACCGAGACTGGCATGATCCCGGTGGTGGCCCGCAATGTGGACGAGCACCCGATGGCGGTGCTGCTCACCGGCCAGCCGCTGATCCCCGTGCGCCACACCTACTCCGAGATGCTGGGCGACCACCGTGAGCACCCGGCCGAGGAGACTCCCCGCTCCGAGCAGGCTCCGGAGGCCGCGGAGACGACCGAGAACGCCGAGGAGGCGCCCGCGGAGACACCAACAGTGACGTCGGAAGTGACGTCCGCGGGAGCATCGGCGGAGACGTCGGAAGAGGCTCCACTGGGGGAGGACGAGGACCCCGACCTCTCCGACCCGGCGCTGACCGAGGCCGATATGGCGAGCTCGGAAATCGACGTCGAGGACGTAGCGATCGCGAGCCGCGCCTCCCGACGCCGTCGCTGGTTCCTGCCGACCTTCGTGACCCTGCTCGCGCTGCTGCTGGGCGTGGTGACGTTCCTGGGATACATCTGGACCCAGACCCAGTACTACGTGGGCCAGGACGACGGTGAGGTGGCCATCTACAACGGCGTCTCGCAGTCACTGGGCCCGATCCCGCTCTCCGGGGTCGACGAGCACGCCGGCTTCGACGTCGAGGAGCTCTCCCCTTACCACCGCGAGCGGGTGCTGCGCGGCATCCCCGCCGACGACCGCAGCCATGCGGACACGATCGTGGAGCAGCTGCGGGCGACCACGGCCTCCGCGCGGGAGGCCGAAGCCGAAGACGCAGACGCCGACGCAGAAGACACAGACGCAGAAGACGCAGACGAGCCGACCGAGGACGGGGGTGAAGAGCAGTGACCCAGGTGGAGACAGCACCCAGGCCGCGTCGCAACGTGGAGCTGGTGCTGCTGCTGCTCGCGCTGACCATCGGCATCGGTGCGAAGTTCCTCGTCGCCGTCGCGATGGACGAGCCCTACGACCAGACCTACTACACCGAGGCGGCGCTGTTCGTCGCCATGTCCCTCGCCTTCCACATCGTGCTGCGGCTGCGGGCCAAGTACGCCGACCCGTTCATCCTGCCGATCGTGGTGACGCTCAACGGGCTGGGCATGGCGATGATCCACCGTCTGGACCTGGTCACCGGAGGGCCGCCGGCGGAGGACCGCCAGCTGATGTGGACCCTGGTCTCGATGGCCGCGGCGATGGCGTTGCTGTGGTTCCTCCAGGATCACCGGCGGCTGCGCCAGCTGACCTACATCTCCCTGGTGGTCAGCGTGGTGCTGCTGTTCCTGCCGCTGATCCCCGGGCTGGGCATGACGATCAACGGCGCCCGGATCTGGGTGAACCTGGGCTTCGCCTCCTTCCAGCCTGCGGAGATCGCCAAGATCACCCTGGCGATCTTCTTCGCCGGGTTCCTGGCCAACAACAGGGACTTGATCCTGCTGGCAGGTCGGCGCATCGGCCCGCTGCAGCTGCCCCGCGCCCGGGACCTGGGGCCGATGTTCATCGCCTGGATCGTGGCCATCGGTGTGCTGGTCGTGCAGAACGACCTGGGCACCTCGATCATGTTCTTCGGCCTCTTCATGGGCATGATCTACGTGGCGACCTCGCGGCTGTCCTGGATCATCATCGGCGTGGGCCTGGTCGCCGCCGGCGGCCTCCTGGCTAACCAGTTCGTCCCGCATGTGAATCAGCGCGTGGAGATCTGGCTCAACGCCTTCGACGAGGAGATCTATTCGCGGCCCTTCGGCGGCTCGGACCAGATCGTCCAGGGCCTGTTCGGACTCACCAACGGCGGCCTGACCGGCACCGGCTTCGGCTCCGGCCTGCCCCAGCGGGTGCCGCTGTCGAACTCTGACATGATCATCGCGGCCTTCGGCGAGGAGCTCGGGTTCATTGGGCTCTCCGCAATGCTGATGCTCTACCTGGTGCTGTTCAGCCGGTTCATGCGCGCCGGCCTGGGCACCCGCGACGCCTTCGGCAAGCTGCTCTCCGTGGGCTTCGCCGTGGTGCTGGTGCTGCAGATCTTCGTGGTGGTCGGCGGCATCACGCGGGTGATCCCGATGACGGGTCTGACCACCCCGTTCCTCGCCGCCGGCGGATCCTCGCTGCTGGCCAACTGGCTCATCCTGGCGCTGGTGCTGCTGATCTCGCATGCGGCGCGGCGACCCATCGTCGTCGGCCCGATGGTCAACGTCACCGGCGCTGACGCCGCCGGCACAGAGAACCCCACCCATCAAGAGGGCCCTGGAGCCGCCGAGCCCAAGCGCCCGGTGGCCAAGCCGCTCACGGCGGCGGAGCGCACGCAGCGCCACGCCCCCGCCCACGGGCACCCCCTCGAAGAGCCCGAACCCACCCACGAGACCTCAGGGGGCGACCGGTGAACAACGCGATCCGTCATACCTGGCTCGTCAGCGTCGGCCTCTTCGTCGTGCTCTTCGCCGCGCTCAGCCTCATCCAGGTGGCGCTGACCGAGGAGCTGAACTCCCACCCGAACAACGTGCGCCAGGTCTATCAGGACCGCGGCGCTCCGCGGGGGGCGATCACCGTGGACGGCACCGCCATCGCCGAATCCGTGCCCTCGGAGGGCACCAACTTCGACTACCAGAGGGTCTACCATGACCCCTTCCTGTACTCCGGCATCACCGGGTTCTACTCGATCGCCGCTGAGTCCACTGGGCTGGAGAACTCGATGAACGACTACCTCACCGGGCAGTCGGACAGTCAGTTCTTCGACCGGATCACCTCCCTGTTCACCGGGGAGACGTTGGAGGGCGCGCAGGTCGAGCTCACCCTGGATCCGGAGCTGCAGCAGCTGGCCTATGACACGATTCCGGACGGCACCCGCGGATCGATCATCGTCTCCGAGGTGGGCACCGGAGAGATCAAGGCGATGGCGTCGAAGCCGAGCTACGACACGAATCTGCTCGCAGTGCACTCCACCAGCCAGTTCCAGGAGAACATCGATGCCCTCAGCGAGGAGGACGGCCTGAGCGCGTACCGGTTCAGACCGGTGTATGACACCATCGCCCCCGGCTCGACGTTCAAGCTGATCGATCTGGTGGCCATGCTGGACTCCGGGGACTTCGACGCAGACACGGTGATGGACAATCCCTCCGAAATCGAGCTCCCGCAGTCCAACCGCACGCTGAGCAACTTCTTCGGCGGAATCTGCGACCAGCAGTCCGAGGCCGATCTGCACTTCATCACCGCCCAGTCCTGCAACACTCCCTTCGCGGAGACCGCCATGGAGATGGGGCAGGAGCCTATTCGCGAGGCCGCCGAGGCGTTCGGCTGGAACCAGAACATCGACTTCCCGCTGACGGTCTCCCCCTCGCAGTTCCCCGAGGTCGGCTCCGACGCCGAGCTGGCCTACGCCTCGATCGGCCAGGCGAGCGTGACCTCGACCCCGCTGCAGATGAACATGGTCGCCATGGCCATCGCCAACGGCGGCACGCTCATGCAGCCGACGCTCATCGAGTCAGTGCGCGCGGCGGACCTGCAGGTGATCGAACGCTCCGAGCCGGAGGTCTTCGGCGAGCCGATCTCCGAGGACGTCGCCGAGGAGCTCACCGAGCTGATGCAGGGGCCCGTGGAGTCCGGCACCGCGTGGCGGGGCCAGAGCGACCGATTCGACATCGCCGCGAAGACCGGCACCGCCCAGATCGGTGACGACAGCAACCTGGTGCACTCCTGGATCACCGGTTTCGCCCCCGCCGACGATCCCCAGTATGCGGTGACCGTGGTCTACGAACGCATCGACTACGACTACGGCTCCTCGCTGACCGCGCCGAACATGCGCACGATGCTCGAGGCGGTGATCGAGGAATGAGACCTGCTGTGGGCATCCTCATGGGCGATCGCTACAAGCTGACCGAGCGGATCGCCATCGGCGGCATGGGTGAGGTGTGGAAGGCCTCCGACGAGATCCTGGGCCGCACTGTGGCGATCAAGATCCTCAAGGAGGAGTACACCGGCGACGAAGCCTTCCTCCGCCGCTTCCGCGCCGAGGCGCGGCACACCGCGCTGCTCAACCACCCCGGCATCGCCGACATCTACGACTACGGCGAGCAGGCCGGCTCCGGCTACCTGGTCATGGAGCTCGTGCCGGGACGTCCCCTCTCCGTGCTGCTGGAGAAAGACCGGACGCTGCCCTGGGAGAAGACGCTCTCGATCATCGCCCAGACCGCGCGCGCCCTGCAGGTCGCCCACGACCAGGGACTCGTCCACCGAGACGTGAAGCCGGGGAACCTGCTGATCACCCCCACCCGCCGGGTGAAGATCACCGACTTCGGCATCGCCCGACTGGCCGACCAGGTGCCGCTGACCGCCACCGGCCAAGTGATGGGGACCGTGCAGTACCTCTCCCCGGAGCAGGCGACCGGCCAGCACGCCACCGGGTCCTCGGACATCTACGCCCTGGGGATCATCGGCTATGAGGCCATGGTCGGGCACCGTCCGTTCACCGGAGAGTCGCAGATCGCGATCGCCCTCAAGCAGGTCAACGATCCGCCCCCGCCGCTCCCAGACACCATCCCGGAGCCGGTGCGGGCACTGATCATGTCCATGCTGGCCAAGGACGCCGGCGACCGGCCGATGAACGCCACCAAGCTCGCCGAGGCCTCCGACGCGCTCCTGCGGCACGACCTCGACGCTGCGCTGAAGGCCGTGCCGACGCTGCTGGACCACATGAGTCACCCCGAGGCCGGGGACGACACCACCCAGGTGATCCCTGCGGCGACGAAACCGACCGCGGTGGTCCCCACAGCAGGCGCCGCCGCCGGGGCGACCGGAGCGTCCGTGCCGACTCCGGCACTGTCTGCGCGGACTCCGGAACAGCCGCCGGAGGCCACAGAGCCCGCCGGGGCGGCAGCAGCGGCCGGCACGTCGAAGAGGGGGTCGAAAGGCTCCAAGGATTCCAAAGACTCCAAAGACTCCAAAGAGTCCAAGGACTCCTCAGCGGGCCTGACACGCTGGCGATGGCCGCTGGTGGCGCTCGTCGCCCTGGTGCTGCTGGCGCTGTTCGGCTCCTGGATGCTGCCCCGGCTGACCAGCTCCGAACCGGAGCCCCAGCCCACGGTGACCGAGACCTTCACGGCCGAGGCCGAGATCGTGACGATCGACGAGGCCGACTTCCTGGGCATGACCCTGGAGGTGGCCACCGAGCAGCTCACCGAGATGGGCCTGGTGGTGGAGGCTGAGGAGGTCGAGTCCCCCCAGCCGCCCGGCACAGTGGTGGCCGTCGCACCCACCGGACAGGTGCCGGCGGGCTCCACCGTCAGACTGTCCTACTCCGTAGGCCTCGAGTCTCTGCCCTCCCCGACCGACCAGGCTGATCCTGACCCCGGCTCCGAGGAACAAGGGGGGAGCGCGGACGACCCCGCCCAGGATGAGGGCCAGACCGGTGGCGGAAACGGTGGTGGCGGAAACGGTGGTGGCGGCGAGAACGGGAACCAGGAGGACACCGGCGAGGCGCAGACCGACTCGCCCTCCCCGACACCGACCTCCCCCGCACCGAGCCCCACCGACGCCGAGGAGGACGGTCCCGACGAGACCGCCCCGGCTCCGCCCGAAGAGGACGGGGAGCCCGAGGAGACCGAGGAAGGCGCCGACGCGGCACCGGAGCCGACCACCGGCCAGGACGCCGACGAGACGGAGCCCCGCGAGGGCGATGCGGAGGAGCCGCAGTCCGGGGAGTCCGACGACACGACACGAAGTGGACAGGCATGATGACTGAGAACGGACACCGCGTCCTCAACGGCCGGTACCGCATCGAGGCCCTCATCGGGCGTGGCGGGATGGCCGACGTATACCTCGGGCACGACCTCTCCCTGAACCGCCGGGTGGCGGTGAAGATGCTGCGCCCGGACCTGGCCCGCGACCCGCAGTTCCAGGGCCGGTTCCGGCGCGAGGCCCAGTCGTCGGCCTCCCTGAACCACCACAACATCGTCGGCGTCTATGACACCGGTCGAGCCGACGTCGAGGACTCCCACCATGCGGAGATCAAGACCCCGTACATCGTCATGGAGTACGTGGACGGCGTCACCCTGCGGCACATCATGCACGGCACTCCCACCCACGAGGGCACCGGCGACGTCGACGCTGACGACGAGGCGACACAGCTGCAGTCCTCCGCGGAGGACCGCACGGTCGCCGACGGCGCCCCCGCCGAGGACGGCTCGGGCCCTGACGTCCTCGCCCTGGGGGACACCGGGCGCACCGACGTCGAGGAGCACGGTGCGGCCGCCGACGTGGGTGAACCGCTGCGCCAGAGGATCGACGAAGCGCTGGGCAGACCGATGCCGGAGCCGAAGGCCGCCGAGTACCTCGACGGCATCCTGGGCGCCCTGAGCTACAGCCACGAGAAGGGGATCGTCCACCGGGACATCAAGCCCTCCAACGTGATGGTGGCGCAGAACGGTGCCGTGAAGGTGATGGACTTCGGCATCGCCCGCGCGCTGGCGGACTCGGCCTCGACGATGACCCAGACCTCCGCGGTGGTCGGCACCGCCCAGTACCTGTCCCCGGAGCAGGCCCGCGGCGAGGTCGTCGACCACCGCAGCGACCTCTACTCCGCCGGCTGCGTGCTGTTCGAGCTGCTGACCAACCGGCCGCCCTTCCAGGGGGAGTCCCCGGTCTCAGTGGCCTACCAGCATGTGCGGGAGGACCCGCCGCAGGTCTCGGACCTGAACCCGCGCGTCTCCCCAGCCATGGAGTCCGTGGTGGCCAAGGCCCTGACCAAGGACCCGGCCGCCCGCTTCCAGAACGCCGACGAGTTCGCCTCCGCGATCAAGGACGCCCTGCACGGAGTGCCCGTGGAGGACGCCACCGCCGCCATGCCCGCCGTCGACCCCGGCGACGACTTCGATCAGCTGGTCAGCGCCGGCGCGGCCGGGCTCGGCACTCCGCTGTCCGCACGCACTCCGGAGGATCCGGACCTCTACCAGGAGCCCGAGGAGGAGGTGGAGGAGCCACGACGTCGTCGTGGGTTCGCCTGGCTGTGGGTGGTCCTGCTGATCGCTCTGGTCGCCGGAGGGACCTGGGCGCTGATCCGCATGCTCGACACCGATTCCGCCCAGGTGCCGGAGGTCGAGGGCATGACACAGGCCGAGGCCGTCGCAGAGCTGGCCGAGGCGAACATCGAGCCGGCGGACATCGAGACGGTCCCGGACCCTGCGATCGAGGCTGACCATGCCATCGGCACCGATCCGGAGGCCGGGGAGCGGCTGGGCGAGGATGAGGAGCTGATCCTCTACATCTCCGCGGGCCAGGACCAGGTGACCATCCCGGACGGCCTGCAGGGTGAGACCCAGGAGACGGTCCGCGCAGAGCTCGAGGCGGTGGGGCTGGAAGTCGGTGAGCTCATCGAGGAGGACCATCCGACCGTGGGCGCCGACGAGCTCATCGCCACCGACCCGGAAGGCGGGAGCACAGTGGAGCTCGGCTCCGAGGTGGACCTGGTCCTGGGCACCGGCCTCTACCCGGTCCCTGACGTGGCGCTGCTCTCGGCATCGGAGGCCCGTGCGCAGCTCGAGGAGGCCGGATTCTCCGTGACCGACTCGACGGTGGACTGGACCACGGACGCCTACGACGCCGGCACCGTCGGCGGGACCTTCTACGGCGGCGATCTCATCGATCCGGGCACGCCCATCCCCCAGGGCGCCACCGTGTCGATCTCCCTGGCTGTGGCTCCGGAGCCGGAGGAGTCCCCGGAGCCTGAGGAGACCCGCTCCCCTGACGACGAGGACGAGGACAACGGGGACGACGATGAGGACACCGACGAAGACGCCGATGACGAGGAGTCACCCACCGACGAGCCGGACGACGAGGAGTCACCCACCGACGAGCCGGACGACGAGGAGTCACCCACCGACGAGCCGGACGACGAGGAGTCACCCACCGACGAGCCGGAGGACGAGGACACCGACGACGAGGACACCGGGAACGGCGAGGGCAACGGAAACGGCGGAGACAACGGGAACGACTCCGACGACGACTGAGCCGGACCGCGGCTCAGCGGATCGGGTTGAGGTCCGCGGCCTTCGCCGCCGCGCCTTCCTGCCCCAGTGACTCCAGCCAGTTTCCCAACATCCGGTAGCCGCCCTCGGTGAGCACCGACTCCGGGTGGTACTGCATGCCCCACAGCGGGGCGGAGCGGTGCGCCAGGCCCATGATGACGCCGTCGGCGGTGGTGGCGGTGACCTCCAGGACGTCCGGCACAGACTCCGGGGCGACCACCAGGGAGTGATACCGGGTGGCCACGAACGTCTTCGGCAGCCCGTCGAAGGACCCGTGACCGGTGTGGGTGACGTCGCTGGTCTTGCCGTGCATGAGCTGCTCGGCGTGGACGACCGTGCCGCCGAAGGCCTCCCCGAGGCCCTGGTGTCCCAGGCAGACGCCCAGCATGGGGGTGGTCGCCTCCGCGCACCAGCGGGTCAGCTCGATGGACACCCCGGCCTCATGCGGGGCCCCCGGACCCGGAGAGATCAGCACACCGTCGTGCTCGGCGGCCAGAGCGATCGCCTCCTGGACGGTGAGATCGTCATTGCGGATCACTGTGGTCTCCGCCTCGAGTTCGCGCAGGTAGCCCACCAGCGTGTAGACGAAGCTGTCGTAGTTGTCGACCACCAGGATCTTCGCCCGGAAAGGCGGCCGTTCCTCTGTGTTCTCAGTCATCGCGCACCATGCTAGCCGTCCTGGATGGTCGAGTCGTTCAGCGGGCTGTACTGATCCACCCAGGGGAAGACGACCTCCATGAGCAGGAGCACAGCGGCGGCCAGCAGCGCCAGGGTGAGGATGATCCTCATCCACAGCGGTCCGGGCAGGTGTCGGAAGATCCAGGCGTACATCTCAGCGTCCCTCCTGCGAGCTGAGGTCCCCAAAGGGGCCCTCAGCCTGCATGCGCCGCTCCACGGTGTCAGCGATCGCCGTCGGCGGTCCGTCCGAGAGCGGGGCGTAGTCGACCAGTTCGGCGTGGGTGATCATCCGCTCCAGGGTGGTGTAGGGCGGGTGGCAGGTGGTCAGGGTGAGGATCGAAGTGTCTCCGGGCTCCTCATCGAGTGCTCCGGGCACCGGGGCCAGCACCTCGGACTGGTGGGGCGCCACGATGTAGGTCTCGGTGACGGAATAGATGTACCAGCCGTCGGGGGACTGCACGTAGACCAGGTCCCCGACCGCGAACTTGTCCTGGTTCCACAGGATGTTGCCGTAGGTCTGGCGGTGGCCGGCCAGTGCGAAGTTGCCAGGCTCCCCGGGAAGCTGGGTGGAGCTGTAGTGCCCCAGCCCTGCCCGGTTCAGAGACTCCGGCCCGACGCCGGGCACCACCGGCGCGCCCCAGTCCGACCCCATGCGCGGGGCATAGACCATGGCCATCACCTGGCCCTGGTCGGCGAACTCTGCGGTGTTGTCGGGACTGGGGACCACCAGATCCTCCAGCTCGACGCCGCTGCCTCCCTCGTCATCCCCCTGGCCGGCCCCCTCCAGGGCCTCGATGCTGGAGAACAGCTCCTGGCTGGACTCATCACGCTCTCGATCGGCCTCCAGACCTGTCCACCAGAGCTCCCAGACGAGGAAGAGGATGCCCAGCACCCCGAGGGTGATGAGCAGCTCCCCGATCCCGCCGAGGATCCGCGAGCCCGCTGATCGACGGACCGGGAGAGCGGCTCTCCGACGTCGCGCATGGCGCGGCCGTGTGGCCGGAGATCGCTCAGCTGGCATGGACGCCCTGTCCTCTCGTGGTGTGCAGAGAATGGTCGGCCCGCCGCGACGACGGCGGACCCGATAGAATGACACGCAGACCATGTGTCCCCACGTCGTGGAGGACAGAGTCAGGATACCGAAGTCGACCAGGGTCTCGCGGCCCCGCTGCCGTGATCACGCCCCGGAAGGATCAGCTCACCGTGCCAGAGTCGAAGAACCGCAAGAAGAGCGACAAGCGCAGTCGGAAGAACCGCGGGAGGCTCACCACCGAGGATGCAGGCGCCTCGAAGTCCCCGCTGAACGATGCAGACCCCTTCGCCGAGGATTTCGACGACCTCGAGGATCAGGGCCTGCCCCTCTGGTATCGGGTCACGATGATCGGTCTGATGATCCTGGGGCTGCTGTGGCTCATCGTCTGGTACATCAGCCAGGGCCTCGCCCCGATCGCCGCTGCAGGTGGATGGAACGTCATCATCGGCTTCGGCATCGCGATGATCGGATTCTTCATGACGATGCGCTGGCGCTGACCGCCGACCCCGCAGACCGTGAGGGCCCCGTCGATCCTTCGATCGACGGGGCCCTCACGGTCTGCCTCCGGCCGAGGCGGAATCCGGATCAGGTGGCCGGCTTCGGCTGGGGGATGCCCCCATCCTTGGTGACGCTGTCAGCCGGCTGGGCCGGCTTGTCGCCGGACGCCGCGGCCTGGTCCGGCTCAGGCTTGGCCGAGGGGGCCGCACCCTGAGGCGAATCGGCCGACGTCGAAGCCTGCGGCTTCGCGCTGGCGTTGGTCTCCGCCTGCGCCGCCGGCTTCGAAGAGGAGGCCGGGGTGCTGCTGGAGATCGGCTCCGGCTTCTTCCACGGGTCCTCCACAGGCTGCGAGGCACGCCAGGCCGCCACTCCGGCGGTGACGCCGGCGGCCACCAGGCCGAAGATCAGCAGCCCCTTGCGGCGGCTCTTGGTCCTCTGCTGCTTCTTCAGCGCCTTCGCGGTCTGCTTGGCGTACTTCTCGGAGGTCTTGCGCAGCTTCTTGACCACCTTCTTGTCGCCCGTGGCCTTCACCAGAGCCTGCTCGACGCGCGGGTCGATCTCAGCCTTGTGGATCAGCTTGGCCGTGCGGTCCGCGTATCCGCCGAGCTTGGCGGAGGCGGCCGGCACATAGTCCTTCGCGAGCTGGCGCTTCGCGTCGGAGTACTTCGCGTAGATCTTGTCCACCTCGGCCTTGGCCTGCGGCGGGAGCCTGTCGTACTGGGACTCGAGACCCACCGAGGCTTTGGACGCCAGACCTCGAGCGCGGTCTGCGGCACCAGCGGCATTGGATTCGACCGTCCGCAGAGCGCGCGCCGAGGCATCCTGAACCTTCGGGGCGTTCTTGCGGTAGGTGGTCTCAGCCCAGTCCGCGGCGACCCCCAGCTTCGGGGCGGTCCAGTCACGGGCCGTCTCGACGCCGGCGAGCACCCTGTGCTCCCAGGTGTGGCTCGGTTTCTTCTTCTTACCGAACATGCATGTCCTCCGAATCAGGATCGGTGTGCTGTGCTCAGCTTACGACCTTCAGCCCCTCTCCTGCTATGAGAAGCGGCGATGCGTCGTCTCCGGTTCGTCCAGACCTGTCTCGGGACGTCGTCACCAGGCTTGTCAGGATCTGGTGAGAGAATATCGGCCATGAGCGCTATCGCAACCCACAAGGCAACCATCCGGACCACAGCCGGCGAGATCCACGTGGACCTCTACGGCCACCACGCCCCGAAGACCGTGAAGAACTTCGTCGGCCTGGCCACCGGGGAGATCACCTGGAAGCACCCCGAGACCGGGGAGGAGAAGGTCGGCGCCCCGCTGTACGACGGCACCGTCTTCCACCGCATCATCGCCGACTTCATGATCCAGGGCGGGGATCCGCTCGGCATGGGCGTCGGCGGCCCCGGTTACCAGTTCGAGGACGAGATCCACCCTGAGCTGGACTTCAGCGCCCCCTACAAGCTGGCGATGGCCAACGCCGGCCCGGGCACCAACGGCTCCCAGTTCTTCATCACCTCGGTGCCCACCACCTGGCTGCAGGGCAAGCACACCATCTTCGGCGAGGTTGCCGACGAAGACTCCAGGAACGTCGTCGACGCGCTGAACAAGGTCGCCACCGACATGCGTGACCGCCCTCAGGAGGACGTGGTCGTCGAGACCATCGCGATCGAGAAGGTCTGACGACATCTCGTGACCGCTGAGCACCCCCACACCGGGGCGGGCCATCCCGCCCCGGTGTGCCCGCGCCACCCTGACCGATCGACGCATCTGCGCTGCCAGCGCTGCGAACGGCCTGCCTGCCCACAGTGCCTCCATCAGGCTCCGGTCGGGTTCCACTGCGCGGACTGCGTGGCCCGCGCCCGCGCCGCCATGCCGGTGCCGCGGACCCGCTTCGGGGCCGTCGCGCGCCCGGACCGCGCCCCGATGGTCACCTACTCGGTGATCGGGATCTGCGTGGTGATGTATCTGCTGCAGTGGCTGACCGGCGGCGTGGTCACCGAGCGGCTCTGGTACGCCCCGCTGCACACATCCAGCTGGGCCTTCGAACCCTGGCGGATGCTCACCTCCGCCCTGCTGCACTCGCCCTCCAGCGCGATGCACATCTTCTTCAACATGGTGGCCCTGTGGTTGTTCGGGAGGGTCGTCGAGCCGGCCGTGGGCGCCTGGCGCTACGGACTGCTTCTGCTGCTCTCAGCCTTCGGCGGATCCGTGGCCGTGCTGTTCCTGACCCCGGCCACCACTCCCACCGTCGGCGCCTCCGGAGCCGTCTTCGGTCTCTTCGGCGCCATGTTCATCCTGCTGCGGTCCTCCGGCGCCCAGACCGGCGGCCTGCTGGTGCTGATCGCCATCAACGTCGCCGTCAGCCTGCTGGTCCCCAACATCTCCTGGCAGGGGCATCTCGGCGGGCTCCTGACCGGTCTGCTGTGCGCCCTGGTGATCGCCAGAGTGCCCCGAGGCCCTCACCGCAGCCTCTGGCAGGGGCTCGGACTGGCGGCCATCGCTGCGGCGCTGGTGGTGCTCACGGGAATCGGAGTCCCCCTGGTCAGCCCGCTCTGACCCGACCTACCGATCAACCCCCTGTGGAGAATCCTCTCCACAATGGCTCCGGATTCTCCAAAGCCAGGACTTATCCACAGGTGTTATCCACAGTGTGGAGAAGTTACATCTCTGTATTTCCCCAGTTCAGCGCTTTCTCCACAGGCATCTGTGGACGAAGTGCTCTTCTGTGGAGTGATCTGTGCACTGACGCGCTGCGCCTGGGCGTCAGACCCTCTCGAGCAGTGACGGCTACAGTAAGACCATGAGTCGAGAGTTCCGCCAGATCGACGTGTTCACCACGGGCCCGTTCACCGGGAATCCGCTCGCTGTGGTCGCCGACGCCGAGGGCCTCGACGAAGACACCATGCGACGGTTCTCTGCCTGGACGAACCTCTCCGAGTGCACCTTCCTGCTGCCGCCCACGGTGCCGGAGGCTGACTACCGGGTACGGATTTTCAGTCTGGACACGGAGCTCCCCTTCGCGGGGCATCCCACTCTGGGCACAGCCCGCGCCTGGCTGGACCTGGGCGGAAGCCCGGCCCGGGACGACCTGCTGATCCAGGAGTGCCCCGCTGGCCTGATCCGGGTCCGGCGCGACGGCGACACTCTCGCCTTCGCCGCCCCGCCGAGGCTGCGCACCGGCCCGGTGGACCCACAGCTGCGTGAGGCGATCCGCAGGGTGCTGGGCGTCTCCGAGCAGCAGCTGGTGGACGCCTCCTGGGCCGACAACGGACCAGGGTGGATCGCTGTGCTTCTGGACAACGCGGAGACGGTGCTCAGTCTGCGCCCCGAATTGACCCGAGGCGGGCTGGATGACCTGAAGGTCGGCGTGGTGGCCCCCGCCGCGGACGGGGATGCCGATGTCGAGGTCCGGGCCTTCTTCTCCGCGGGTCGGGCCTTGACGGAGGACCCCGTGACCGGCAGTCTCAACGCCTCGGTCGCCCAGTGGCTCACCGAGACGGGCCGGCTCACCGCCCCTTATGTGGCGGCCCAGGGCACGGCAATGGGCCGGCGCGGTCGGGTCCATGTGGACCCCGACTCGGACGGCACCCTGTGGATCGGCGGAGAGGCGAGAGTCGCGGTGCGCGGGTCCCTCGAGATCTGAGCGGGGTCAGTCGTCCTGAGGTTCTTCCAGGTCGTCCAGCTCGTCGAGGTCGATGTCGCTGCCGTCGTCGTCGAGGTGCCGGGTGAACTCGGAGTCCTCCGGCATGCCGTCGATGCCTTCCCGCTCCTCGGGGACGTCGGCGCGGGTGGAGGTGAAGTCCCTCGGCCCCATGGTGAAGCTCTGCCAGTGCATCTCCATGGGCGACTGGTCTTCGTCCCGGGGCACGTGGTGGTACCCGATCGCCACCCAGGAGACGATGTCCTCCAGTGTGCCGGTGTCGTCTTCGTCGATGTAGTCCAGCACGGTGCGGCCGCAGCCTCCCCTGTTCCGCGTGGCGAAGACCTGGCATTCGTCGTGGTTGGTGAAGGCGATGTCGTATCCGGCGTCCTCGCCGTGATGGTGACCCTCTTCCACGAAGGTGAAGCTGTCGGTGACGCCGAGGTTGATCTCGTAGGAGATGGGGTGCCCGTTGTCGTTGAGGAGGTCCGGAGCCATGACCCGCCACCATCGCCGGTCGTCACCGTGATGGGCGGAGGGCTCGCTGATCCGTGTCAGCGATCCTTCGACGATCGGTGACTGCGATCCTGCGTCGCCCGTGGGCTCGGCGTCGTACTGCTCGACCGCCATCTCTTCATCCTCGCCGAGGTCCCAGTGGACCTTCCACACCACGTTGTGCGAGTGGCTGGCGGCGTAATCGGCGTCGCCGTCGCCGACAGGCCATCCGTGGTCCTCGTCCGTGTAGTCCACCGGGGAGAGGTCGCCGGTGGCACCCAGCGCCGGGCGGATGGAGCCGTCCGAGCCGAAGGTGTATTCGCTGATGTATTCGTACCAGCCCACCTTGGAGATCGTGGAGAGTCGCCACTCGTCCCCGCGCGCGACGGTCAGCATCCCGTCTGCATGGGAGCGGTAAGCCAGACCAGAGTCCTGCGTCTCCGAGCAGAGGACCTCGCGTTCAGGGGATTCGCCGTGCTGGGTGCCGTCTCCGATGTTGGGGATCTCCAGGGCGAGGCGGTCTCCGAGGCACTCCGTCTCGGTCAGGCTGTGCATGCGGGTGCCCCCGAAGCCGGCCTCCGTGATGTCCGAGGTCAGGCGTTCGCCGTCGTCGTAGGGGACCTCCATCTGCGCCAGGGAGAGCTCCTGGATCAGCTGGACGGGTTCTCGGTCGGCGGCGGCGAAGTGGATGTCGGAGAGCACCATGCCGCGTTTCGGGTCCACCGAGAAGCACATCGACCAGCTCGAGCCGGAAGCCATGGTCTGCTCCAGCGGCAGACCATGTCCGCAGTCCAGATGGGAGACGTCCGGCTCGGTCTCCGCAGCGGTCTCCGTCTCAGCATCGGCGCAGCCGACCAGCAGCAGTGAGATGACGGCTCCAGCGGAGAGCAGAGCGGCTGGGATACGAGGAAGGTTGAGGCGAGGCATGGTTCTCTCAGCGGAGGGGAGGTGCAGGTCGGTCTCTGGGCGGCACCGACTTTCTCGGTGCACACATGAGCGGATGGCTGCACCACCCCGCGAGGGGCGATGCAGCCATCCGCATCAGGTTCTCAGCTGATCACTCAGCCGAGGAGCGGTGACTCCGCTTCGCGAAGACCACAGCTGCGCTGCCCAGCAGGAGCGCGAGTGCAGCCAGTGCCGCGAGGAGGCCCCCGTCGACACCGGTGCGGGCAAGGTCCGAATCGGGCTTGGCGCCCGGGCCGGTCTTCTTGCCGTCGTCACCAGCCGGGTCGGCAGTGCCGGTGCCCGAGCCATCCTCGGCGCCGTCTTCATCGGCACCTGCGGCGGCGTCGTCGATCACCAGGAAGGCCACTCCCTGGTCCGGGTAGTCCTCAGCAGTGACCGAGAAGGTGTGAGCACCCACGTCGGCCCCTTCCGGGATCTCCCAGGTGAAGGTGACGTTGCCGTCCTCGTCAGCGACCTCGGTCCCGAGCTCGAGGTGCAGGTTCGAGTTCATGAACCCTTCCACCTCGGTGCCGGGCTCGTAGCCGGAGGCGTAACCGATCTGAGTGTCCCCGTGGGTGAGCACAGGGTGCTCGACGGAGATGCTCAGCATGATCTGGTCAGCCTCGTCATTGACCTTGAAGACGCTCGACGCGCTGACATCCGGGTCGTTGTCATCCGTGGCGGTGACGACCTTGATGCAGGGGACGGTGTCCTCGGGGACGGTCCAGTCCACGGTGAACGTTCCGTCGTCGCCGACCTCGACACCCTCGATGACGCCGATGACATTGCCGTCGGCGTCCGTGATCTCGATCGTGACAGTGGTGCCAGGGGTGAAGCCCTCGCCGCTGACGGTCACGTCCTCACCGGGGTTCACCGCCTGCGGCTCGATCGAGATCGAGGGGTCCTCGACATCGGCGGCCTCATCGGTGACGGCCACGGCAGTCACGTCCCAGATGGTCGGGTCGGACTCGTCAGTGCCGGTGATGACCAGCGCACCGGGGGCGACGCTGTGCGACACCGTCCAGGTGATGGTGAACGTGCCGTCCTGATCCACGGAGACGCCCTCCACGGAGTCGTAGACGTTGCCGTCCACGTCCGAGAAGTCCAAGACCACGGTGGAACCGGGGACGTAGCCCTCACCGGTGACGGTGAGGTCCTCGCCGATGTTCACCACGGCGGGCTCAGCGGTGATCGTCGGGTCGACGATCACGCCGTCCTCGTCAGTGACGGTCACGGTGCCGGATGCGTTGACCTCGGGGTCCTCGTCATCCGTGGCCGTGATCGTCAGCTCACCAGGATCGGTGCCCTCAGGCACGGTCCAGTCCACGGTGAAGTTGCCCTCACCATCGACCTCGACACCCTCGATGGTTCCGATCTCGTTGCCATCGGCATCGGTGATGACCACGGTGACCGTGGAGTCAGGCACGAAGCCCTGTCCGTCCACCGTGACGTCCTCGCCCGGGGCGACTTCATCCGGGTGGATGATCAGGCCCGGCTGAACGACGCCGTCCTCATCCGTGACGGTGAGGTGCTCCGTGGCCGTGACCTCGGGGTCCTCGTCATCGGTGGCCGTGATCGGCAGGATGCCCGGCTGGGTGTCCTCAGGGACGGTCCAGTTGATGGTGAAGTTGCCTTCATCGTCAGTGGGCACGTCTTCGATCGTGGCGACAGGGTTGCCGTCCTGGTCAGTGACCTCCACGGTGACCGTGGATCCAGGCACGAAGCCCTCACCAGTGACCGTGGTGGTCTCACCCGGGGCGACAGTGTCGGGGTCCAGGCCGATGGACGGGTCGAACTCGACGCCGTCGTCAGTGCCGTCTTCGACACCGTCTTCAACGCCGTCCTCAACGCCGTCCTCGACACCGTCCTCAACGCCGTCCTCGACACCGTCCTCAACGCCGTCCTCGACACCGTCCTCAACGCCGTCCTCAACGCCGTCCTCAACGCCGTCCTCGACACCGTCCTCAACGCCGTCCTCGACACCGTCCTCGACACCGTCCTCAACGCCGTCCTCGACACCGTCCTCAACGCCGTCCTCAACGCCGTCCTCGACACCGTCCTCAACGCCGTCCTCGACACCGTCCTCAACGCCGTCCTCGACACCGTCCTCAACGCCGTCCTCGACACCGTCCTCAACGCCGTCCTCAACGCCGTCCTCAACGCCGTCCTCAACGCCGTCCTCAACGCCGTCCTCGACACCGTCCTCGACACCGTCCTCAACGCCGTCCTCAACGCCGTCCTCAACGCCGTCCTCGACACCGTCCTCGACACCGTCCTCAACGCCGTCCTCGACACCGTCCTCAACGCCGTCCTCGACACCGTCCTCGGTGCCGTCGTCGGGCTCAGTGATCACCAGCGGGGCCGAAGCATCCTCACCAGTGGTGTCATCAGTCCCGACCACGGTGTAGTCGCCCGGCTCAGCATCCGCAGGAGTCGGCAGCTCAGTGACGAACTCACCGTTCTCATCTGTCGGCACCTCGATCGGGTCACCCACCGGGTTGCCCTCATCGTCGGTGAGCTGCACCGTCGCCGTGGAGTCCGGGGTGTAGCCCTCACCAGTCACAGTGGTGGGCTCACCAGCAGGGACCTCCGAGGGGTCCACTGCCACCGACGGGTCGATCTCCACACCGTCGTCGGGCTCAGTGATCACCAGCGACTCGGAGATCTCCTCTCCCGTGGTGTCGTCAGTAGCGACCACGGTGTAGTCGCCCGGCTCAGCATCCGCAGGAGTCGGCAGCTCAGTGACGAACTCACCGTTCTCATCTGTCGGCACCTCGATCGGGTCACCCACCGGGTTGCCCTCATCGTCGGTGAGCTGCACGGTCGCCGTGGAGTCGGGAGTGAACCCGTCACCGGTCACCGTGGTGGAGTCACCAGCAGGAACTTCAGACGGGTCGACGATCAGACCCAGCTCCAGCTCGTCGGAGGCTCCACATGCGTCGATGCGGGCACCGGCGTTGCCGAAGTTCAGACGGGCACCGTCACCCTCGAAGAGCCCGATGCTCAGCGCCGAGACCTCCAGGGACTCCGTCAGCGTGGAGCCGTCCGGAGCCTCGCAGACCTCTTCGACCTGGTGGTTGAGCTGCACGGACACCACAGTGGCCAGCGTCTCGATGAAGGGCTCGAGCGCCTCACGGATCGGCACCGTGATGGCGCCGGTCTTGATGTCTCGGACGAGCAGATCGAAGAGCTCCTGGCCCGCATCCCCGACCAGGAAGTCCCGCACGGGGATCAGCGCGGTCTCGACAAGCGGCTCCACCACCGTGTTGAACGTGGTGGTCAGCGTGGTGCACAGAGCGGCACCACCCACACCGGTGGACTCGCACGTGAACGGCTCCAGCTCGTCACCCATCAGGTTGACGCTCCAGCTGCCGGTCGCAGTGCCGGCAGGCCCACCATCGAGGGTGATCTCGAAGTCCAGCGTGATGCTGCCCAGCGCACCTTCGACGGCGCCCAGGGTGATGTTGGTGACCTCCTCCATCAGATCGTGGACGGTCTCCGCGATCATCGGGTAGATCTCATCATCGATCAGCTCGGTGTTCGGGTTCTGGTTGTTCATCCCAGTGGGCTGATCCGGACGCATCTCGCCAGAGAGCAGCTGGTCCAGGTGCAGTTCGGCAGTCCCGGTGGAGAAGTCCACCGTGAGCACCTCGTTGTTCGTGGTGATCGGCTCAGCCAAGATGGCGGCGAAGATCTCTTCCTGCATCTCCGACGTCACCGTCACGTCCAGGGAGGTGTCTCCCGGCAACGCGTCGATGATGTCCGCCAGGTCCAGGACATCGTTGACCGTCTCTTCCGCGAGGTCATCCATCTCGCCGATGGTGTCGTAGATCATCCCCGCGGCCTCTTCGATGGCCGGGGAGGCGAACAGCACGCTCGCCTCGCCCACACGGTACTGACCCAGACCACCGACGCCATCCTGGTCGAGGAACTCGCCGTCTTCGGCGATGACCTCGGCGCCACCGGCACCGAACAGCAGGGTCGCCTCGGAGACGATGTCCTCAGTGATGTCGTCCACGCCTGCAGCGCTGAACAGCGAGAGCAGATCGATCTCCGCGGCACCGAAGCCGGCATCGTCACCGTCCAGGGTGACCGATCCGTCACCGGCGGCGATCCCGGAGATCGCCCGGGCATCCAGCGGGCTGGTCGCCTCCGATTCCGAGAGCAGCGCGCCGGCCTGGCCGAAGTCGAGAATCTCGTCCAGCGGCACTTCGATGTTGCCGATCCCGATGAGTTCGTTGCCCAGCAGATCGACGTTCAGCGCCTCATTGTTGGGGCCCGGGTCCTCGTCCCAGGCGGCGGTCGTGCGACCGCCACCGGCAAGGCCCTCCCCGAGGAGCGTCGAGTCGACGAGGCTCGCCTCCGACTCCGCCGGGGCCTCAGGATAGTTGTCGACAGCCGCAGCCGCCGGAAGCGCATACGCGCCGACAGAGATCGTCGAAGCCGCGCCTACCGCGAGGGTGCGTTTCAGCACCCCTTTCCAGGGGGAACGCGGCTTCCCCCCACTTGCATGATGCATGGATTCCCCTTGCATGCCGTCCTCTCCGTTCAGGTGGTTGGCGTGAGACCCGCAGGCCGGAGCACAGTCCGGCCAGGTCCCCGTATCAGCCAAGCCAACTGTCAGGGTCATGTCAAGCTGTTCTCCAGGCTCTTAAGAGCGCCAAAAAGGCGTTTTTCCTCCAGGGATGAATCCCCAGAATGTGATTCGGCCAAGGTGGTTGCAGACCTGAACGACCGGCGCCTATAGTTGTGTGCGTGTGTGCCTGCCGAGGCAGCCTCGAGGGCCGTCGAACGCCTCAATGAAGGCCAGTCACCCGTGATGACGCCGTCCATGCACATCCCCGAGCAGCGACGAAAGAAGCCCGGAATGCCCGGCCACAATCTGAACGATCTCTTTCATGACAATTCGCCGACATCATTCTGAGACCTTCACAGATTCTGTGACCAGTCTGTGAATCTTCTGTGATCGGCCATGTGAAGCGCCTGCAGGAGTCAGGCCGGAGAGGTGCCGAAACCCCACGCGTCCCGCTCCGGAAGATGCAGAAAGCCCCTGGGCCGGAGATCCGACCCAGGGGCTTCCCTGAACGTGGAGGCAAGGGGACTCGAACCCCTAACCCTCTGCTTGCAAAGCAGATGCGCTACCAATTGCGCCATGCCCCCGCGGGAGTGTGAAGTTTTGGATGTTGCTTCGTCCTGCCGGACACCTCAGACCGAGTCAGTGGCACCGCGCCATACGCGCCGACCGTCCTCAGCCTGTCTCCAGCGCCGGTACCCCAGGATACCGGCGACGAGCAGAGCCGTCACTGCGAGACGTCGCATGGGCTGCTCCTCCCGACTGACCAGCAGTCGTGGATTCGATCGGTGATCCAGGATCAGGAGTGGGCGTACGAGGACTTGAACCTCGGACCTCATCGTTATCAGCGATGCGCTCTAACCGCCTGAGCTATACGCCCTGGAACGCCGTCACCGAGGGATTCAGCCCTTGCGGACCTGTCCTCCTCAGGACGACCATTCCACATTACACCAGCTTCAGAACTGCCTACAAATCGAGGCGTCAGTCATCAGTCAGAGTCACGCCGATGCCGCCGACCAGCGATGCTGAGAGGTTGTACAGGATCGCACCGAGCATGGCCAGCACGGTCAGCAGCACCACGTTGATCACCGCGATGATGGTCGCGAAGGACGCCACCTGGCCCAGAGTCACCATCTGCTCGACCGCGAAGCCCTCACCCTCTGTGCCCAGCACCTGGGCCAGCAGATCGTTCACCCGATCGAAGATGCCTGTCAGGTCCATCACCGACCACAGCATCACCGCGCAGACCACCGTCATGATGCCAAGCGCCACAGAGAGCAGGAAGCTCATCTTCAGCACCGACCATGGATCGACCTTCGAGATCAGGAGCCGAGCCTTGCGCACCTTGGCCTTCGGCGTCGGCCGCACCAGCCCGGCCTGCCTGGCGCCTCCCCGAGGAGCCTGTGGACGGGCCGCACCGCCAGAAGCAGGCCGCGGAGCGGACTGCGGGCGCGCGGGCCCAGATTTCGGGCGCGCCGGCGCACTGCCGGACCCCGAGGTCGACCGAGTCGCGGTGATGGTGCCGCTGTCCTCCGCCGACGCGGAGCTCTGGGCACGGGGACGCGGCGCAGGGAAGCGATTCGTCTGACGTGCCGAGGAGGAGCCCGACTGGCTCTCAGGGGTGTTCGCGCTCACTGATGACCTCCATCGCTGTCAGAGTCCAACGCTACTGCATCGATCGGGGCAGAGCCCTCCACCGACTCGACATCGGCCGCTGGTGTCGCGTCCTCGGAGGCCTGGTCCTCCCCGGTGGCGGCCAGGGCCTCCCCAGAGCTGCGGGCCACCTTGATGATCCTGTCCTTGCCACGCGGCTTGGCGAAGATCACACCCATGGTGTCCCTGCCCTTCGAGGGCACGCCCTCCACTGCGGAACGGACGACGTTGCCGGACTGCATGACCACCAGGACCTCATCGTCGTCCTCCACGACCATCGCACCGACCAGATCCCCGCGGTCCTCGACAAGCTTGCCGACCTTGATGCCCAGCCCGCCGCGGCCCTGCACACGGTACTCGTCCACATGTGAGCGCTTCGCGTAGCCGGCCTCAGTGACGACGAAGACATAGGAGTCCTCGGTGACCACGTCGGCGGTGAGCAGCTCGTCATCCCCGCGGAACTTCATGCCGGTCACCCCCGAGGTCGCTCGGCCCATCGGCCGCAGCGCCTCATCAGTGGCGGTGAAACGCAGAGACTGCCCCCGACGGGACACGAGCATCAGGTCGTCCTCGGAGGAGACCAGCTTCGCCGACACGAGCTCATCATCGTCGCGCAGATTGATCGCGATCACGCCGGCCTGCCGGGGAGAGTCATAGTCCGTCAGCGGCGTCTTCTTGACCAGACCATTGCGGGTGGCCAGCACGAGGTGGGGAGCGTCCTCGTAGCTGCGCAGCGGCAGCACCCCGGCGATGGTCTCATCCGGCTGGAAAGCCACGATGTTCGCCACATGCTGGCCCTTGGAGTCGCGGCCCGACTCCATCAGGTCATAGCACTTGGTGCGATACACCCGCCCAAGATTGGTGAAGAACAGGATCCAATGATGCGTGGTGGTCACGAAGAAGTGCTCGACGATGTCGTCCGCGCGCAGCTGCGCCCCCCGCACGCCCTTGCCCCCGCGGTTCTGCGCCCGGTAGTTGTCGATCCGGGTCCGCTTGACGTAGCCGTCGCGGGTGATGGAGACGACCACGTCCTCCTCGGGGATGAGGTCCTCCATCGACATGTCCCCGTCATAGCCGCGCACGATGTGGGTGCGTCGATCATCACCGTGCTTGTCCACGATCCCGTCGAGCTCGTCGGAGATGATCTGGCGCTGCCGCACCTCATCACCGAGGATCTCCTTGAACTCGGCGATCCGCAGCATCAGTTCGTCGTACTCCTGCTGGAGACGCTGGCGCTCCAGCGCAGCGAGCTTGCGCAGCTGCATGTCCAGGATCGCCTGTGCCTGATCGTCATCGATGTCCAGCAGCGCCTTCAGGTTCTGGCGCGCAGCCTCCACCGTGGAGGACTCGCGGATCGTCGAGATCACCCGATCCAGATCATCGAGAGCCTTCAGCAGACCCACCTTGATGTGCGCCTCGGCCTCGGCCTTCGCCAGCCGGAACTGGGTCCGCCGGACGATGACGTCGATCTGATGTGTCACCCAGTGATGGACGAAGGCGTCCAGGCTCAGCGTGCGCGGGACGCCGTCGACCAGCGCCAGCATGTTCGCCGAGAAGTTCTCCTGCAGCTGGGTGTGCTTGTACAGGTTGTTGAGCACGACCTTCGCCACGGCATCTCGCTTCAGCACCACCACCAGACGCTGACCGGTGCGACCCGAAGACTCATCCCGCAGGTCCGCGATGCCGCCGACCTTGCCGTCCTTGACCAGCTGGGCGATCTTGATCGCCAGATTGTCCGGATTGGCGTGGTACGGCAGCTCGGTGACCACCAGGCAGGTGCGGCCCTGCAGCTCCTCGACGCTGACCACCGCGCGCATGGTGATCGAGCCACGGCCCGTGCGATAGGCGTCCTCGATGCCCCGGGTGCCCAGGATCTGCGCCCCGGTGGGGAAGTCAGGGCCCTTGATCCGCTCCAGCAGCGCCTCCAGCAGCTGCTCCCGGGAGGCCTCCGGATGCTGCAGGTACCACTTGACCCCGTCCGCGACCTCGCGGAGGTTGTGCGGCGGAATATTGGTGGCCATGCCGACGGCGATGCCGGAGGAGCCGTTGACCAGCAGATTCGGGAACCGGGACGGCAGGACGACCGGCTCCTGCTGCTTGCCGTCGTAGTTGTCCTGGAAGTCGACCGTGTTCTCATTGATGTCCCGGACCATCTCCATGGCCAGCTGGGCCATCTTGGTCTCGGTGTATCGGGGAGCCGCCGGGCCGTCGTTGCCAGGGTTGCCGAAGTTCCCCTGGCCGGTGGCCAGCGGGTAGCGCATCACCCAGTCCTGGATCAGGCGCGCCAGGGCGTCGTAGATCGCCGAGTCGCCGTGCGGGTGATAGTTGCCCATCACATCGCCGACCACACGGGCGCACTTGTTGAAGGAGCGCTCCGGGCGGTAACCGCCGTCGTACATCGCATAGAGGACACGGCGGTGGACCGGCTTCAGACCGTCTCGGACGTCCGGCAGCGCGCGGCCCACGATCACGGCCATCGCATAGTCCAGGTAGGACCGCTTCATCTCCGTCTGCAGGTCCACGGGCCGGATCCGGTCGGTCAGCACGGCTCCTTCGACGCCCTCCTCAGGCTGCGGCTGCTCGGGGTTCTCGGTGTTGTCGCTCACGTGTGGTGCTCTCCCTTGGGAAGGTGACGATCAGACGATCAGATGTCGAGGAAGCGGACGTCCTTGGCGTTCTGCTGGATGAATCCGCGCCGGGACTCGACGTCCTCTCCCATCAGGATGGAGAAGATCTCGTCGGCGGCGGCGGCGTCGTCCATGGACACCTGCAGCAAGGTGCGGTGCTGCGGGTCCATGGTGGTGTCCCAGAGCTCCCCGTAGTCCATCTCGCCCAGACCCTTGTACCGCTGGATGCCCAGGTCCTTGGGCAGCCTCCGGCCGGCTGAGAGGCCGTCCTTCAGCGCCTGGTCCCGCTCAGCGTCGGTGAAGACATAGTCATGCGGAGCGTTGGACCACTTCAGCCGGTACAGCGGAGGCTGCGCCAGGTAGACGTAGCCGTGCTCGATGAGAGGCCGCATGTAGCGGAACAGGAGGGTCAGCATCAGTGTGGAGATGTGCTGACCGTCGACGTCGGCATCGGCCATCAGCACGATCTTGTGGTACCGGAGCTTCGCGATGTCGAAGTCCTCGCCGATGCCCGTGCCGAAGGCGGTGATCATCGACTGGATCTCCTGATTGCCCAACGCCTTGTCCAGGCGGGCACGCTCCACGTTGAGGATCTTGCCGCGCAGCGGCAGGATCGCCTGCGTCTCCGGGTCCCGGCCGCGCTTGGCCGAACCGCCGGCGGAGTCACCCTCGACCAGGTAGACCTCGCAGCGCGAAGGGTCCTTCGAGGAGCAGTCGGCCAGCTTGCCGGGCATGCCCAGCGTCTCCAGAGGCGACTTGCGCCGGGCGTTCTCCCGAGCCTTCCGGGCCGCCATGCGAGCCTGCGCCGCCGACTGGGCCTTGCGCACGATGTCCCGGGCCGAGCTGGGGTTGCGCTCCAGCCAGTCGCCGAGATGCTCGTTGACGACCTTGTGCACGAAGGCCCGAGCCTCCGTGTTGCCCAGCTTGGTCTTGGTCTGTCCCTCGAACTGCGGCTCCGAGAGCTTCACCGAGATCACCGCGGTGAGTCCCTCCCGGATGTCCTCACCGGTGAGGTTGTCGTCCTTTTCACGCAGGATCTGCTTCTCCCGCGCATAACGGTTGATCAGACCGGTCATCGCCGCACGGAAGCCCTCCTCGTGGGTGCCGCCCTCATGCGTGTTGATCGTGTTCGCATAGGTGTGCACCGACTCCGAGTACGTCGTGGTCCACTGCATGGCCAGCTCGGCGGTGATGCCCCGCTCGTCATCGTCCGACTCGAACGCGATCACGTCCTCGTGGACGTTCTCGGCCTTCTTCGCCGAGTTCAGATGATTCACGTAGTCCAGCAGTCCGTGGTCGTACTGATAGACGACGACCCGGCCCGTGTGGGTCTCAGCCACCGCTTCGGCGCCCTCGCCCGGCTCCGCGGGGACGGCCTCGCCGTCGGCGAGCTCCGCCTCGGCGTCATCGCCCTCGACGATCTCGTCCGAGACGACCTGGTTCCGCTCGATGCTGCGCTCATCGGCCAACGTGATGCGCAGCCCCTTGTTCAGGAAGGCCATCTGCTGGAAGCGCGCCCGCAGAGTCTCGAAGTCGAACTCGATGCTCTCGAAGATGGTCGGGTCCGGGTAGAAGACCTGCGTGGTCCCGGTCTCCTCAGTGGGCTCGCCGCGCGTGAGCTCCGTGATGGGCTTGCCGCCGTCAGCGAAGGAGATCGACCACTCATGGCCCTGGCGTCTCACCGTGGTGTCCACCCGGGCCGAGAGCGCGTTGACCACCGAGATGCCGACCCCGTGCAGACCGCCGGAGACCGCATAGCCTCCGCCGCCGAACTTGCCGCCGGCGTGGAGGATCGTCATCACGACCTCCACCGTCGGCCTGCCTTCGGAGGGGTGCATGTCCACCGGGATGCCGCGGCCGTCATCGGCGACGCGCACGCCGCCGTCATCCTGCAGGGTGATCTCGATGTGGGAGCAGTGGCCGGCCAGGGCTTCATCCACCGAGTTGTCCACGACCTCGTAGACCAGGTGGTGCAGCCCCCGCTCGCCGGTGGAGCCGATGTACATCCCCGGCCGTTTGCGGACAGCCTCGAGGCCTTCCAGGACGGTGATGTCCGAGGCGCCGTATCCTCCGGACTGCGCCGGGATGGCTGGTGATCCCGACTGCGCGGGGGCCGGCTGTTCAGGCTTCTCAGCGGCGGACGGGAGGGTGTTGTCTTCCGAGGTCACGGGCTCTGCCGTCTCCTTTATCACCAGGGGTGCGGCCGCGTGTGCGGCCGGGTCATGACACGAACTGACCCGAGAACCACGTGCGCTCGGGTCAAGGCTTCATTCTACCGCTTCATCGGCTGAAATCCCGATTCTCCCGATGAGCCGCGTCCCACGAAATCGCCGCATAAGGGCACCGAGGGCCAGTGGGACGCCCTGGCGGGTCCTCGGATGAGGCCCCGTTCCACCCACAGCCCCTGGACGCGGCAGGAGCGCATCTAGGACCTCCGGGGTCGCCGGATCAGCCGTAGGTGTCCCGGGGACCCGGCCCACGGACCGACCATCGGCCCTTCTTCCAGCTCGGCGCCTGCGGCCCACGGATGCGCAGACCGGTCACGATTCCCCGCCCGAGCTCCCGGGTGAACATCTCCATCAGCTGCGGCTGCATGAGCTTGAGATTGGTGGCCCATGCGGTGGAGTCACAGGCGACGTCGACCACTCCGTTCTCGAAACGCTCCGGCCGGCAGTGAGCGGCCACTTGCTCCCCCACCAGCTGGTCCCAGCGGGCGATGACCGATCCGACCGCCACCGGGGAGGACCAGCCGCGGGTGCTGATCAGCCCGCCGACCACCGAACCCAGCAGACTGGGATCACGGCGATCGACGGAGCTCTTCCCGGACGCCTTCTGCCTGGGTGCGGCGGGCTTCCGAGGATCCCCCGCCAAGGAGGAGCCGCGCGGCACGCCTCGCATCCGATGCTCACCGCGTGCTTCGGCGGCCCGTCGCATACGTGCCAGCACCAGTGAGGCGGCGTCCTCGGCCTCATGGACCGGAACGCCGTCGGGACTGGGCTCGACCTCCGGCTGATCCTGGTCTCCCGTGCCCGCCCGCGCAGCACTCATGATCCGTCCTCGGGGGTCTCGAGCATGCTGACCCGGCTCAGCTGGTCCTCGGACTCCACGCGCAGGGCATGCTGCAGCAGCGACTCAGGGACGTCGTCGTCGACGGCGGCCGTGACGATCAGCTGCTCGGCCTCTCCGGCCAGCTCAGCCAGGCGCCGACGTCGGCGCGCGTCCAGCTCGGCGAAGACGTCGTCGAGGATCAGTATCGGACGGGCCCCGTCCGCCGGGTCGTCCTCGACCATCGTGCGGTAGGCCGCCAGCCGCAGCGCCAGCGCGAAGGACCAGGTCTCCCCATGGGAGGCGAAGCCCTTCACCGGAACCTCGTCGAGACTGAAGCCGATGTCATCACGATGGGGACCCACCAGGGTCTGGGCACGATCACGCTCCTCACGGCGCGCCCCCTCGAGGCCCTGCCGCAGCAGCTCCGCGAGCTGCCCGCGATCAGCAGACTCCAGGGGGCAGAGATCATCCGCGGCGGAGCCAGGGTCACCCGAGGCACCCGGTCCCTGGCCCTCAAGGCCGGTCTCATAGCGCAGCCGGGCCGTGCGCACACTGCCGGAGAGCTGCTGATAGGCCTCCGCCACGTGGGGCCTCAGCGCGCCGAGCACCTCCAGTCGTGCCTGGAGCAGCCGGGAGCCCGCGTCGGCGAGCTGATGGTCCCAGACTGCCAGGGTCGACTCGTGGGTGGTGGTGAAGCCCTCATGCCGGATGGACTTCAGCAGGGCGTTGCGCTGGCGCAGCACCTTGTCATAGTCGAGTCGGACGCGCCCGAGGGCTGGACGCAGCTGCACGGCCAGGTCGTCGAAGAGCCGCCGCCGCACCCCGGGAGCCCCCTTGATCAGCTCCAGGTCCTCCGGAGCGAAGAGCACCGTGCGCAGGATGCCGAGGATCTCGGTGGCTCGCACGGCACCTCCCCGATTGATCCGAGCCCGATTGCTGCGGCCGGGGTTGATCTCCAGCTCGAGCATGGCCTCCTGGGAACCACGGTGAGCCTGTGCGCGGATGATCGCCTGTGACCGTCCATGGCGCACCAGCGGCGCGTCATGGGTCACCCGATGCGATCCGAGCGTGGACAGGTAGCCGATGGCCTCAGCGATGTTGGTCTTCCCGACCCCGTTGAACCCCAGGAGGACATTGGGGCCGGGGTGGAGAGTCAGCTCGACGTCGGCGTAGCTGCGGAAATCGTTCAGGGTGAGGGTGGAGAGCCGCATGGCCGCTCGCGGGCTACTGGTTGATGAGCCGGACCGGCATCAACAGGTAGCGGAAATCGGTGGAGTTCTCCCCGTCAGGAGTCTCCTGGCCGGTGATCATCGCGGGCTTGGGTGCCGAGACGAAGGAGAACCGCAGGTACTCGGTGTCGATGACATTCAGGCCCTCATTGAGGTAGCTGGGGTTGAACCCGACGGTGATGGGCTCCCCGGTCAGCTCGGCGGAGATGACCTCGGAAGCCGCTGCCGCGTCGTCCGCACCGGCGTCGAGGATGACCTCCCCGGCTTCGGTGAACTGCAGTCGGACATGTGAGTTGCGCTCCGCGACCAGCGACACGCGCCGGGAGGCCTCGATGAGCTCCGCAGTGCGTACGACCGCATGGATCGGCGTCTCCTCGGGGAAAAGCTGACGGATCTTGGGGTAATCGCCGTCGACGAGCACGCTGGTGGAGCGTCGTCCGCCGGAAGTGAACCCGACGAGCTCGGTGTTCTCACCCAGCGCGATGGAGAGTTCCCCGGATCCGGCCAGGGACTTCGCGACGTCGCTGAGCGTCTTGGCCTTGATGAGCGCAGAGGTGGAGATGTCAGGGTGGGCAGGAGCCCAGGTGATCTCCCGCATGGCCAGCCGGTATCGGTCGGTGGCCAGGAAGGTCACGGTGTCGCCCTCGAACTCCACCTTCACCCCGGTGAGGATCGGCAGCGTGTCGTCCTTGGAGGCTGCGGTGATGACCTGGGACACCGCGCGGGCGAAGGCGGCGCCGTCGACAGTCCCGGCCAGCTCGGGCAGCGCAGGGAGCTCCGGGTACTCGTCCACGGGCATGGTGGCGAGGGTGAAGCGGGAGGACCGGCAAGTCACCACGGCCTTGGAGTCCACCAGTTCGATGGTGACGGGAGCGTCCGGGAGGGCTTTGACGATGTCATTGAGCATCCGCCCGGAGACGAGGACGGTGCCCTGCTCCTCCACATCGGCTTCGACGTGCAGTTGTGCGGAGATCTCGTGATCGAAGCTGGAAATCGACACGGTCTGGTCCTCAGTGCTGATCAGCAGGCCCGAGAGGACGGGTGCAGGAGGCCGAGGGGAGAGGGAACGAGCAGTCCAGGAGACAGCTTCGGTGAGGACGTCACGCTCCGCAGTGAACTTCACTGATCTCCGCCTTTCGGTGCTGCTGGGGATGACCAGCCGTGGGAGGTCGGTCCTCTCAGGACGCTTGGAGCGTTCATCGAGTGGATGTCAAGCATCACGGCTGCTGTGTCGAAAGTCGAGCTTACCTGCTGGTCCGGTCTTCATGCCACCGGGCTGACCACGATATGTGCCGATCAGGACGACGTTCGGACCCATATCTTGTGCACGGCGTGTTCCGGGACCTTCACGAAGCGGCTGGTTCTGCTGGTCCTGCGGCACAGAGCTGTGATGTGAGTGCTGATGTGGTGGCTGATGTCGGAGCCCACGGGGTCGGCGTCGTCCGGCACACGGTGCGGCGCATCGCCCTGTAGAGGTTCTTTGTTTTCCTAGTGGTGGAGTGGAGCAGTGTTAACAACAGTTGTGGATTCTGTGGATAAGTCACTGCTTGGGCCTCGCCGGGCGGATCTTGCTGTGCAGTCTCCCGTGCAGTGTCACCGCTTGTGCTGTGGGCGGGTGGTGGAGATCAAGAGGGTGCCTGATCACGATCTCCGCAGGACAGGGCGGTCTGTCCCCAGGGTGGAGGCAGTTCTGCACCGATCTCTCCACTGGGTTATCCACAGGTGTGGGCAGGGTGGTGGAGAAACTCCACCGGTGCCTGTGGATATGTGGGAAAAACTGTGGAGGACGAGATCCACTCCGACGATGCATCCCGCTGATCCAGGGGAACTACACGCGTGTGAGATGTGCATGAACTCGTTCTCCACACCCGTGGACCACGGGCTTGACAGCGAGGTCTCAGCGGGTCAGCGCTGCTGCTTGATCTTGTTGGTCAGCTCAGTGACCTGGTTGAAGACCGCACGACGCTCCGCCATCAGCTCACGGATCTTGCGCTCCGCGTAGATCACGGTGGTGTGGTCCCGGCCGCCCAGGGCCTGGCCGATCTTCGGCAGCGACATCTCAGTCAGCTCGCGCAGCAGGTACATGGCGATCTGCCGAGCCGTCACCAGCGTGCGGTTGCGTGACTTGGACATCAGGTCCTCCACGGTGAAGCTGTAGTACTCCGCAGTGGCATTGATGATCTGTTCGGCGGTGATCTCCTGGACGTGGTCATCAGAGATCAGATCCCGCATCACCTGCTCGGCCAGAGGAAGGTCCACCGGCTGCTTGTTCAGCGAGGCATAGGCGGTGACGCGGATCAGCGCACCCTCGAGCTCACGGATGTTGGTGGAGATCTTCGAGGCGATGTACTCCAGCACGTCGTCCGGGCAGGAGAAGTTCTCCGCCGTGGCCTTCTTCCGCAGGATCGCGATCCGCGTCTCGAGGTCCGGTGGCTGGATGTCGGTGATCAGACCCCATTCGAAGCGGGAGCGGAGCCGCTCCTCGAATCCGGAGAGCCGCTTGGGGGGCAGGTCGGAGGTGATCACGACCTGCTTGTTGTTGTTGTAGAGGGTGTTGAACGTGTGGAAGAACTCCTCCACCGTGCGTTCCTTGTCCGCGAGGAACTGGATGTCGTCCAGAAGCAGGACGTCCACGTTGCGGTAGAGGTGCTTGAAGCTGGCGCCCTCGTCGTCACGGATCGAGTTGATGAAGTCATTGGTGAACTCCTCGGAGTTCACGTACCGGACCCGGATCCCACTGTAGAGCCGCTGGGCGTAGTGTCCGATCGCATGGAGCAGGTGGGTCTTGCCCAGACCGGAGTCCCCGTAGATGAACAGCGGGTTGTAGGCCTTCGCCGGGGCCTCGGCGACCGCATTCGCCGCGGCATGGGCGAACCTGTTGGAGGACCCGATGACGAAGGTGTCGAAGGTGTAGCGCGGATTCAGCCGTGAGGTCTCGAAGATCTCACTGGCCCGCACCCCGGAGGGGGCGGGAGGGATGGTGCCGTTGTCGGCCAGGCCCGAGGGCGGCACGGGCATCTCGGCGGCGGGGGCACGCGGCGGTCCTGCCGCACCGCGTCCCGGCAGGTCCTGGCCCGCGTGGACCCGCGGCGTTCCGAAGGCCTGGCCGGGCCCAGGGTAGACGTCGTCGACGGCGGTGGAGGAGGCTGAGGCGGCTGAGGGGGCGGACGTCTGCTCCGTCGGGGGCGAGGTCTCGGAGGACTCGGCCTTCTGTCGAGCGGCCAGGCCGGGGTCGATCACATAGGCGCAGAGGATGTCACGGCCGAAGACGGTTCGCAGCGCTTCGCTGAGCTGGTGCTGCAGGGTGGACTGCATCAGTTCGCGCACCCGCTCATGGGGCACCGCGAGCAGCAGGGTGTCGCCGATGAGCTGGTCCCCCTGGGGGACAGCACGGCCGACGTCGGTCAGCTTCAGTCCGGTGATGCCGTGGTGCTCGCGGAGCTCCGTGAGCACCTGCTGCCATTTGACCGGCACGTTGACTTCCGAGTCGGCAGACACGCTGCTCCTCCCTGCGACGATGATCAGTGGTGCCGGGACGTCGTCGCAGACGCCGTCCCTGTGCCCCTCGACTGTATCGCGCACACTTGTGGATTTCTCCGTCCGCCATGTGGAGAGGCTGTGCAGTCGGTGTGCACACCACCGGGGAGCGACACGTCGGCATCCCGGCCGGGGCTGGCGTCGATCCGCGTGCGCGGCTGCTCCTGCCGTCGGTCGGCAGCGCCGGCAGATTCCGCGGGATGACAGGGGACGACGGCGTCTCCCACCGAATCATGCCGGGCTGAGGGGGTGGCGCTTGCCGAGCACCGCACCTGAGCATCCACAGGATGTGGATCCGGACTCCCTCCTGTGGAGCGTCGGATCCACGTCCTGTGGACAGTGCTGTGGATATGTGGAGAACGGTGGCCGCTCAGACGCGGTTGATCTCACGACTGCGCCAGCCGGCCATTCCCACCACGATCCCGGTCACCCCGATGCCGGTGAGCCAGAGGATCGGAGCCAGCGCCGGGTCCTCGACCGGATAGGCGGCCAGGTGCCCGAAGGGGTTCAGGTTCAGCACCGCCTGAGGAAGGTCTAGGAGCGGACCGAAGTTGGTGGCGATGCCGGAGAAGGCGATGAGCACCCAGCCCACGGTCCCGCCGGCTCGAGGCAGCCACCCGAAGAGCGCGACGACGAGGCCCACCACGGCGAGCACCGCCGGTAGCTGGTGGAGACTCCCCAGCAGCAGCCCCCCGAAGTGACCGGCGTCGCCCAGCGCGGCGGAGGCCGAGGCGGCCGTGCACAGCCCGACCAGCAGCAGCATCGCCACCAGCCCACTCAGCAGGACCACCAGGTGGGATCCGAGCCAGCGCGACCGGCTCAACGGCAGGGAGAGCGCGAACTCTGCGCGGCCCTGGACCTCTTCACTTCGCAGAAGCTGCACCCCGCTGACCCCAGCGGCGGCGACGAACAGAGCCAGGAACAGTGACATGTAGGCCAGATAGCCCAGCACCATGTCGTCTCCGCTCATGATCATCGCGATCTCCTCGGGGAGGCCGTCGGCGGCGTCGACCATCGACTGGGCGTATCCGCCGAACATCAGGGCGGCCAGGACCAGCGCGATCGTCCAGCCGCGCAGCACGCCCTGGAGGCCGCGCCCGGCCATCCCCGCGGCCGTCCCCAGGGAGGGACGCGCGGCTGCCCGCCCCATGCGAGAGGGGACCAGGCTGGCTCCGACGTCGCGCCGGGCGCTCAGCCAGAAGCCCAGCGTCACCAGGGAGGCGGCGAAGCCCAGTGGGAGCAGCAGCGGCCACCACCGGTCCTCCACGTAGGGAGCGGTCTGCTGCGCCCAGCCCAGTGGGGAGAACCAGGATAGGGTGCTGCCGCCCTGTTCGGCCATGTCTCCACCCATGCGGATCAGGTAGGCCAGTCCCAGCACTGCCCCGGCCATCGCTGAGGCGCCTCGGGACGATTCGCTGAGCTGGGAGGTCGTCGCGGCCACCCCCATGAACAGCAGCCCGACGCAGAGCCCCCCGGCGGCGACGAGCGCAGATCCGCCTGACGCGTAGCCGGCGATCGGGCCGGAGGCGGCCCAGACGAGCACCGCGACGACGAGGTTCGCTCCCGCCGTCAGGAGCAGGGCGGCGGTCAGCGTCGCATGCCGGCCCACCACGTTGGCGCGGATGAGTTCGGCCCGGCCCGTCTGCTCCTCCAGCCTGGTGTGCCGGATCATGAGGAAGAAGCTCATCAGCGCGATGAGGATGTAGAGGAACAGCACGTACCCGGCGGAGAAGAACCGCTCGAAGGTCGGCTGCTCCATGCCGAAGGCCGGACCGGTCATCAGCCGACCCACCGGATCGTTGAACAGCACGGCCAGGTGGGCGAGCTCGGTCTCATCATCGGCGATGAGCTGGATGGCGTTGGCGAAGTACATCGCCAGAAGTCCGCAGGCGAGCACCCATATGCTCAGCCGGATTCTGTCCCGGCGCAGCATGAACCGCAGCATGGCCCCGGTTCGGGCCAGTGGAGCAACCTCGGCCGAGCCCTCTGAGGGGGCGGTGGGGGAGAGCGTCTCAGCAGTCATCGCGACTCACTCCTTCCCTGCGCCGTCGGCCATGCCTCGCACCGCGAGCTCGTCGCCGTAGTGGCGCATCAGCAGCTGCTCCAGCGTGGGCGGGTGGGCGACCAGGGACCGGACGCCCAGCGGGGTCAGCTGGTGCATGAGGTCTTCGACGCGTTCTCCGTCGACCTCGAAGATCACCCGCTCCCCCTCGTGGCGGAAGTCATGCACCCCTGCCAACCCGGCGAGCTCGGCGGCGGGGCGGACGGTCTCCACCTCGATGGTGGTGCGGGTCATATGGCGCAGCTCCGAGAGCGTCCCGGACTCGACGACGGACCCTGCCCGAATGATCGAGATCCGATCCGAGAGGGCCTCCACCTGGGCGAGGATGTGGCTGGAGAGCAGCACGGAGCGTCCGTTCCGGGTGACCTCCTTGATGGTCTCCTGGAAGACGACCTCCATGAGCGGATCCAGGCCGGCGGTGGGTTCGTCGAGCAGCAGGAGGTCCACGTCGGAGGCCAGCGCCGAGATCAGCGCCACCTTCTGCCTGTTCCCCTTGGAATACGTGCGGGTCTTCTTCCGCGGGTCCAGGTCGAACCGCTCGATCAGCTGATCCCTGCGCGTCTTCGACCAGCTGCCGCGCAGTCGCAGGAACATGTCGATGACCTCGCCTCCGGTGAGATTCGGCCAGAGCTCGACGTCGCCCGGCACGTAGGCCAGATGCCGGTGCAGCTGGACGGCGTGTCTCCAGGGATCGCGGCCGAACACCTCGACCGTCCCGGAGTCGATGCGCAGGAGCCCCAGCAGCACGCGCATGGTGGTGGACTTCCCGGCGCCGTTCGGGCCGAGGAACCCGTGGACCTCTCCCGGGGCGATGGTGAGGTCGAGCTCGTCCAGGGCGCACACGGAGCCGAATCGTTTGACGAGCTTGTCGGTGCGGATGACCGGTCGGGTCTCATTCATGAGGGTGGTCCTTTCCTTCCGGCCCTGCGGGTCACGCGGGGCGGGGATCAGGGGGCCGGCGGGTAGGGCCGGCGTCATCGTCGGGGGGTGGGATCGTCGGGGGTGGGATCGACGTCGTCGTCGGACTCCTGGGGAAGGAGTCCGGCGATCAGCTCGTCGTAGACGTCGGTGTCCATGAGCGGCTGGGTATGGAGCTCCAGCACGGCTGCCATGTAGGCGCCGAGCTTCTCCGGCGGATCCTCCAGAGGGCTGGCACCGAGCAGGCGCTTCATCTGCCGGTGCAGCATCAGCGCACCGAATCCCTGCAGCAGGAGCACGACCGCCCGGTGACGGCGGTTGGCACTGGGAGTCACCAGGCCGATCCGTTCGGCGTCGGCCATGTAGTCCAGGGTGTCCTCCACCAGTCGGTCGAAGAGCGCGTCGGTGTGCTCCCCTCCGGTGAGGAAGGCCTGCAGGAGATATCGGACCAGCGGGCGGGACGTCTGGACGGCCTCCAGGACGTAGTTCCGGGGTAGCGGACTGGCGGACCGCGCCACCGCATCCGACTTATAGGCGAGATAGAGGTCCGCCACCCGCGCGTCGCAGGCCGTGCGCAGACCCTCCTTCGATCCGAAGTGATGGATCACCAGCGGGGCGGAGACCTCCGCGCGGACGGCGATCTGCTTCAGGCTGGTGGACTCGAACCCCTGCTGCCCGAAGAGATCGATGGCCGCGTCGAGGATGCGCTCTGCGCCGGATGCCGGATCTTCGGGCGGCGAGGTGTTGCCGGCGCCGGTGATGTTGTGGGTGGAGGCCGCGGCCCGAGGGTCGTGCCCCGTGCCTCTCCCGTTCGCCTGTGCTGGTCCAGCCATGGTCTCTCTCGCCTTCCGGGCTGCCTCTGATGACAAGGCTGAACGCGTATTCAGCCGATGTCGAGCAGACTAACTTAACGTTCATTCAGCGCACAAGAGGCGGAGTCCGGAGGGCGGCTGTGGAGAAGTCTGGGAGGACGCCGGGGTTCTGCACAGGTTTATTCACAGCAGTGGATAAGTGGTGTAGAGTACGGCCCCGGCTGCCGAGCGATGGAGGCGGCGACTTGACGACGCGCCGAGTCGGCATCTAGTGTTGACAGGTCGCTCTCCGGGCGCATGCCCTCTGGCGTGCCCTGACGAGCGAGAGACTGACTCAGGTGAACGGGGATGATGCCATCGCCCCGCCGCACACGGAGCCGACCAGACGGTTCGGACTCCACCCCGACTTCGAACCATCCAGTGGGAGTACACAGTGAGCAAGCGGACTTTCCAGCCGAGCAACCGCCGTCGCAGCCGCAAGCACGGCTTCCGTTCTCGTATGCGGACCCGCGCCGGTCGTTCCATCATCTCGACCCGTCGCAGCCGAGGCCGCAAGGAACTCTCGGCCTGAACCACGCCAGCCGAGCCGGATGACGGTTCGGGGCAGTGCACTGGAGACAGGCGCTGCCGCACCCACGGCCCGTCCCGATCGAGGGTACGGGCCGTTCGTGCATCTGCGGCCCCCGCGGGGGCGCGTGGGGCACCTCGAGCCTGGCCATCAGCGTCAGCCCGAACGACCGGAGGACTTCGCGAGCATGCTTCCCCGCCGGCACCGTGTCACCGCGCCGACGGACTTCCGAGCCGTCACGCGTTCCGGGTCCCGGGCCGGTGGTTCCGCCGTGGTCATCTCGGTGAGGCTCGTTGCCGACGCCGGGGCGGCTGACGCGGATCAGGTTCCCTGGCGGTGTGGCTTCATCGTCTCCAAGGCCGTGGGCAACGCGGTGGTGCGCCATCGGACCCAGCGTCGGCTGCGGCACATCCTCTGGGATGTCATGCGGGAAGACTCCATGACGATTCCGGAGGGGGTCCGGCTCGACGTCGTCGTCCGCGCTCTGCCCGCAGCCCCTGAGGCCGCCCACGACGAGCTCGTGGCTCAGCTGCGCTCCACCCTGGTCCGCGCCGCGCGGAAGGAACTGCGACGGCGGGACGGGGGGCCGCGTGCGCAGTGACGAGCGTGGGCTCTGGGTCAGGCATGCGGACTTCTATGTCCCCGACGGGGAGACGCCCGGCATCCCAGGCCGCCAGCCCGATGCCGAGGAGCTTCGCCGCCAGCACTGGGGGCCGCTGCGACGGTCCCCCTCAGCGATCCTCACCGCCTTGCTGAAGGCTTACCGCAAGGTGATCTCCCCGCTGTACGGGCAGGTCTGCAGCTACTATCCCAGCTGCTCGGCCTACGGGCTGGAGGCGGTGACCGTCCACGGGGCGGTCCGTGGCTCCGTGTTCACGGCCTGGCGGATCCTGCGCTGCAACCCTTTCACCGGCGGTGGAGTCGACCATGTGCCCGTGGGGCGCAGGATTTGGCCAGGAGGGTCAGCACCGTCGATCATAGAGACAAACCATCCGCCGATACCCCTGGACCACGACTGCGCCCATGACGTCGGGCGCTCACCGAGCGATGCAGAGGCGCCCGCAGCGCACGGTGACAGTGCGCGTCCAGCAGACCCCGAGCAGCGCTGACCATGCTCGGCACGACGACTTGAGAGACATATGGGCTTCTTCGACACACTGATGACCCCGTTCACCTGGGCGGTCTCATTCATCCTGAGCATGTTCCACACGGGGCTCACCTTCCTGGGGCTCGATCCGCAGTCCGGCTGGAACTGGACGATCTCGATCATCCTGCTGGTGATCGTCATCCGTGTGATCCTGATCCCGCTGTTCGTGCGGCAGATCAAGTCCCAGCGTGGGATGCAGATCATCCAGCCTGAGGTGCAGAAGCTCCAGGCCAAGTACAAGGGCAAGAAGGATCCTGTCTCCCGGCAGGCCATGGCTCAGGAGCAGCAGGCGCTGTTCAAGAAGCACAAGGTCAACCCCTTCATGACGTGCCTGCCGCTGCTGGCGCAGATGCCGATCTTCTTCGCGCTGTTCTGGATGCTGAACCGCATGCGGCAGGAGCAGTATCAGCAGGAGGGCTACGGCGCGCTGAGCGCCGGTGAGGTCCAGAGCTTCGACGGGTCCGAGCTGCTCGGCGTCGGGATGTCGGACATCTTCCTCCCCTCCTTCCAGTCGGACCCCACGCAGTGGAACGTCGTGATCATGACCTCGATCATGATTGTGGCGATGGTGCTCACGCAGTTCTTCACCCAGAAGCAGCTGATGAGCAAGAACATGTCTGAGGCCGCCCTGCAGGGGCAGTTCGCCCAGACCCAGAAGATGATGCTGTACATGCTGCCGCTCGTCTTCGTCATCGGCGGTGTGAACTTCCCCGTGGGTGTGCTGATCTACTGGACCGCCACGAACTTCTGGACGATGGGCCAGCAGTGGTGGGTCATTCGCAACAACCCGACGCCCGGCTCGCTGGCGGAGAAGGAGCTCAACCTCCGCCGCGCCGCGAAGGGTCTGCCGCCCGTCAACGAGAAGCCCCAGTCCACGACGGAGGACAAGCCCAAGCCGACCGGCGAGCACCGCGGTCAGCAGGCGCAGCCCTCCAAGAAGAAGAAGAGGAAGAAGAAACGATGAGCCAGACGCAGACCGAGCACCCCATGGAATCTGAGGGCCCCGAGCCCGAGGAGGCCCAGGAGGGCGTCCCGGCCGTTCCGGAGACCGCTGACTCCGGGGACACCGTGCAGGAGGCGGAGGTGCAGGACGACGCCGCCGAGGACGACGAGGCGCCGAGTGCGGACACCGACGAGGGCGACATCGCGGCCGACTACCTCGAGGAGCTTCTGGACATCGTTGACCTCGACGGCGACATCGACATCGAGATCCGGGGGGAACGCACCTTCATCTCGATCGTCGCCGAAGAGGGCGGTGACGAGCTGCAGGACCTGGTCGGCCCCAAGGGTGAGGTCCTCGACGCCCTGCAGGAGCTGTCGCGGCTCGCGGTGCTGACGGCTACGGGTGACCGGACACGACTCGTGCTGGACATCGCCGGGCACCGGGAGCTTCGCCAGACCGAGCTCAAGCAGCAGGCCGATGACGCCATCGCCCAGGTGCGCGACCACGGCGAAGAGGTCCATCTCGAGCCGATGAGCGCCTACGAGCGCAAGATCGTGCATGACTTCGTGGCCGAGGCGGGTCTCGTCAGTGAGTCCGAAGGCGAGGGCAAGCGTCGCCATGTGGTGATCGCCGCCTCCTGAACGCACCCGTGGAGACGTGTGATCATCCAGCCCGCCAGCCGGCCGAGACCAGAGGACAGATCATGAGCGGACAGCAGGACGAGGACCAGCACGAGGAGCACGGCAAGGATCAGCTGGGCGGGCACGAGGAGGCGCAGGAGCCCCTGGAGACACCTGAGCTGACGGCAGCGGAGCGCCGTGCGGCCGAGATCCTCTTCGGGGACAGGCTGCCCCTGGCGGAACGCTTTGTGGAGCATCTGTGCAGTACAGGTGTGGAGCACGGGCTGCTGGGTCCCCGGGAGATTCCGCGCATGTGGTCGCGCCACGTGCTGAACTGTGCGGTGCTGGGTCCCGAGCTGCCTGCCGGAGGGACTGTGGCCGACGTCGGATCCGGGGCAGGACTCCCCGGGATCGCACTGGCTCTAGCGCGCCCTGATGTGGAGTTCCAGCTCATCGAGCCCATGGAACGACGCATCCATTGGATGGACATGGTCCTCAAGGATCTGGGGCTGCAGAATGTGGAGCTGATCAGAGCCCGTGCGGAGGAGGTCACCGATGAGGTGATGGCCGACGTCGTCACCGCCCGAGCGGTGTCAGCACTGAAGAAGCTTCTTCCCCTGACAGCTCCCCTGCTGGCCGATGACGGCGAGCTGCTCCTGCTGAAGGGCCGCAGCGTGGACCAGGAGATCACTGCGGCCCGCAAGGCCTTCTCGACGCATCGCCTGGGTCTCCCACAGGTCGTCCACCTCGGCGAAGGTCTGCTTGAAGAGACCACGACGGTCATGCGCTGCCCGCGTCGCTGACCTTCCGCGGCTGGCCGGACAGAGGCCGGACCCGCTTCTCTGCAGCCTTGTCCTCGACCTCACGTCGAAGTCGCGGATGCCCGCGGTCAGGGCCGTGTCCTAGACTGCTGGGGGTGCCTTCGGCAGAGGCTGGGGGCCGACGAGCAACGGATCCTTTGGAGGGATGACCTGTGGCGAGCCACGAGAACACACGCGGCCGGGGCGCATCCACCGGCGAGGCTGCCCAACAGGCTGCCGAGACCGCGCGGGGTTCGTCGATCCTCGACGGCATGGACGCCTCGTCCCCGTTGGCCGCAGAGCTCGCCGATGAACGTCGTCGTCGCCAGGTGCTCTCCGAGAAGGAGCTGGAGCGGCCGGCCACGACACGAACGATCACGGTGTCGAACCAGAAGGGCGGGGTGGGCAAGACGACAACCACTGTGAACCTCGCCGCTGCCTTGGCCAGTCAGGGGTTTCACGTCCTGGTCATCGACATCGACCCGCAGGGTAATGCGTCGACAGCCCTGGGCGTGCAGCATTCTGCCGACACGGACTCCATCTACGACGTGCTGATCGATGACCTCAGCTTTGCGGATGTCGTGGCTGACTGCCCGGACATCGAGAGGCTGCAGGTGATCCCCGCCACTATTCATCTGGCGGGTGCCGAGATCGAGCTGGTGTCCCTGGTGGCTCGGGAGCAGCGTCTGCAGCGGGCGGTCGAGGAGTACCACCGGTACCGGGAGGAGCACGGCCTGGAACGACTGGACTATGTGTTCGTCGACTGTCCGCCGAGTTTGGGCCTGCTGACCGTCAATGCCTTTGTCGCCGCTCGGGAAGTGTTGATCCCCATCCAGTGCGAGTACTACGCGCTGGAAGGGCTGAGTCAGTTGTTGAACAATATCCAGATGATCCAGAAGCACCTGAATCCGCCGTTGACGGTCTCGACCATCCTGCTGACGATGTATGACGGGCGGACGCGGCTGGCTGCTCAGGTGGCCGAGGAAGTTCGGGAGCATTTCCCGGAGGCCGTCCTGGATGCGCTGATCCCTCGCAATGTCCGGATCTCGGAGGCACCCTCGTATCAACAGAGCGTGATCTCCTATGACCGCTCCTCTACTGGTGCTCTCGCCTATCTCGAGGCGGCGGCGGAGATCGTTACGCGGGGCGGCCCGACTGAGATCTGAGCCAGTTACTGGTCTGCGACCGCGAGAGGCGTCAGGGGGATCGATCCGATGGGATCGGTCCCCCTTCGTCATGTGTGCTGGAAATGACGCGCTTGGGGGTTCGTGAATGGTGTTTCACGTGGAACTGCGCTGCGAGCTTCGCGTGGCCACTGGTTTTTCGTAGACGGTCTCCCGCATCCGGTGGATGAGCGTACGCAACTGAGGCAGATCTCCCGTTGGCAGGTAGCTCCCCTGCGAGGAAGTCTCTGCGGAGTGCGGTGTTCCACGTGAAACTTACGGACTGTCCCAGGTCCCGATGCTGACAAGTGCGGTACTCCTCGACCGAGGCATGCTGAGGGAATGCCACTAGGGCCTAGTTCCACGTGATACGTCCATGATTCTGCTCATCTGTGACCGGACGCCGAGTTCTTCTCCGGTGTCGGAGCCGACGATCCCGTGTGTCCAGCGTTTCATGTGAAACACGGAACCTGGTGCGATTCATCGGGGGTCCGTCATCCGGGCCGTCGTTCCACGTGAAACGCAGGGTCGCCAGTGAAAGAGGTGAATTTCCCGTTGAACCGTAGAATGGACAGCGGTTCAGACGCCGGCACGGTCTCGGCGGATCAAGGAAGGTGACCTGATATGGCAGAACGTAGGCGACGTGGTCTGGGACGTGGGCTTGGGGCCCTCATCAACAGCGATGCCCAAGGAGACGAAGCATCCGGCGCGACCGCTCATGCCGTCGCCGACGATGTTTCACGTGAAGCGGAGGCTGATCTCGCCGCCCAGGAGGCAGGTGGCACCGAACGTCATGGCTCGGTCACGCATGGACAGGAGAATGGCAGCCTGGCGGACGAGCCGGTCCCGGAGATCTCGACAGAGGATGTCGGGGGGGATCCAGCGTCGAATGGCCACGGCACAGCAGATCAGGGACTGAACTCCCCAGAGGAGCTGGATCCCGAGCCAGTGCCCCATGAGAACTCGCTAGAGCCTGACTCCCCGACCGACGCCGTCGAGGAACCTACTGAGGAGATCGTCAGGGACAGCACGCACCAGCCGGATCCTGAGAACGGGATCGAGAGGGCTGAGCGACCGATCGACGTGTTCTTCTCCGCGAAGTCCCATCTCGGGACTCAGCGTGTTTCACGTGGAACCCGGCAGAGCGCGAGAACGACGACGAGTCGGCGCAGCGCGGGCGGCCGGGCTCAGATGCCGGATCTGCTGAGTGAGCGTCCATCGGTGCGAAGCGCTGGATCTGCGTCCTCCCCGCTCGACAGTGCTGAAGGGGCAGCGCAGGACACGTCCGCCCCCGTAGCATCCGAACCCGAGACGCCTCTTGCTGAGCCGGAGACATCTGATCCGCAGGCCTGGACTGACGTGGTCTCGGGCGGTGGCAGCACTTCCAGCGTGGAGGGTGCAGAGTTCCGGTCGATCCCGGTGGATGCGATCCAGCCCAATCCGCGGCAGCCGCGCACGGAGTTCGACGAAGACGACATGGCGGAGCTGATCCACTCGGTCCGTGAGATCGGCGTGCTGCAGCCTGTCGTGGTCCGGGAAGTGGACGAGGGACAGTACGAGCTTGTGATGGGTGAACGCCGCTGGCGTGCCACCAAGGCCTCCGGCCGCCGCGAGATTCCGGCCATCGTGCGCTTCACCGCGGATGACAACCTCCTGAGGGACGCCCTCCTGGAGAACATTCATCGCTCCCAGCTCAACCCGCTGGAGGAAGCCGCCGCCTATCGGCAGCTCCTGGATGACTTCAACTGCACGCAGGATGAGCTCGCCTCGCGGATCGGTCGATCCAGGCCGCAGATCAGCAACACCCTGCGGCTCATGAAGCTGCCCCCCGCAGTCCAACGACGCGTGGCTGCAGGAGTTCTGAGCTCCGGCCATGCCCGTGCCCTTCTGGGTCTGTCCACGCCTGAGGAGATGGAAGAGCTCGCCAAGCGCATCGTGGCCGAGGGGCTGTCCGTCCGAGCGACCGAGGAAGCCGTGACCCTGGCCCACCAAGGCGCCAGCAATGGCGTTTCACGTGGAACGAATCGGCTCCCCTCGACGGCCAGGTATCAGCAGCTGGACGAATATGCCGAAGCGCTGACGGATCGTCTCGACACCCAGGTGAAGATCACTCTGGGCGCGAAGAAGGGCCGCATCGCCATCGATTTCGGATCGATCGAGGACCTCCACCGATTGATGGAGATCATCGGGGAGCAGCAGCGCGTCAGCTGACCCAGAGGGACCCTCCCACCGAAGAGTGCACACGCAGAAGGGCCCTGACAACCTTGAGAGGTTGTCAGGGCCCTTCTGCGTCAGGCTGCCAGCGTCCGCCGACGTGCGGCGGTTGCCGCAGGTTCAGTCCAGGAAGTCGGAGAACTCTGACTCCAAGGCCTGCTTGGGCTTCGCCCCGATCGAGGAGATGACGTGCTCGCCGCCCTTGAATCCGTAGATGGCCGGAATGGACGTGATGCCGAACTTCGCCGCGATGGCGGGGTTCTCATCGACGTTCACCTTCACGACCTCGATCTTGTCCTCGTTCTCCGAGGCGAGCTCTTCGAGAACCGGGCTGACCATGCGGCAGGGGCCACACCATTCTGCCCAGAAGTCGACGATCACGGGCTTGTCGGCCTGCAGGACGTCCTGGTCGAAGCTCGCATCGGTGACACTCTTCAGATCTGCCATGGCGTCTGTCCTTTCCTTCGGTGGTTGAGGGGTCTGGGGTCAGGAGGCGGAGTCGGCCGCAGCACCGACCAGACCGGCTGCACCGGCCGTGCCGGCGTCTGCCTCGTCGGCGAGCCAGTGCTCCACGTCCAAGGCGGCGACGCAGCCCGAGCCCGCGGCGGTGACGGCCTGCCGGTAGGTGGGGTCGAGCACATCGCCGGCGGCGAAGACTCCGGGAAGAGTGGTTCGCGAGCTGCGCGCGTCGACCTGCACTGTTCCGTCCGCGGTGAGCTGCAGCTGGTCCTTGAACAGCTCGACGCGAGGGTCATGACCAATGGCCACGAACAGACCTGTCACATCTATGGAGGACTCCGAGCCGTCCACGGTGTTGCGCAGCGAGAGACCGGTCAGCTTGCCGTCGCCGAGGACCTCCGTGACCTCGGTGTTCCAGAGGAAGTCGATCTTCTCGTTGGCCTCGGCCCGATCAGCCATGATCTTCGAGGCACGCAGCGAGTCCCGCCGGTGGACCACGGTGACCTTGGAGGCGAATTTCGTGAGGAACAGGGCCTCCTCCATCGCGGAGTCGCCGCCGCCGACCACGGCGATGTGCTGCTCGCGGAAGAAGAAGCCGTCACAGGTGGCGCACCAGGAGACGCCGTGTCCGGAGAGCGCCTTCTCGCCGGGCACGCCCAGCTCGCGATAGGCGGAGCCGGTGGCGAGGATGACGGCGCGGGCGTGCAGCACCTCACCGGAGCCGATAGTGATCTCCTTGATCGGCTGGTCCAGAGCGAGCTCGGTGGCGTCCTCGCGGCGGATGTCGGCACCGAAGCGCGCCGCCTGCTCCTCCATCTTCATCATCAGCTCCGGGCCCATGATGCCCTCGGGGAACCCCGGGAAGTTCTCGACGTCGGTGGTGTTCATCAGCTCGCCACCAGTGGTGACTGAGCCGGCCAGCATCACCGGATTCAGGTTGGCTCGGGCGGTGTAGACCGCGGCGGTGAAGCCGGCCGGGCCGGAGCCCACGATGACCACATCATGGACCTGGTCGGGAGTCTGTTCAGTCACGTCTGCTGTGTCCTTCTCGTCGAGAGGCCTCCGGCGGGTGGTGCCGGCGGCTGGCATCGGTTCCAAGGTGTGAAACCACCCGGGGGGCATGAAAATTCCGCACGACGGCGGCAGGCAGATGCTCCGGCGGCACCGCTGGCTCCGACGTGCAGGCCCCTGCAGCCAGTGAAGCACCGAGGGGCGGAAGGTCCTCCGGCGGCGTTTCAGAGCGCTCAGCGCCTCAGGACAAGGTGCTCACTCCAGGGTGATCTGGGCGAGCTGCAGGCCATAGGGGAGATCAGGGTTGTCCGGCTCCAGGCGTTCAGGGAGAGCGGTCGTGTTGATGATGAGGTACGGGCCCTCCGCCTGCTCGTCGAGCTCCACGGTGGTCTCGTTCCAGTTCCAGGTCCCCGAACCGACCTCTTCAGCCCCCTCGAGCTCCGGAGAGTCGTTGACCAGCACCTGGAAGGACCCGCCCTCCACCTCGCCTTCCTGAGTGAGCGTCACCGCAGACACTGAGGAAGACTCCTCGAGCTCCACCACCAAGGCGAACTCGGAGGCGAGGCCGCCGAACTCGGCGGAGCCGAACAGGAAGGAGCTCCACGTCGTGGAGGTGTCGCCGTCGAAGGTGTTGGGCAGCTGGCCGTCGGTGTCCTCGTTCAGGCCCGGGCTGTCCGGCACGAGCCGGGAGACCGAGCTGATCTCCGGGGTCACCTCGTCCGGGGTCTCGTCAGCGTCCTCGGGATCCTCCGGAGCCTCTGCGTCCTCCCCGGTGTCGTCCCCCTCTGCCTCAGTGGTCTCCTCCGGCTCGGTGGTCTCCTCATCCTCTGCCACGGGCGGGGAGTCATCGCCGCCGCGCAGGGCGACGAAGGCGAACACCGCAGCCACCAGCACCACCGCGGCCAGCACGGCCACACCGATCCAGCGGCCCGCGCCCGAGCGCTCCTGCGCGGGAGCGGGATCTGCTGCCGGAGCCGCTGCCGGGGTCTCGGCCGGAACGTGCTCAGCCGCATCGGGTGCGTCGCCCTCCTGGCCGGCCACCGGCCCCGGGAAGGCGCTGCGACGATCGGAGGAGACCGCGGAGATCAGGCCCGTGAAGCTGGGATTCTCCGTCGGGGACGGCTGCCCTGCGGCGGCCGCGCCGGAAGCCAGTTCAGAGTCCGTCGAGCCGGGCCCCGCGGCGGAGGTGGTCCCGTAGCCCGCGATCGGCTCGTCCGGCGGGTCGTCGACGACCTCTTCGCCGTCGTCGTGACTGTGGTCCTGGTCAGCGGGCTGCCCCATCGGCGCGGCGGCGGGGCCCACCGAGATGCCGACCGGCTGCAGCCGGCCGGTGGTGTCGGCGGCGACGCCGAACTCCTCCTCGGCATCGGCCTCCGGACGCGGGTCCACGAGCTCCATGTCGGCCTGCAGGGTGAGAGTCTCGCCCGGGCCGGGCCCCGCCGCATCAGCGAGCGAGTCGCCAGTGGCGTGGGGCAGGCTGGGGGATCCGGCGCTGTGTGCGGCCGCCGCACCCGAGTACACAGCGCCCGAGGCGCCGGCGGAGCCGAAGGAGGCCACATCGTCCGAGGGCTCCGCGGCAGGAGCCCCGGACGGTCCTTGCGGCAGCCGGTCCGCATCACGGTGGGTGCCCAGACGGCGGTTCAGCGTCTCGGAGACCTTGCCCAGGAAGGCCGGACGACGTCGGCGGGTCTGTGGTCCGGTCTCCTCAGAATCCTGCTCCTCCGCACCGGGCGCGACCCCTTGAAGGCCGGCATAGTACTCCGCGTCGTCGTGGAACGTCTCGGGCTCCATCACCCGGGACTGCCCGAAAAGCTCCGAACCCAGGGAATCGGTGAAGAACGGTTCCACATAGGGGGCAGAGTCCGGGACCACAAGGTCCAGCAGATCATTGGGGTGGGTCTGCGTGGAGATCAGGTAGGTGCGGTCCTCCGCCAGCCCCAGGTCCAGGACCTGCACCTCCGAGCTGCGCTCCCCGGTGGCCAGCTCCTTCGCAGAGGTCGCCACCTGCTTGGCGTTCTGCGTGGAGGCCAGCAGGATGCTCACCTCGCGGTTCAGCACCTGGTCGATGCCCTGGAAGACGATGTCCTGATCCGCAGAGGTCACCACATGGTGCGTGATGCGGTAGCGACCTCCCACCACATCGCCGATGCCGAAAGGCTGGGCCACGTATCCTCCTGCTGACTGATGCTCGGGGCGAGCTGTCCACTGGGGCGCCGGTGCCCGGGACGGGTGCCGCCAGGGGCGCACCGACGTCCGGACGATGGCGTCCGTTCGGGGTCAGCCTACCGGCTCAGACGAGCCAGGGCCGGGATTCTGCGGGCCAGCGGGGCCATGACGTCGTCGAACTCACGGACGCGCATCACCTTGAGCATCATCACGAACACCACGCCCATGACGGTGCCCACCACGGTGCAGGTGATCAGCGCGGTCAGGATCGACTGCCAGGCGAAGCCCCAGGAGTATCCGCCCAGGAGCCACAGCACGGCCGCGCCGGTCAGTCCGGCGATGACGGCGGCCCAGCCCGAGCGGGCGTAGGCGGCCACCACAGAGGAGAAACCGAAGCTGCCCCAGCGGCGGACCACCCACACGTGGCACAGCACGTACTGCACGACGTGGAAGAGGGAGAAGAGCCCGATCACCAGGAACGGCAGCGTCTCGTTGGGCAGCACCAGGGCGCCGCCGTAGGCGCAGGCCAGGCACAGGGCAGCGATGATGGTGTGCACCAGCATCGGGGTGCGCGCATCCTCCGCCGAGTAGAAGACGCGCATCAGATAGAAGTTCGCAGAGCGGAACGGCATGCCCAGGGCCAGCAGGATCAGCAGCTGGCCGATCGCGGCGCCGGAGAGGTGCGCCGTCTCCGCGGAGCCGCCGAAGAGCCTCCCGAGCGGCCCTGCCAGCACGATGACCGCGACCATGGAGAACATCACCGGGATCGCGAACATCCGCAGACCCTCGTTGATGATCTCCCTGGCACGTCCGAGCCGGCCCAGGTCCATGGAGCGCGCCAGCTGGTTGAACAGCACCGTGGCCAGCGAGAGCACGAAGACCGAATGCGGGAGCACGGTGATCAGCTGGGCCGTATTGGCCGCGTATTCGCCGGGGATGGAGGCGCCGCCGTCGGCCATCTGCTCACGACTCGCGGTGGCACCGGAGATCAGCCGCATGTAGAGCAGATTGGCGATGTTGCTGATCAGCATGGTCGCCAGCGTCCAGGCCGCGATCTGCCCGGTGGAGCGCAGCCCCATTCCCTTCCAGCCGAACTTCGGGCGGATCGGGAACCCGATCTTCATCAGCGGCCAGATCAATATCGCGGCCTGGGCGATGATGCCCACGGTGTGGCCGCCCGCCAGCCAGAGGGTCTGCTGGGTCGTCCACTCCGCGGCCTGATCGGTGCCGGAGGTGAAGCGGCCGAACATCACCAGGTAGCTGCCGATCACACCGATGGCGATGACGTTGTTCAGCACCGGGGCCCACATGTACCAGCCGAACTTCGCGTTGGCGTTGAGGATCTGCCCGATGACCGCGTAGAGCCCGTAGAAGAACACCTGCGGCAGCGTCCACAGGGCGAAGGCGGTGCCCAGCGCGAGCATCGGTTCGGTCCAGTCCTTGGTGAGGGCCACCATCAGCGGGTATGCCGCCAGGGTCAGCAGGATGGTGAACGCGCCGAGCACCAGCACGCAGAGCGTCAGAAGCCGAGAGGTGTAGTCGGAGCCCCTGTCCGGGCGTTTGGCGGCCTTGATGAGCTGCGGCACCAGCACTACGTTGAACATGCCGCCGGCCAGCAGCATGTAGATCACGTTCGGGATGGTGTTGGCCTTCTCGAAGACGTCGGCCACCAGTGCCGTGGAGCCGATCGCCACGGCCAGCAGAGCGGTCCGGATGAAGCCGAGCATGCGCGAGACCATGGTCCCGGAGGCCATCAAGGCGCTGGCCCGCGCCATCCCGCCTTGTGGGATATGGGTGTCGGGGGACTTGTCGCCGTCGTGCTGACGGCTGTCCTGGTCAGGGGAAGTATGCGACATCGGCGCTGACTATAACGTGTCCGCGATGACCTGCTTGGCAGCGGAGACGATGCGTCGCTCATTCGGGAAGGACAGCGTCCGTTCCAGATCGTCCATGTTGACCCAGGCGACGTCAACGGCCTCGTGGTCCGGATCGTTCTCGGTGGTGAGCTCCCCGCCCACGGCCTCGAGCAGGAAATGGTGCACCGTCTTGTGCACCCGGTGGGTGGGGACGGTGAACCAGTACTCGATGCTTCCCAGAGAGGTCAGGATGGCCCCGGCGATGCCGGTCTCCTCCTCCACCTCACGGATCGCGGCCTGCTCGTGGTCCTCGTCGTTCTCCGGGTGGCCCTTGGGCAGGCACCACTCGAGCCGTCCGCCCCGGTTGTATCGGGCGATGATGGCCACCTCGAAGCCCTGGGCGGCGGGCCTGATGACCACTCCGCCCGCGCTGACCTCTTCCACGGTGGGAAGGTGGCCGCCACCGCGAGGCGGCTTGGGAACCGGCACGCGGCGTGATCCCATCGACACCGTCAACGGGGTCTGGGGTTCATCACCGGTCTCCGATCCGTTCATGATCACTACTCTAGCGGGAAGCGCAGCCCGCTCCGGTCGTGGTCGGACCCTTCCCCGGGCTGCCGGGCGGAGAGCTTCGTCGGCCTGTGGGAAACTGTCTCTGTCATGCCATATCTCCCTGCTGGATTCCCCGACGGCGCCTGGCTGCCCGACGTCGTCGTCGACCTCGGTGAACAGTTCGCCTCCCACGGCCATGAGCTTTCGCTGGTCGGCGGGCCGGTCCGTGACCTGTTCCTCGGACGGACCTCGCCGGACCTCGATTTCACCACCGATGCCACCCCGGATCAGATCATCGCCGCCGTGTCCGGCTGGGCGGATGCGCACTGGGACATCGGCCGGGACTTCGGCACCATCGGCATCCGCAAAGGCGATGCCACCATCGAGGTGACCACCTACCGCGCCGAGGCCTACGACCCGGCTTCCCGCAAGCCTCAGGTGCAGTTCGGCGACAGCCTCGCTGAGGACCTCGTCCGTCGGGACTTCACGGTCAACGCCATGGCGCTGCGGTTGCCCTCCTTCGAGCTGGTCGATCCGCACGGCGGGGTGAAGGACCTCGTCGCCCAGCGGCTGCGCACCCCCTCCACCCCCGAGGAGTCCTTCTCGGACGACCCGCTGCGCATGATGCGTGCCGCCCGCTTCGCCTCCCAGCTGGGACTCGACGTGGACGAGGGCGTCCGCGACGCGATGACGGCGATGGCCTCCCGTCTGGAGATCGTCTCCGCAGAACGGGTCCGCGAGGAGCTGGTCAAGCTGATCTGCGGGGCGCACCCGCGTGCGGGAGTGGACCTGATGGTGGACACCGGGCTGGCTGACGTTGTGCTGCCCGAGGTGCCGGCCCTGAAGCGCACCGATGACGAGCACCGTCGGCACAAGGACGTCTACCAGCATTCGCTGCAGGTCATGGAACAGGCCGCGGAGCTGGAGACCGACGACGACGGCCCGGTCCCCGGCCCGGACTTCGTCCTGCGCTTCGCGGCACTGATGCACGACGTCGGCAAGCCGCGCACCCGCCGCTTCGAACCCGGTGGGGGGGTCAGCTTCCGGCACCATGACGTGGTCGGGGCCAAGTTGACCCGCAAGCGCATGCAGGAGCTGCGCTTCGACAAGGACTCCATCAAGGCGGTCACTCGGCTGGTGGAGCTGCACATGCGGTTCTACGGCTACGGCGACGCCGGCTGGAGCGATTCGGCGGTGCGGCGCTATGTCACCGACGCCGGCGATCAGCTGGAGCGGCTGCACCGGCTCACCCGCTCCGACGTCACCACTCGCAACCGGAAGAAGGCCGACCGGCTGGCCCACGCCTACGACGATCTCGAGGACCGGATCTCCGTGCTCGCCGAGCAGGAGGAGTTGGCCAGGATCCGCCCCCACCTCAACGGCGAGCAGATCATGGAGATCCTGGGGATCCGCCCGGGACCGGAGGTCGGCCAGGCCTACCGGTTCCTGCTGGAGCACCGCATGGAGCACGGGCCGGTGGAGCCTGCGACGGCCGAGAAGGTGCTGCGCGACTGGTGGTCCGCGCAGGAGTGAGGCGGACGCTCAGCGTCGAGCCAGCACCGGCGGGTGCCTCACCACGTCGCACTCCGGCCGGTACATGTCCCGCACCACCACCGCCATGATCCACGCGGTGGCGGCCATGTGCCCCAGCACCGCCAGCAGGTAGACGCCGTCGGCCATGGTGTGCTGCGGTCCCGCATCCCCGACGACGCCGGCCAGGTACATCCACACCGCCCAGAAGTGCAGCACCTGGGCCGCCTGCCAGATCAGCACGTCCCGCCAGCGCGGGGCGGCCAGCGCGATCAGCGGAATCAGCCAGATCATGAACTGCGGCGAGTACACCTTGTTGACCAGGGCGAAGGCAGCCACGATCAGCAGCAGCAACTGCACCGTGCGTGGTGGGACCGGGGCCCTGAGGCCCAGCAGGAGCACGCCCGTGCAGCAGGCCAGGAACAGTGCCAGGCTCAGGGTGGAGACCAGCTCGGGCCCCGGCCCGGCGCTTCCCTGCGCTTCGGCCAGCACCTGCCAGACGTGCCAGATCGAGGAGTAGCCGCTGCCGCGCTCGGCCGAGAACGACCAGAACTGGGACCAGTTCTCCCAGCTGAGCAGCATTGCCGGCACGTTCAGCAGCGCCCAGGAGACCGCTGAGGCCGCCACTGTGCGCCCGAGGGCCGACCAGGGCAGACCGTCCCGGCGCAGTGCCAGCACGAACAGCGCTCCGAGCAGGAACAGCGGGAAGAGCTTGAAGGAGACTCCGACGCCGATCAGCGCCCCGGCGGTCAGGTGCTGGCCGCGCAGATGCGCCAACACTGCCAGGAGCAGCGCCGCAGTGGCCCACAGGTCCCAGTTGATGCCTGCCCCGAAGATGATCGCCGGAGAGGTCGCCACGATGGCCGCGTCCCAGGGCCGCCGCCCGGCGGCGCGCATCACGGTGAGCACCAGGAGGAACCAGGCCAGCACCGCGCCCAGGAACGTCACGTCCCAGTAGAGCAGGGAGAGCCGGCCCTCCCAGTAGGCCAGGGAGGGCACCGTCGAGCTCACGACGCCGTCCACTCCGCGGGTCACCAGCGCCGCCAGCGAGGCCAGCAGCGAGGTCAGCACCGGATACTCGAACCATTGACCGTCGACGAAGGGGGCCCAGGGGTCGGCGTCGAGCCCGCGCTGCACGTACAGGGCGGAGACGTCCGAATAGCAGCCGTGGTGGTAGAGCGAGACCCCGATCCAGCCTTCTGCTCGGCAGTGCTGCATCGACAGCAGCGAGACCAGCGCGGCCACCGCCGTCATCGCCATCAGGACCCGGGGAATCGTCCAGAAGCGTCGACCCGCGGTCAGCCGCGTCCCGCTGGGGCCGCCGACTCGGTCGGAGAGCAGGCGCAGCAGGGGATCCGCGCGCGTCGGTGCCACGACCTCGCGCCGATTCCGGGGTTCTGGTGTCATCGGCACCACTCTAAGACCCGCGACTGACTGCGTGAGCCTCACCGGGATGCGGGCCTGATGAGGAATAATGACAGGCTGGTGAACGTCGGCTGAAGGGATCGGCCGACGGTGACACCGTCGGCCCCGCTGTGCGATCCGCACGCGTCCCAGAGACCCGAGAACCAAGGAGTGACCACGTGGCCACGAACCCCATCCGCGTCGCCGTCGTCGGCGTCGGCAACTGCGCCGCCTCGCTGATCCAAGGCGTGGAGTATTACAAGGACGCCCCGGCCGATCAGCAGGTGCCCGGGCTGATGCACGTCGAGTTCGGTGATTATCACGTCTCCGACGTGCAGTTCGTGGCGGCCTTCGACGTCGACGAGGCCAAGGTGGGCCTGGACCTCTCGAAGGCCATCGACGCCAGTGAGAACAACACGATCACCATCGCCGACGTCCCGCCGACCGGAGTGACCGTCCAGCGCGGGCCCACCTTGGACGGACTGGGCCGCTACTACCGGGAGACCATCACCGAGTCCCCCGCCCAGCCGGTCGACGTGGTCGCGACGCTGCAGGCGGCCGAGGTCGACGTCGTGGTCTGCTACCTGCCGGTGGGTTCCGAGGAGGCGGCCTGCTTCTACGCACAGGCCGCCATCGACGCCGGCGCCGCCTTCGTCAACGCCCTGCCGGTGTTCATCGCCGGAACCGAGGAGTGGGCGCAGAAGTTCACCGAGGCGGGGGTCCCGATTGTCGGAGACGACATCAAGTCGCAGATCGGGGCGACCATCACCCACCGTGAGATGGCGGCGCTCTTCGAGTCACGCGGGGTGATCCTGGACCGCACTTATCAGCTCAACGTGGGCGGCAACATGGACTTCAAGAACATGCTGGAGCGGGACCGGCTGGAGTCGAAGAAGGTCTCCAAGACCCAGGCGGTCACCTCCAACACCAGCGCAGACCTGCAGGCCGAGGACGTGCACATCGGCCCCTCCGACTACGTGCAGTGGCTGGACGACCGCAAATGGGCCTATGTGCGTCTGGAGGGCCGCAACTTCGGCGACGCCCCGGTGGCGCTGGAGTACAAGCTCGAGGTCTGGGACTCGCCGAACTCCGCCGGGGTCATCATCGACGCCGTGCGTGCCGCGAAGATCGGCTTGGACCGCGGCATCGGGGGCCCGCTGGTCTCAGCGTCGAGCTACTTCATGAAGTCCCCGCCCGAGCAGCTGCACGACAGCGTCGCCCGGGACCGTGTGGAGGCGTTCATCCGGGGGGACGTCGAGCGCTGAGGCGCTGAGGGGCGGGATCATCCTTCGGGGGGATGAGCCGCGGCTGCGACGTCCCTACGCTGAGTCCCATGAGCGGACATCAGCCGGAGGGCACCCTCGGTAGGGAGCGGCACATCGACGACGACGGCGGCTCCAGCCTGCCTATGCCAAGCGGCACCCAGCCCGCTCGGCCCCCGCGGCTGATCGCCGTCGACGCCCTGCGGGCGGTGGCGCTGCTGGGCATCCTCTCGGTCAACATCTGGTTCTTCGCCGAGCCGGGGCAGCTGAGCACCGGGGAGTTCCACCGCGAGATCCAGAGCGCCGGCGACCAGCTGACGGCCTTCACCGCGACTCTGCTCTTCGAGGCGAAGTCCTATGTGGTCTTCTCCTTCCTCTTCGGGCTCTCCTTCGTGATGCAGTGGGCCTCGGCACATCGGGCCGGAGTCTCGGAGGTGGGCCGCTCGGTGCGCCGCTTCATCACCCTGGCGGTGCTGGGCGTGCTGCATGGGATCTTGCTCTTCGTGGGCGACATCCTGTTGGCCTATGCGCTGCTGGGCTTCGCGCTGCTGGGCATGCGCCGCATCCGTACCCGCACTGCGCTGATCCTCGCCGGGCTTCTCTACGGGGTGGTCGCCCTGTTCATGTTCGGAATCAGCGGCATCATGCTGCTGGCCGAAGGCACCCCCGGCTTCGACGACGCCATGATGGCCGGCGGTGACGCCGACGCCGCCGTCGCCGCCTATACCGGAACCATCGGCTCCTATCTGGGCTTCCAGCTGCAGACCTACGCGTTCATGGGCCCCATGATCCTGTTCGGGCAGGGGATCATGGTCCTCGCTGCGTTCCTGATCGGACTGGTGGTCGGGCGTTCGCAGCTGCTGGAGCGGATCGTCGCTCGTGAGGTGCCCACAGGCCGCCTGGTGGCCATCATGGTGCCGGCCCTGACGGTGGGTCTGCTGATCTCCGGGACCGCCGCCTGGCTGGACTGGGGCGCCCCCGGGTCGGTGGCCGGCGGGGAGCCCAGCATGGTCCAGCTCCTGCTGGCGCAGGCCCTGACCCTCACCGGAGGCCCAGTCCAGTCCCTGGGCTACGTGATCCTTGCCCTGCTGGTGTTCCGCAGCCCGGCATTCGGCTGGCTCACCGCCGCCCTCGCCCCGGCCGGGCGCATGTCGCTGACCAACTACCTGGGACAGTCACTGGTGCTGGCGCTGATCTTCTCCGCCCTGGGTCTCGGCTTGGCCGGCCAGCTGACCGCACTGCAGGTCGGCGGGATCGCCCTCGCTCTCTGGCTGGTCCAGCTGCTGGCCTCTCGTCTCTGGATGACCGGTTTCCGCACCGGCCCCCTGGAGGCGCCGGTGCGGGCGATCACCTACGGCCGCGCTCCACGCTGGCGGTGAGGTCAGCGGCGATGCCGGGCGGAGGCGCCGGACATCATGATGGAGCGGGCGTCCACCCTTAACAGGAGCTGAACGCAACCTTTCGAGTTCCTCAAAATACGCGCATTAGTCTTGGCGGGAACTGAACGCGTCTGTAGCGTCATTCGTGATCGACGGGCCGTTCGGTGGCCTCTCGATTATGTCAAGTCTGCTGAATAAGATTGGGGAGAGTTATGTCAGAAAACATCGCCGCATTCATGAACGAGCAGGAACTGGGATCACTCACCGAAGGCTTCCGTCGGGAGGGGACGCCGGTCATGGCGACACCCGCCGCGGTGGTGGCGGCCCTCGCCGGGAAGAAGGTCGTGGGAGCCGCGGCTGCGGGAGTCACCGGTGTGGGCGTCGCCTACACCGTGGGCCGCACGGTCAACTGACCTGGTCGTGACCGACCGTCGACACAGTGCCGGACATGTGTCCGAGGCCCTGCTGACGGGCTGGTCGCCAGGCTCATCAACCGGATCACGATGATTTCAGAGAGGACGACATGATCGCCCGCATTGAGGAGAAGCTGGAGAGCGAGACCGAGTCCGCATTGACCGAGGACAGTCGCATGTCCGGTGCCAAGCTGGGGCCGGTCATGGCGACGCCCGCAGCCTTCGCCGGCGCTGCCGGGTACGCGTGGATCACACTTCAGGCCTATGACCTGGGACGTGAGCACGCCGGCGCCAACGGCTGACTCACCGGACGCATTCGGTCCCACGCTGGGTTGTGCATGAGCCGGCCCGTCCTGAGGTCTCCGGGATGCAGAGCTCCTGTGTCCCGGAGGCCTCTTCTCCATCGAACCCCTTTACCGCAAGGACCACCCCGTGAATCTGGCCCGGAAACTGGTCTCCGCTGTCTTCAGCCCGATCCCCGTATCTCGTGATCGTGCGCTCGGCATCTCCGAACGCCTGGTCGCCGCGACGACTCTGACGTCGTCCCTGGAGTACCTCAGCCAGCGTCGCCACCTTGAGAAGGGTGGGCTGAATGACTGGGAGATCATGAGGGAGGAGGAAGCAGTCGACAATCCGATGTTCCGGTGTGTGTTGGATCTGGTCGGAGACCGTCGGGTCACAGTGGGACTCCACGTGACCCGGGCGGCCGTGAGCATCGCGATGATGCTGCCCGGGAACAGTCGATGGCGCGGCGCAGGCAACCTGGCGCTCAGCGGCATCACCGCCATCCTCTATCCCCGACACCGATTCGGCACAGACGGGTCCGACCAGGTCTCTCTTCTGGTGCAGTCAGCCACGGGTGCGGCTCGTCTGAGCTCGTCCCCCCAGACTCAGGATGCGCTGCTCTGGTATGTGGCGATCCAGGCCAACCTCTCCTACGCCGCGTCGGGCTGGGTGAAGCTGCTGGGTGACAAGTGGCGCAGCGGCGAAGCCCTGCCTGGAGTCATGCGGACCAAGACCTATGGCTTCGAGAAGGTCTACAGATTCTCCAAGCAGCATCCGCGGGCCTCCACGATGATCCAGCACGGGGTTCTCGCCATGGAGTGTCTGTTTCCCCTCGTCTACGTGGCAGGTGGACGGTTTGCGCGACCGTTCTTGGCCTCTGCGGCATCCTTCCACGTCGCCAACGGCTTCGTCATGGGACTGGGACGGTTCATGACGGCATTCCCCTCGATGCATCCCTTCGTCGCCTATACCTCGACTCCCAGGTCCCATCCCGTCGTCGCTGGCAGGGACGACCGCATGGTCCCCGCAGCCCTGGTGGCGCTAGGGGTCTCCGCGGCTGTCGCCGGGACAGTGGCCGTGCAGAAGCGGCTCAAGACGCTTCAGGGATGGGGGACATCCCGCAGGATCACCACGCGCCACGGCAACGAGCTCCAGTTCGAGTCTGGAGGCACGCCTGATGGAGAGTCCCCCATCGTGATCTTCGTCGCGGGTCTTGCCGCGACCGCCGAACACTTCGCCTGGATCAGCGAGAAGATCGTCACAGAGACGGACTGCGGTCTGATCGTCTATGCGCGAGCCGGGTATGCAGGCAGTCGGCGGAGATCCCGTGCCGACTACACGCTTCAGGAGTCGGTGGACGACCTCCTCGACCTCTGCCATGCGGTGACGGCCCCAAGCGGTCGGAAGGTCGCCCTGGTGGGGCATTCGTTGGGTGGTGAGATCATCCGGCGCGCTGCCTCCGAGATGGATCCCGAGACTCTCGAGGCTCTGGTGTACCTGGACCCGTCCCATCCTGCTGAGCTCCAACGCTCAGAAGCACAGGACCTGGGCGCGCGGAACCTCCACGGTGCGCTCACGACGGCGACCTGGGCGCTGCGCCTGGGAACGGGGATCCTGATGAGCCGACCCCGGTGGCTGGACAGTCTCCCGCCGGCGTATCGTGACAAGGTCTTCGCCCAATACTCCGATGCTCGGTTGTGGAGTGCGGCATCCCGAGAGTGGCGTGCGGTGGAGAAGGACTTCCGCAGTCACTCCGCCGACGTTGACCCCATCGCTGCGTGCGGTGTCGTCGTCGCAGCCCAGAACACGGTCGATCAGGATGCCGAGCAGCTGGCGATGTACGAGGAGTTGGTGAGGACCCATGATGATCCGTCCAGTGAGCTGCGCGTCATCCCCGGCACGGACCACGACAGCATGTTGACCAATGCGCGGCACGCGCACCTTGTCGCAGACGTCATCATCGCCCATCTCCAGCGCTCCCGACACGTTGATCTCATGGAGCCGTCGGCAGATTCGGATGTGGATCTCGCTCGGACCGATGGTCACGACACGAGGAAGGTCGAGGTGCTCGGATGAACGTCGCAGCTCAGTGCAGGGCGCTGTTCACAGGTCGTGGTGCGGCAGCGCGGATCGCGGGTTCCGCCCTTCTCGTCGCCACTGTCGCCACCCAGCATCCCAATCCCGTCTTCAATCGGCTCCAGCTCCGAGACCACTTCTCCGTGCTGCCCAACTGGAAGTTCTTCGCACCCAACCCGGCGACCCACGACTATCACTACCTCTTCCGGACGCTGGACGTCGACGGTGAGACGTCGAGGTGGCAGAGCATCGAGCTCATCGCTGATCGACGGATGCACCAGGCGTTCTGGTTCGCCACGCGCAGGGGCGAGAAGGCGGTGTTCGACGTGTGCAGCGAGATCCTCCAGAGGATGGACAAGGGTTTCGAGGTCATCAAGGTCACCGCGTCCTACCGCCTGCTGGTGAACTTCATCCGCCGAGAGATCGCCGAGAGGTCCGATGACCTCAGCCGCATCAAGGGATTCCAGATATCCATGGTGCGGGCGAGCGGCCATGACCCTGACGAGGAGCCTGAGATCCTCTTCGTCTCGCCCTATGTGGGAATGGACGGCGCTGATGAACGCAGACTCGTCCCCGTCGCCTGAGGACACCCCACCATGCCCGATCAACACGACGGAGAAAGGACGAGACTCGATGACTGTGCAGGACACAGGCTACGCCGAACAGTTCGAGGGCTGGTACGACCGGGTCTTCCGCAAGGACGAGTCGGCGGAGGTGCTGGCGGAGTTCCTCGCGGACCAGCACCCAGATCCTGCCAGCGGAACGCTTGAGCTCGGTGTCGGCACCGGGCGCATCGCGGTCCCTCTGGCCAGACGGGTCGGGCAGGTCGTGGGCGTTGACAGCTCCAGCCTGATGCTCGACGCCCTGCGAGAGGAGTGCGGGGAGGATCTCGTGGTCCCCCGCTACGGGGACATGCGCACCTACACCGACGATCGGCGATTCGGTCTCATCTACATCGTGTGCTCGGCACTGTCCCTGGTGCTGTCTCGGGAAGAGCAGCAGCAGGCGGTCCAGCGCGCCGCCGACCTGCTGATTCCTGGTGGCCGTCTCGTCCTCGAAGCACACAACCGTCCTGGATGTGTGGGCCTGCATGAAGGAAAGACGAGGACGACGCTCTTCTTCCCCTACCCGGAGCGCAACACAGGTCTCCAGACTCACGCGACCCTGCTGCCCGATGATCTCTGGCACTGTTCGCAGATCTGGTTCGAAGCGGATGGAACGCATAGGATCGGCACCGAGGTCCTCCGGCTGATCACGCCCGAGGACACCGACGCCTATGCGCACTTCGCTGGCCTGGAGCCGGACGGTTCGTGGTCTGACCCACTTCGCAGTCCCTATGCGGAGCAATCCCTGATGTTCATCGCGACGTATCGCAAGCCGTCATGAACCTTGTGCGGATCATCTCCGGACACCGGGCCCTCCTCGTCGCAGGCATCGTCGCCGGACTCGTGGGTGCGGCCGCCTCCCTCGCCCAGCCGCTGTTCGTCGGCATCCTCATCAGGGCCGTTGCGGAGGGGGACTCCATCTCCGGGCCCATCCTCTGGATCGTCGGCCTGTTCATCCTCGATGCCGCTATGTCGGCGGCGAACGCTTACCTCATCGGACGCGCCGGCGAAAACATCGTGTTCGATGTGCGGAACCTTCTGGCGGGGCGTCTGCTGCGCAGCAGGGTCGCCGCCTTCCAACGGATGGAGTCCGGAGACATCTTCACCCGCATGGTCGGTGACACCACCTTGGCGTGCATGGTGATCACCCAAGCACTCGCCCAGCTGGTGAGTTCCCTCTTCATGGTGGTGGGCGGTGTCATCTTCATGGCGTGGATCGACTGGCAGCTGCTGGTGGCGACCCTCATCTGCCTCGGAGCAGCCAGCCTCGTCTCGTTGGTGATCGCTCGTCAGGTGAGGGTCGCGTCCCTGGTCAACCGAACGGACACCAGCGCCTTCGGGTCGGGTTTGCAGCGCGTGCTCGGGGCCATCACGACGGTGAAGGCCTCCCGGGCCGAGGCGCGTGAGACAGAGCGCCTCGAAGGTCTGGCGGACTCAGCTCGTCAGAGCGGGATCCGCGTGACCGCTCTCGGAGCGCTGCTGCAGCCCGCGATGAACGTAGGCACCCAGCTCTCGCTGGCCGTCGTCATCGCGTGGGGGATGGCCCGTGTGACGACCGGTGAGCTGCACGCAGCCGATCTGACCGCATTCGTCATGTACCTCTTCTACCTGGTGTCCCCGCTGGTGATGCTCTTCCTGGCGCTGGGGCAGATCCAACAGGGCCGGGCCGCAGTCCAGCGCATCACGGAGCTGGCCGAGCTGCCGCAGGAGGAAGAACCGCAGGCAGCCGGAGCAGCTGAGGACAGCACCCGTGGCGAGATGGTGGATGCGGCGGTCGCGTTCGAGAGTGTGTGGTTCTCCTACGAGGACGGGTCGCCAGCACTTCGCGATGTGACCTTCTCCGTGCCTCGCACAGGGCTCACCGCCATCGTCGGACCGTCCGGCGCCGGGAAGACGAGTCTCTTTCAGCTTGTCGAACGATTCCATCGAGCTGACCGGGGCGCGGTGAGCGTGAGCGGCGTCGATGTCGCCGAGATGTCCTTGGATCAGCTCAGGACCAAGGTCGGCTATGTGGAGCAGGACGCCCCGCTGCTGCGCGGGACCATCCGAGAGAACCTGGTCTATGCTCGTCCGGAAGCGGAGGAGCGGCAGATCGAGGAGGTCCTGCGGCTGTCCAGCCTCAAGGACTTCGTCGAGTCTCTGCCGCAAGGGCTCGATACGGAGCTGGGGGAACGAGGCCTCGGCCTCTCCGGTGGGCAGCGGCAGCGTCTGGCCATCGCCCGCACCCTGCTGCAGCAGCCTGAGGTGGTGCTCCTCGACGAGGTGACTGCCCACCTCGACAGTGACACCGAGGCGGCGCTCCGTGACGCGGTCATCGATGCGGCCCAGCAACGTGCGGTCGTCACCATCGCCCACAGGATCTCCACAGTGCTCCGGGCCGATCGGATCATCGTGCTCGACCGAGGAGCTGTGCGCGCGATCGGGACTCACGCGGAGCTGATGGAGTCAGATGAGGTCTATCGCCGGCTGGCAGAGCAGCAGCTGCAAGCCAGCGGCGTCCAGTAAGTGACAGCCCGCGGCATCGGTCGCATCGGAGACCGGTAGGGAGGAGACCGACGATGGAGGAGACGAGCATGCAGTCCGCGAAGCCCCCGATCCTGAGCCAGGATCCCGCCGGATTCGTGCGCTGGTTCATCGACAGGAGCTTCGACGGATCGGAGCCGGTCGAGGATATCTGGGACAGTTGTCACGCACCGGATGCTGTGCATGTCATGAATCAGAAGCCGATGGCGCGCGCCCGGCGAGTCAAGCAGCTGCGTCAATGGCGACTTCGAGAGTCTCCGTACGTCCTGCAGATCCGAGATGCGGTGGTCGAAGGAGACAGGCTGGCCGTCCGATACGCGATTCTCTCGGGTGTCCTCTGGGAGTTGCGCATGGAGACTGAGCACATCGAGTTTCATCGGCTCGGAGATGACGGTCGCATCTCCGGTTCGGCATCTGTCTCACGCAGCGGCTACGTCTGGGGTGAGCCGCGGGATCCTATGGTGGAGGTGGAGGTGGAGGCTGCGGGGGCTGATGCTCCTCTGAACGCCCTGCCGGGCACACCCGGGGACGACATCGCCGCGTATCTGCACGAGTACAACCGGCTCGTCTCGGACGAATCGGTCGCTGCCGACGACGTCTTCGAGACGTTCCACACGCCCGGTGCCGACGTCAGGATCAACAGGACCCTCAAGCACCGCTCTGACATGGTGGCGGCGATCAGGCGGGCCCGCAAGAAGGGGCTGAGTCATTCCGTGGAGGTCCACGACGTCCTGCGTCAGGGTCGGCGTTTCGCCGCACGCTACACGATGACTCCGGAGCGGAGGCGGGGAGGCGGGCCGACGCTCGCTGTCTTCGATGTCGGACGTCTCGCGTCAGACGGCAGGGTGTGCAGCCTGCACACGATGATGCAGAGCTCCTCAGGCGCCTGGCCCTCCTGACCAGGAACTCAGCCATGCGGGGAGTCGAGGAGCAGGCATCCGTGCCGTGCGGCCTGTGATGCTGGGGAAGAGACCATGGGAGGGTGGCAGTGCTGAGGATCGTGGCCCGCTTGCGGGCACTGTGGCGAGTGATGATGTGTCTGGGTGTCCTGGTGATCGCTGCGGATCTGACAGGGATCATCACGCCACCCAGCGGGCTGTGGTGGGTTCTCGGTGTCATCGCCTGGATCCTGCTGGCCTATCTGCTGTACAGGGTGGCGCCCGCCACCGAGTCCCAGGAGCCGTTGATCGTCGACGCTCCGGTCCGGGGCAGATGGATGGTCCACAACAGCCCCGGGCAGAAGGTCCCGAGCCATGGGACGACGACCCGGGGGCAGCGCTACGCGGTGGACCTCTCCCATCCCACAGTGGGACCGGACATGGTCACACCGCAGAACCCAGTGTCGCCCCGACGGGCTCTGCGAGGGAGCCGGCCGGAAGACTTCACGTGCTTCGGGGAGCCGGTCCACGCTGTGGCGCAGGGAGTCGTGGTTCAGACGTCGGACGGGCAGCGGGACCAGCGTGCCCGCAACACCTGGCAGGCCATGCTGTGGATGATCCTCCTGGGCGGGTTCCTCCGTGAGCTGGTCGGTGGATACCGTGCCGTGATCGGAAATCGCATCGTGATCAGTCACCATGACGGCACCTTCGCCGCCTACGCCCACCTGAAGCGTGGCTCGTCACGTGTCCAGGTGGGAGAGGAAGTTGTGGCGGGCCAGGTCATCGCCGCGGTCGGGAACACGGGCAACTCCACTGAGCCGCATCTGCACGTGCACCTCATGGACCGGGCCTCCTTCGACGCTGCTGCCGGGCTGCCCATGACGTGGCAGGGATGTCAGGTGGAGGGCATGGACCCGTCCTGGAGGAAGCACGCTCAGGAGCCTGGGAGCACGGCGCTCGACGGCATGCCTCGCGACGGGGCGATCGTCAGGATGGCAGAGGAGCGGGCCGCGTCTCCTTCTGAAGGATGACGTGACGGGTCTGGTCGACGATCTGGTCGGCACAAGATACCCCCACAGGCTGAAGCGTCGCGCGGTTGCGGCTCCGTAGAGTGAGGGGCATCGCGACCACCGATCGGAGAGTCATGATCACCGCCGAGGACCTGAGCAAGACCTACGGCGCCGGCACCTCCCGGCCCCGGACCGCCGTCGACGGCATCAGCTTCACTGCTGCGCCCGGGAAGGTCACCGGATTTCTCGGCCCCAACGGGGCCGGGAAGTCCACCACCATGCGCCTGGCCATGGGCCTGGACCGCCCCACCTCCGGGACGATCACCGTCAACGGTCTCCCTTTCTCCCAGCATGATGCGCCGCTGCGTCAGGCGGGGGCTGTGCTCGACGCCGGCGCCACCCATCCCGGACGCACGGGGCGGCAGCACCTGCGGCTCCTCGCCAGCACCCACGGCATCGGCCGACAGCGTGTGGACGAGGTGATCGAGATGACCGGGCTGGGCTCAGTGGACGGCCGCCGCGTCAAGAGCTACTCGCTGGGCATGAATCAGCGGCTCGGCATCGCCGCCGCGCTGCTGGGCGATCCCGCAACACTGATCCTCGACGAACCGGTCAACGGCCTGGACCCTGAGGGCGTCCGTTGGGTGCGGCAGCTGACCCGTCAGCTCGCCGCCGAGGGCCGCACCGTGCTGCTCTCCTCCCACCTGATGTCTGAGATGGCCCAGACCGCCGACCACCTGATCGTGCTCGGCCGCGGCCGGATCCTGGCCGATATGCCCCTGCAGGACTTCATCGACGCCGCCGGGGAGTCCCGGGTGCTGGTGCGCAGCGAAGACGCCGCTGATCTGATGAACTCCCTCTCGGCTGCCGAGGTCACGGTCACCGGGCACGATGCTGAGACGTTCGAGGTCACCGGGCTCGACGCCCGCAGCATCGGTCGCCGCGCCCGTGACATCGGAGCGGTGCTGCACGAGCTCACGCCGCTGCGGAGCTCGCTGGAGGATTCCTACCTGCGACTCACACATGACGCCGTCGAGCACCGCAGCGGCGGGCTCGAGAGTTCCGGCACGGTCTCCCTTTCCCCGGACGAGGCGCCGAACGGACCCGACCATGAAGAAGGGCGCTGACATGACTCCTGAGACTGGATCCTCCAGCGTCGGCCATCCCCAGGGTGCGCCGGGGCTACGCCTGAACACCTGCACCGCCACGGAGCCGCAGCGCCGGTTCGAGGTCGACCCTGCCTTGAGCGGGCTGAGCTTCCTGCGTGTGCTGCGCTCCGAACTGCAGAAGCTCGTCTGGCTGCGCGCCACCTGGTGGCTCGGCGCCAGCGCTCTGGTGCTGGTGCTGCTCTTCGCCTGGATGTCCGGGGCCAGCCTGAACAGCATGATCAGCTGGCAGCAGGAGGATCCCGGGGCAGGACTGCCCGAGGCGGCGTTGCGGGACATGGCCCTCGAGACCCCGCTGACCGGACTCTACTTCGCCGTCATCCTCCTGGGCTGCATCGGGGTCATCGCTATCACCTCTGAGCACGCCAGCGGATCAGTCCGCTCATCGCTCTCTGCGGTGCCCCGCCGGGTGGTGCTCTACACCGCCAAGGCGCTGGCCACCGCCGTAGTGCTGGGGGTGCTGGCCGCACTGATGATCGCCGGGATCCTCGCGGTCGCGCTGCCCTTTGCGGCCACGCACGGTCTCACCCCGGACTTCACAGCTACCGAGACTTGGCACCGGCTCATCACCCATTGGGCGGGAGTGGTTCTGGCCGGTCTGGTCGGCTTCGGACTCGGTGCCATCCTGCGCAGCACTGCCGGAGGGATCGTCACGTTGGCGATCCTGCTGTTCGTGCTGCCTATGGCCATGGAGATCCTGGTGTCGGTCACCGAGGAGTCCGAGCTGGTCATGACGCTCTACCGGTGGCAGTTCGCGAACCTGATGAGCAGTTTCACCGTCCCGGGCCCGGCCCCCAGGGAGGGGATCGGCTCTTTCGCCGCCGGTGTGGGGATGGGTGCCTGGACGGCGGCCGTGACCGTGACGGGTGGACTCCTGTTCCGCCGCAGGGACGCCTGAACCCGGGACGGTCAGGATGACCGGGCAGGCCAGTAGGCTCGTGGCATGAGTACGACGGCGCCATTGACGGGGACACCGGCCGGGGGACAGCAGCCACCGGGTTGGCAGGATCTGGGCATCGTCCGGCGCCGGGGGATGCGCGGCTGGCTTCGCCGGCACCCACGGACGATGAACCTCCTCGTCTCGGCCGTCTACGTGTTCCTCTCGGCCTGGAGCCTGCCCGGCGCCTTCATCGACATGGGACCTGACGCTTGGTGGCTGGGTGCAGTCCAGGCCGTGATCGCGGCGGCGCTGCTGTTTCGACATCGCTGGCCCGTGGGGATCGCCGCCGCGGTGGTCCTCGGTGAGGCGGCCGGGATCTTCGTCTACCCCTGGCAGGGGGCGCAGATGGTGGGCCTGTGCTTTGCCATCTACTGCGTGGGACTGCATCGCGGTCTGGTCACAGGGCTGGTGGTCGGGGTCGCAGGCACCGTGGTGGCGTATCTGCCGCTGCTGCGCGCCGACGCCTGGTTGGAGAGATACGACTTCGCGTACCTGGAGGAGATCTTCAACAATGGATCCAGTCCCCATGAGCTGCTGATCCCCATGGTGATCATCATGGCTCTCTCGGTAGGTATCTCCGGCGGCATCGGAGCTGCGGTGCGCCGTGGTCGCAGCCATGAGCGGGAGGTCCTCGAATGGGCCAGCCGCAGCCATGAGCTTGCGCAGGTGGCCGAGCGGAACCGGATCGCCCGGGAGATGCACGATGTGGTGGCGCATTCGCTGTCGGTGATGATCTCACTGGCCGACGGGGCCAGGGTGGTGGTCCGGCGGGATCCGGAGCGGGCGGCTGAGGTGCTCGGCGAAGTGTCCAGCACCGGTCGGACCGCGTTGGCGGACATGCGGCGCGTGATCGGGGTGCTTCGGCAGGGGGACGGCGTCGACCGCGCCCTCCGGCCGGCACGCGAGTCGCTGGAGGAGCTCTACGAGGGGTTCCGCCGGGCGGGGATGCCGCTCACCGTGACCACCCAGGGGCCGCCGCTGCCCGACGACGTCGCCTTCGGACTGACCGTGCACCGGATCATCCAGGAGTCGCTGACCAACGTGCTGCGCTACGGGAGACAGGTCACCGCGGTCCAGGTGCGGATCGAGCATTGGCCGGGCAGCTCCGAGGAGGAGGCCGAGGCACTGCGGGCCGAAGGCCTTGAGGAGGACCATCAGGCGGCACTGGGCATCACCCGAGCGGAACAGGTGATCATCACGGTCACCGATGACGGTCTCTCGCAGGCGGTGGGGAGCCGGGTGGAGTCCGTGGGCTCGGGGCAGGGCATCCGCGGGATGAATGAACGCGCCGCGTTCTTCAGCGGCTCCGTCTACGCTGGACCGGGACGGCACCGCGGCTGGACGGTGCGGGCTGTGCTTGAGCCCCCGCAGCCGACGTCGGCGGGGCGAGGCACCGGCTGAGGGGTATGGACGCTCAAGCCGCAGTCATGCGGGAATGGCGTGGGACGACGGAGGAGCACGTGCCGCGATGAGGGAGACGACGGAGATGAGGGAGACCATGGACGAGCATGCCGCGCGACGCACTGACGCGCTCGAGCACCGAGAGGAACGGACCGAGGAACGGGCCGAGGTGCGCACCGGGCCGATCCGGGTGATGCTGGTGGACGATCAGCACCTGCTGCGCATGGGATTCCGGCTGATCCTCGAAGGCGAGCCGGACGTGGAGGTCGTCGCGGAGGCCGCTGACGGCGTCGAGGCCCTGGAGCTGATGAACAGCCTGCCGCAGGAGCAGCTGCCCGAGGTGGTGCTGATGGACGTGCGCATGCCCCGCATGGACGGCATCGAGGCCACCGGCCGGATCGTCGCGGACCACCCCTGTGCGCGCGTCATCATCCTGACCACCTTCGACCTGGACGAGTACGCGTTCTCCGGGCTGCAGGCCGGAGCGAGCGCGTTCCTGCTTAAGGACGTGGCACCGGAGGACCTGGTCCACGCGGTGCGTGTGGTCGCCGAGGGGGACGCCGTCGTCGCGCCGCGCATCACCCAGCGGCTGCTGGAGACCTATGTGCACCGGCCCCAGGAGCAGACGGATCCGGCCACCCGGACTCGCTCCGGAGAGCTTCCCGCCGCACCGCCTGCCCGCCGCACCGCAGCGGCGGCACCCGGGCCGGCGGAGACGGCGGCCCTGCCCAGCGGAGAACGCATCGCCGCGGCGCTTCAGGACGGAGTGGTGCGCGAGCCTCTCACCCATCGCGAGACCGAGGTGCTCTTCGCCGTCGCTGAGGGCCTGTCGAATGCGGAGATCGCCGGCCGCTTCTTCCTCTCGGAGGCTACGGTCAAGACCCATGTGCGGCGCATCCTCACCAAGCTGCAGCTGCGCGACCGCGTCCAGGCGGTGGTCTACGTGTACCAGGCCGGACTGGTCGGCTGACCCGGGCGGCGCACTGAGCTTGAGGGCGAGGTCAGGGCAGCGAGGAGCTCACGACACGGCCCGCGTGCACCACCGTCCGCAGGTGCCGGGACGGATCAGCCAGGACAGCGGCATCCTCCAGCGGGTCTCCGTCCACCACCAGCAGGTCCGCCGCAGCACCGGGCGCGATCACCCCGAGCTGTCCCTCCATCCCGAGCAGCCGGGCGGCGGTGACGGTCGCCGAGAGCAGGACGTCGCGGGCGGGCATGACCTCCGCACGGATGCGGAACTCTGCGCTCTGGTGCGGATGCATGGCACCCAGCAGATCCGTGCCGAAGACGATGTTCACCCCGCCGCGCCAGGCTCGCTCCAGCGCACGCAGGCCGGCCTCGAGGACGACGTCGACCTTCTCCTGGCTCGCGCGGGGGAGCCCCGCGGCGGCCCCCTCGGCTTTCAGCCGGTCATAGGTGACCAAGGTCGGCACCAGATAGGCGTCGTGCGCACGGAACAGCTCCACGGACTCGTCGTCGATGAGGTTGCCGTGCTCGATGCTGCGCACGCCCAGCCGCAGCCCGCGATTCACCGCGCGGGCCGTGTAGGCGTGGCCGGCCACATAGCGGTTCGCCGCCTGCGCCTCATCCACCACGGCACTGATTTCGGCGTCGCTGAACTGCAGGGAGTCGACGCGGTCCGTCGGGGAGGCCACCCCTCCGGAGAGCATGACCTTGACATGATGAGCGCCGGTGCGCAGCTGATGGCGCGCCGCGCGCCGCACCTCCGGCTCACCGTCGCAGACCAGGCCGATGTCGCAGCAGGTGTCATCGGTGGAGAAGCGGCTGGGCGCACGTCCGTCACCATGGCCCCCGGTGGGCGAGAGTGCCCGGCCGCCGAAGACCACGCGGGGCCCCTCCCAGAGCCCCTCGGCCACGGCCCGACTCACTCCGTGGTCGGCTCCGCCGACGTCGCGAACCGTGGTGAAGCCCCGCGCGAGCATGGAGCGCATGATCTGTGAGCCTTGGGCTCCCACATAGAACGGGGACTCCTCGGCCTGCCGGAAGAGGTCCGCGGTCCCGGCGAGGACGTGCACATGGGCGTCGACGAGTCCGGGGATCACCACGCGTCCCCCGGCCGAGACCTCCCGAGCTCCGGAGGGCAGGGTGGGAGAGGCTCCGACCTCCTGGATCACCCCGTCGGCGATCACCAGGGTCTGAGACTCCGTGAGGGTCCCGGCGGCGACGTCGGCCACCGTCGCCTCGCGGATGACCAGCGGTTCGTCGCCGGTGCGGGCTCCGGGTATCTCCGGCATGGGTCAGCGCTCCTTCTGCGGGTCGATCTCCGGGCCGGGCTCGGCCAGTTCATCCGGCAGAGCCTCCGCACGCGGGGTGGTCAGCAGACTCACCACCAGCAGGGCGATGACCGCCACCGGCAGGGAGACGATCACGGCGTTGAGCTCACTGTCCGCCAGCTGCTCCCAGAGGATGGTCACGATCACGCCGAGGATCATGGAGCTCAGCACTCCGGCGGTGGTGGCGCGCCGCCAGAAGAAGGCGGCCATCAGCGGCGGAACCAGAGCGACCCCGTAGACGGTGTAGGAGTACATCTGCAGCTCCAACACCGTGGGGAAGAACGTGCCCAGCACGTACGCCAGGGCGGCGATCACCAGGATGGTGATCCGGTGGATGAGGAGCCTGCTCCGGTCGGAGAGCCCACCGCGGGTGAAGCGTGCGAATCCGTCATAGACGATGTTGCTGCCCACCGAGAGCAGGAAGCTGGAGCCGGTGGTGATGATGAAGGCCAGCGCACTCGCGAGGATCAGCCCGCCGAGCACCGTCGGCATGAGGCCGGCCGAGGCGAGGCCCAGGACCGCGTCGCCGGGCTCCGCATCGGGCATCAGGGTGATCGCCGCGGTGGCCAGCACGATCACCGGGAAGTAGATCAGGAAGGAGGCGAAGAACATGCCCGCCATCGCCCGCCGGGCCGAGGCCGGGTCACGCGAGGCGCCGAGCCGCTGGTACATGTTCTGATCGGCGATGATCAGCAGGAAGGTCGGCAGGAAGTAGCCCAGCAGGGCCAGGGCGCTGAGCCCGCCGGAGAGGGTGGTGGCCTCCGTCGGCAGGTCCTCCCACCATCCGGTGAATCCATCGGTGCGACCCAGCACGATCGGTACGGCGATGAGCAGTCCGGTGACGATGATCGCCGCAGAGAAGAAGTCTGACCACGCTACCGACTTCAGGCCGCCGCCCAGGGCGAGGAAGGTGATGATCAGCGTGGCGATGATCGCTCCCTGGCCCGGAGTCAGCCCGGTGACCAGGGAGATGATGCTGCCGCCGCCGGTGAACTGGTAGGCCACGATCCCGACGTAGGCGAGGATCGTGATGGCCGCGGCCAGCATCCGCACCGAGATGCCGAACCGCATCTCCAGGATCTGCGGGACCGTGTAGGAGCCTGACACGCGGATCCTGCGGGCGAGGGCATAGAGGACCAGGATGCCCAGCGGGGTGCCGGCGAAGAAGATGAGCGAGGCCAGGGGGCCGTAGCTGTAGACGAAGCTCGCGCCGCCGATGATGGTTCCGGAGCCGACCCAGGTGGCCACCAGCGTGCCCACCATGACGATCGTGGGCAGCTGCCGCCCGGCGAAGATGAAGTCATCACCGGTCGAGACTTTCTTCGTGCGGCTGAACCAGAGGCCGGTGGCGACGAGGCCCACCAGATACAGGATCAGGATCGTCACGTGCACCGTGTTCATGGCTGCTCCTCGGTCGTGTCGACGGCGGTGTCGAGTGTCACCTGATGACTTTACGCCGGGGTCGCCCGTGCCGCACTGAACCGCCCCCGCGTGGTGTCAGCTGACCGATCAGTAGGATGAAGCCATGCCTGAGACCTCCGACACCCTCACCAGTTCCCCGCTCACCGGAGACGAGCTCATCGAGGACCTCGCCTCCTATGTGAGCGCCTCGCCGTCGTCGTACCACGCGGCGTCCGTGGCGGCCCAGCGTCTCGTGGAGGCCGGGTTCACCCAGCTCGGCGAGCACCAGGACTGGCCCGTGACGCCCGGACGTCACGTCGTGGTCCGCGACGGGGCCGTGCTGGCCTGGATCATCCCGCAGGGCGCGACGGCGGCCACCCCGCTGCGGATCCTGGGCGCTCACACGGATTCCCCCGGATTCAAGCTGAAGCCGAAGTCCACCGTCATCAGCCACGGCTGGGTGCAGGCCGGCGTGGAGGTGTACGGGGGCCCGCTGCTGAACTCCTGGCTGGACCGGGAGCTGCGCCTGGCGGGCCGGCTGGTCACCCGCGACGGCGCCACCCACCTGGCCGCCACCGGACCGGTGGCGCGCATCCCTCAGCTGGCCATCCACCTGGACCGGAAGGTCAACGACGGGCTCACACTCGGCAAGCAGACCCACACCGCACCCATTCTGGGGCTGGCCGGGTCCCCGGAGGCCGCCGCGGAGGCGGATGTGCTCGCCGTGGTCGCTGAGGCGGCGGGGGTGGATCCTGAGCAGGTGGACGGATACGACCTCGTGGTCGCCGATGCCCAGGCTCCAGCCCGATTCGGGGCAGGGCGCCGGGGCGCCGGGGAGTTCCTCGCCTCCGGTCGGCTGGACAACCTCTCCTCAGTGCATGCCGGTCTCGCTGCTCTAGAGCAGATCGCCGCCGAGGCCGCCGACGGTGCAGTCATCCCGATGCTGGCCGCCTTCGACCATGAGGAGCTCGGCTCGGCTTCCCGCTCCGGGGCCGCAGGGCCGTTCCTGGAGGAGGTGCTGGACCGCATCTACGAGGGACTGGGGGCGACGGCGGGGCAGCGCGCGCAGGCCTTCGCGGCCTCCTGGCACCTCTCCTCCGACGCTGGCCACGCGGTGCACCCCAACTATGCCGAGCGCCACGATCCGGCCAACCGTCCGCTGCCCAACGCCGGGCCGCTGCTGAAGATCAACGCCAACCAGCGCTACACCACCGATGCCCCTGGGGCGGCGATGTGGGCCCAGCTGTGCCGCGCGGCGGGGATCCCCAGCCAGGAGTTCGTCTCGAACAACGACATCCCCTGCGGCTCCACGATCGGGCCCATCACCGCCACCCGGCTGGGCATACGGACCGTGGACGTCGGCATCCCGCTCCTGTCCATGCATTCGGCCCGCGAGATGTGCGGGGTCGACGACGTCGCCCACCTGCGTGACGCGGCGGCGGCCTTCTTCACTGCCGAGCTGACGGTGTGAGCCGGGAATGTGCCCGGGAGTGAGCGAGGCCAGGGTCTCAGCCGGGGGCGCGACACAGGCTCTTCCACCTGTCATCGGAGCCGGTTAGTCTCGGAGGCGCGGAACCGGTAGCATGGTGCAGGTTGTCTGACGCTCGTTCAGTGTGCCCGCCTGCGGGTGGAGGCCGGGATCCCCGCCCTCCGAGCTGGCCTGCGCAGACACGCACGCAATGAACCTCCTGTTACGGAAAGCCCGTGACCGCAAGACCGAAGGAGGTGGGTTCACATATGCGTCACTACGAACTGATGGTGCTCGTCGACCCCGAGGTGGATGAGCGCACTGTGGAGCCGACTCTCGGCAAGTACATGGAGATCGTCAAGAAGGACGGCGGCTCCGTCGAGGAGATCGACGTCTGGGGACGTCGTCGCCTGTCTTACGAGATCAAGAAGAAGAACGAGGCGATCTACGCCGTCGTGAACTTCCACTCCACCCCGGACTCGGCTGCCGAGCTCGACCGACTGCTGCGCCTGAACGAGACGATCATGCGCACCAAGATCATCCGTCCTGAGGACCAGCGCATCAGCTGATCCTCTGGTGGACGGGCCGCGAGGCCCGAACCCTGTCAGGCATGAACCATAGGAGCTGTATATGGCCGGCGAGACCATCATCACCGTTGTCGGGAACCTGACTGCTGACCCGGAGCTGCGCTTCACCCCCTCGGGTGCGGCAGTGGCGAACTTCAGCATCGCCTCCACGCCGCGATTCTTCGACCGTCAGGCGAACGAGTGGAAGGACGGCGAGACGCTCTTCGTCCGGTGCTCCCTCTGGCGGGAGGCCGCGGAGAACGCCGCAGAGTCGCTGACCAAGGGGATGCGCGTGGTCGCCCAGGGCCGTTTGAAGGCCCGCTCCTTCGAGACCAAGGAGGGCGAGCGTCGCACCTCCTGGGAGCTCGACGTCGACGAGATCGGCCCCTCGCTGCGCTTCGCCACGGCGAGCGTGCAGCGTCAGAGCCGCGGCGGCGGAGGCGGCGGCGGCTTCACCAGCGGTGGTGGCGGTGCAGGCTTCGGCGGTGGCGCTGCTGCCGGTGGCGGCTTCGGCGGAGGGGGAGACTCCTTCGGCGGTGGCGGCCAGCAGCCCTCCGGCGGCTCCTCCGACCCGTGGGGCGGACAGCCCTCCGGTGGCGGCTGGGACACTCCTGACAGCAACGAGCCTCCTTTCTGAGGCAGGCTCACCACTTAATCCTGTTCACCATCCCGCAGGAAGCACCTGCGGGCTCCGATCTGAAGAAGGAGCACCACGATGGCAAAGGCTGAACTCAAGAAGCCGAAGCCCAAGGCGAACCCGCTGAAGGCTGCTGACATCAAGGTCATTGACTACAAGGACACCGCCCTGTTGCGGAAGTTCATCTCCGACCGAGGCAAGATCCGTGCTCGCCGGGTGACCGGCGTGTCCGTCCAGGAGCAGCGCAAGATCGCCCAGGCGATCAAGAATGCTCGTGAGATGGCCCTGCTGCCGTACTCCGGCGCGGGTCGCGGCTGATCCAGGCTGTCTGGGAAGGAAAGGAACTCATCTATGGCAAAGCTCATCCTGACTCAGGAAGTGTCCGGTCTGGGTGCTGCGGGCGACATCGTCGACGTCAAGGACGGCTACGCGCGCAACTACCTGCTTCCGCGCGGCTACGCCCTGGCGTGGACCAAGGGTGGCGAGAAGGACGTGGAGCGCATCCGCGCAGCACGGAAGTCTCGTGAGATCGCCACTGTCGAGGAGGCGCAGGCCGTCGCCGAGAAGCTACAGTCGCAGCCGGTGAAGGTCAGCGTGAAGACCGGCGAGTCCGGTCGCCTGTTCGGCACCGTCGGCGCCGCACAGATCGCAGAGGCCGTCGAGGCCGCCGGTCTGGGCTCCATCGACAAGCGCACCGTCGAGATCCCCGAGCGGATCAAGGCCGTCGGCAGCTACGCTGCCACGGTGAAGCTGCACTCCGACGTCACCGCCTCGATCGACCTGCAGGTCGTCGCAGGAAAGTGACTCGCGCATCGGCGCGGCCGGGCCTCATCCACTGAGCTGCCCTGCCGACGTCGATCGCCGACGGGCTCAGCCCTTCGGCACAAGACAGTGAGCGGGCCCCGGGAGATCTCTTCCGGGGCCCGCTTGCATGTCTGGGGTCTTGTCCGGCGTCTGAGAGAGGCTCGTGCTGAGGGGAGGGCGCGTGGTGGCCGGCAGCGGCCCTGGTGTACCGTGCACGGCGAGCCTCATGCTGAGTGACGGGGCACCGAGATCTGGAGGGGGTTCCGGGCCGCGGGGGGCGAGGCATGGCCGAGCCGAGCGGCGACGTGCTGATCGGATCGCCGGGGAACGGCAGAATCACGACGACGACAAGACCGGTCCCCAGCGTCGTCCGGCCGCGCGAGGCGGGCCGTCCAGCAGGTCTCCCGGCTTCAGTGCCGTGATTCCCTTCCCTGCGCCGGTCTCCCGGCGATCCGATGCAGTTCTCGCCCGATCCCCGGACGGACGCATCGAGACGTCGGCGGGGATCCGCCGTCGTCGTCGAGCTGCATGCCGCAGGTCGCCCGCAGGCGGCCGCCGTCACTCACTCGCCTGATGACGATGCTGCCGTCATCTCCGGATCCGCGTGTGAGGCGGACCCGATGCTGATCGTCCGGGCTATGGTGAACCCGAGCCGACCGCGAAGCTCCTCCCGGCCCGATGCTCGAATCCGATCAGTTCGGCCGATCAGCAGGTGGACGGATGTGCGCAGGCGATGCCAGCCAATACCCGTCCGGCGAGTGGGGGACGCCTCACACCATATGGTGACTTCCGGCGAGTAGCAATACCCCCAACCGCTCGGGCTGTGGATAACATGTGGAGTGCGCGGCGTGTCCTGTGCACAATCTGGGGGAAACCCTGTGGATAGTTATCCACAACCCTCAGCAAAAGCGCTTGGACCTGGAGCGATGTAGCGACACACCTGTGGATTCAACTTTTTTCGAGAGCGATCTCTTGGGCTGATCCAAGGCTTGCCGCGGGTCTGCTCCAGGGTGTATAGCGCGTGTCGCCCACAGTTATCCACAGGATCTCCACAGCAGGATCGACGCCGCGAGAGGGCTGCTCCATGTCGCCGCAGGTCAGGGACGTCTGCCGATCATCTCCTCACAGATGAGTGGGTCGGCCGACCTGCTGACGGCTCGACTTGGCGGGCCGGGGTGCTCGGCCCCGGGCAGTGTGGAATAGCGTGGAGGCTCGAGCAGTTGCATTCGGCGCAAGTGATTCAATTTTGAAAGGATGGGTGACGTTCTCTCCCCATCTTCCGCGGCAGCAGTGCCTCAGACTCCAAGGAGCGGACATGCAGTTCGGCATATTCAGCATCGGTGACGTCACGCCCGACCCCACCACCGGCCGCACCCCCACCGAGCACGAGCGCATCAGAGCCACCGTGGAGATCGCCAGGAAGGCTGAAGAGGTGGGCCTCGACGTCTTCGCCATCGGACAGCACCACAACCCGCCGTTCGTCGCCCCCGCGAATCCGCCCATCCTCATGGGGCACCTCGCCGCGCAGACCGATCGCATCCTGCTCTCCACCGCCACCACGCTGATCACCACCACGGACCCGGTGCGTCTGGCCGAGGACTACGCCTATGTCCAGCACCTTGCCGAAGGTCGGGTGGATCTCACCCTGGGACGCGGGAACACCGGCCCCGTCTACCCGTGGTTCGGCAAGGACATCCGCTCCGGAATCCCGCTGGCCGTGGAGAACTACGCGCTGCTGCACCAGCTCTGGCGCGAGAGCGAGGTCGACTGGCAGGGCCGCTACCGCACCCCGCTGCAGAACTTCACCTCCACGCCGCGGCCGCTCGACGACGTCGCCCCGTTCGTCTGGCACGGGTCCATCCGCAGCCCGGAGATCGCCGAGCAGGCGGCCTACTACGGTGACGGCTTCTTCCACAACAACATCTTCTGGAACAAGGAGCACACCGGCCGCATGGTGGATCTCTACCGGGAGCGCTACGAGCACTACGGCCACGGCACCGCCGAGCAGGCCATCGTGGGTCTGGGCGGGCAGGTCTTCATGCGCAGGAACTCCCAGGATGCTGTGCGCGAGTTCCGCCCCTACTTCGACCACGCGCCGGTCTACGGCGGGGGCCCGTCTCTGGAGGAGTTCACCGAGATGACGCCGTTGACTGTGGGCAGCCCGGAGCAGGTCATCGAGAAGACCCTCAGCTTCCGCGAGTACGCCGGTGACTATCAGCGTCAGCTGTTCCTCATCGACCATGCTGGCCTGCCGCTGGAGACCGTGCTGGAGCAGGTCGAGCTGCTCGGCGAGGAGGTCGTGCCGGTGCTGCGCCAGGAGGTCGCCGCTCGGGCCCCGGAGGGGACTCCGGAGCCGCCCACGCATGGGTCGCTGGTCCGCCGCCGGGCTGCGGGCGGCGACCCGATCCCCGGTGGGAGGAAGAAGAGCGCCGAGGCCGCGGAGAGCTGAGCCGCCTCAGCGCGCTATCAGCGGTCCTCGAGCAGGCCGCCGGGGTCCTCCAGCGGCACGGTGTGTCCGTCGAGCTCCAGGCGCCGGATGAGCTCGCGCAGCATGCGCACGGCGGTGGAGGAGAGCCCCTGCACCTGGGTCAGGTCCAGCACCACGGTCTCGGCCAGCCCGTGATCGGCATCGACGGCGACGACTTCGCGCAGCACGCGCTCCGCCCCGGTGAAGCGCAGCGCTCCCTGCAGGGCGACCCTGGTGGTCGCAGCTCCGGCGGGACCCTCCTCGCGGGTGATGCCGCGCACCGCCGCCGCGGCAGGCTGCTCGGCGCTCATCAGGTGCAGGCCCATGTCCTGGGAGAGTCGCTCGAACATCTCCACGCCTTGGACGCTGTTGCCCTCGCTGTCCAGGCGAGGCGCGAAGCTGGCGATCCCCACCTGTCCGGGAAGCACCCCGATGATCGCACCGGAGACCCCGGACTTCGCGGGGATGCCGATTCGAGCCAGCCAGCGGCCGGACCCGTCGTACATCCCACAGGTGGCCATCACCGAGAGCGTCTGCCGTGCGGCGGCGGCTGAGACCACCTGAGTCCCGGTCACCGGGTGCACGCCACCGCCGGCCAGGGTCGCGGCCATCAGGGCCAGGTCCCGGACGGTCACCAGCACCGCGCACTGGTCGATGTAGCCGCGCACCGCTTCGGTGGGCTCGCCGCCGATGATGTCGTGGGTGCGCAGCATGTTCGCGATCGCCCGGTTGCGGTAGCTCTCCTCGAACTCCGACTCGGCGACGGAGTAGTCGATGTGCAGCTCCCGGCCGGCGAAGGCCGAGAGCCCGGCGAGCACCCGCCCGGTGCGGGCACGCACCGATTCTGTGCGGGCGGGGCGCTCCGGAGCGCCGTCGTCGAGCGGTTCACAGCCTTCGGTGCTCACCAGCTGGTGGGTGGCGATCGCTCCGGCGTTGATCATCGGGTTCAGCGGACGCCCGGTGCCGCCCTCCAGGGAGAGCTCGTTGAACGCCTCTCCCGAGGGTTCGACGCCGACACGTGCGCGGACCGCCTCCAGGCCGATGTCGTCGATGGCCAGAGCATAGACGAAGGGCTTGGAGACCGATTGGATGGTGAACTGCGCCTCCGCGTCCCCGGCGGAGTAGGAGACGCCGTCGGTGGTGCCCAGCGCGAGGGCATGCCGGTCCGCGTCGGCGGAGGCCAGTTCCGGGATGTAGTCGGCCAGTTCCCCGGAGCGGTCCTGGGCGCAGGACTCCAGCACCTCGAGCAGGTAGTCCGGAATGGGGGAGTGCATCAGGTGGTCTCCGTGGGGTCGTCGTGGACGGGTCTGCGCAGTCTCTCGACGACGGCGTCGAGCCAGTGCGCCATCGTGATGCGGGCCTCGGGGGTGTCTGGGTAGCGGCAGCGCAGATGCAGTCCGGTCTCGTTGATCACGAACCAGATCATCACGCCGTCGGTGCGGATGACCGCGCTGACATGCTGTGGGCGCAGGGCGTCGTCGACGGCGATGGGCAGCCTGCGATGGTCCAGCCAGGACATCGCGAACATTCCGGGCTCTGCGGGCATCCCGCCGTAGGGGTGCATGATCGGGGCCAACGGCTGGCTGCCCAGCCTGATCGCCTCCTTGACCGCCCGGTGGCTGGCCTCCAGGGAGGGGTCGTCGTTCTCCAGCACCGCGTTGGTGATGAACCATCCCACCGAGTCGAACCAGCGCGGCTCCTCCCGGGAGTGGACGGGGAAGACGGTGCGCAGGGGTTGCCCGCCGAGCTCGGCGAAGAGTGCGGTCATCACCGAGACCGCCACCGAGATCAGCCGCACCCCGTGGGCGGCGGCGTGGGCCTCCACGGCTGCCAGCTCGGCGGGGTCGAGCACATTGCGGACCTCGACCACCTCCGGCCTGGGCACAGAGAGGTCCCCCAGCGGCAGTGGGAACTGCGGCATCACGCCCCCGCCGGCGGCGAGGATCTGCTGCCAGCGGTCCACCAGCGATGCGGGCGGGGCGGGCCGGTCCTCCAGCACCTCGGTGTGTGCGGAGAAGGGCTCAGCGGCGGGCAGCTCCCGTCCTGGCGGTCTTCCCGCTTGCAGGTCGGCGAGGCAGGTGGTGAGGTCGCGGATGATCACCAGCAGCGACCAGGCGTCCACATGGGCGTGGTCGACACCGATGATCACCTGCGGGGGCGAGCCTCCCGCGGGCTCCACTACGCAGAGGCGGTGCGAGGGTGCGGCGAGAGGGTCGCAGACGGAGTCGAAATGGGCGCGCAGCGCGGTGCGGACCTCCTCAGCGGTCAACACCGGGGAGCCGACCTCGACCGGCAGGCCGGGGGAGGCCGGCGGGGCGGGGGAGGCCGGCGGGGATTCCGGGTGGGCACGCAGACTGATCCCCGACTCGAGGGGGACGCTGACCGGGCTCAGCACCTCCCATGCCCCGGGGCTGATGTGCACCGGGCCCAGGTTCAGGTCCGTCTTCGGTCCTCCGCCCCGGCCCTCCTTCACGGGAGGGCGGCGACGGCCGCTGCCGAGGTCCGACGCGGCGTCGGCCCGAGGCTTCCAGCTGAACACGGTGCGTAATGTGCCGTGCCTGGCGATGACCGCATGCCAGGCTTCGGCGACCTCCTCCCGGGCCGCCGGATGGTCCAGGAAGAAGGCGGCAGCCATCCAGGACCCGGGTCGCGACCCGAGGCTGACATGGCGGTTCTGGTCGAAGGAGATCGGCAGGGGGTCACCCTCGGCGGGCGAGACCGTCACCGAGTAGCTGGAGAGTCTGCCCGTCAGGGTGTCCATCCGGGAGACGTTGGTCAGCCGCATAGGCGTAGTCTAGGGGGATACCTTCCCGTCCGGGACCCCGGCGGGGACCCAGGACGACAGCGAGGTGACACCGGAGCAGTGGGCATATTCCGGACCGACGGAGCGGCGATCTCCTATGAGCTCAGCGCCGCAGACTCCTCACCGGCGGGAACCTTCGTCCAGCTGCACGGTCTGACCTCCTGCGGCTCCCGTGAGCACCGCGTCGGCTTGGACATGACCGGCCGCCTCGAGTCGATGCGCGTGCTGCGCTATGACGCCCGCGGGCACGGCGGTTCCACCGGCCGCAAGGTCGCCGAGGACTACCGGTGGCCTCGCCTGGCTGGAGATCTGCTGGCCCTGCTCGATGCGCTCGCACCCGGGGAACAGGTCCATGCTGCCGGCCCGTCCATGGGTGCGGCCACGCTGCTGCACGCGGCACTCTCCGCGCCCCGTCGCTTCGCCACGCTGACCCTGCTGGTCCCGCCGACCGCCTGGGAGACCCGGGCAGCCCAGGCCGGGAACTACCGCCGCTCCGCGCAGCTGGTGGAGGACTCCGGCATCGGGGCCTTCGTGCGCATCGGCGCCCAGGTGCTGCCCCCTCCCGCGCTGGCGGACCGGCCCCGGGAACGAGTGCCCGCGGTCAGCCAGGAGCTGTTGCCCTCGATCTTCCGGGGCGCGGCGCTGACCGATCTTCCCGCACCCGAGGAGATCTCCCGTGTGCAGGTGCCCACACAGATTCTCGCCTGGGTGGACGACCCCTCTCATCCCGTGGCCACCGCAGAGGCGCTGCACCGGCTGATCCCCGACTCCACGCTGAGCATCGCCGCCACGCCGCAGGAGCTGGCCACCTGGCCCGCGCGGACCGCCGCGCATGTGGCGGCGCACCCGGCGGCCGGGGTGGAGCCGGGTTCAGGGCCCGGCTCGACGGCGCGGACCGGGCTGTCAGCTGAGGGTGAGAAGATGGTCTCTGCCGACCCCCGCTGAGTCTGCACCTCCTCAGCTGCTGCATGTATGGGTCTCCACGCAGGCCCGACACCCTGTCCTCAGAACGATCACCCCCTTGGAGGATCCCCGGTGAGCTTGGAAGCCTATGACGCCCCGCCGGCGGCCGAGTCGCGCACGCCGCCGCAGGACCTGGTGGCCGAGCAGTCGGTGCTGGGCGGGATGATGCTCTCGAAGGACGCGATCGCCGACGTCGTCGAGGTGCTGCGGGGTCAAGACTTCTACCGTCCTGCCCACGAGCTGATCTACGACGCGATCGTGGACCTCTACGGGCGGGGTGAGCCCGCCGACGTCGTCACCATCTCCGACCATCTGACCAAACGGCAGGAGCTGCAGCGGGTGGGCGGCCCCGCCTATCTGCACAATCTGGCCCAGTCGGTCCCGACGGCGGCCAACGCCTCGTTCTACGCGGAGATCGTCCACGAGCGTGCCATCCTGCGCCGTCTGGTGGAGGCCGGCACCAAGATCGCGCAGATGGGCCACACCGCCGACGGTGAGGTCGAGGCGATCGTCAACCAGGCGCAGTCGGAGATCTACAGCGTCGCGGAGAACCGGCAGAGCGAGGACTATGTGGCGCTCTCCGAGGTGCTGGTCCCCACCATCGACGAGATCGAGACCAACGCCAGCCACGACGGCGGGCTGACCGGCATCCCGACCGGCTTCCGGGATCTGGACGACCTCACCCACGGGTTCCACGGCGGGCAGATGATCATCGTCGCCGCGCGTCCCGCAATGGGAAAGTCCACCCTGGCGCTGGACTTCGCCCGTGCCGCCTCCGTGGGGCACGGGATGACGTCTGCGTTCTTCTCCCTGGAGATGGGGCGCAACGAGATCGCCATGCGTCTGCTCTCCGCCGAGGCCAAGATCCAGTTCCAGGATCTGCGCAAGGGCGACATCCGCGATGACGACTGGGACAAGATGTCTCTGGCGGTGGACAAGCTCAACGAGGTGCCGCTGTTCATCGACGACTCCCCCAACATGTCGCTGATGGAGATCCGGGCGAAGGCTCGCCGGCTCAAGCAGCGGCACAACTTGAAGCTCATCGTGCTGGACTACCTGCAGCTGCTCAGCTCCGGCAAGCGTGTGGAGTCCCGTCAGCAGGAGGTCAGCGAGTTCTCCCGAACCCTGAAGCTGCTGGCCAAGGAGCTCGACGTCCCGATCGTCGCCCTGTCCCAGCTGAACCGTGGCTCCGAACAGCGCACCGACAAGCGCCCCCAGGTCTCTGACCTGCGTGAGTCCGGCTCCATCGAGCAGGACGCCGACATGGTGCTGCTGCTGCACCGTGAAGAGGTCTATGACAAGGAGTCCCCGCGCGCCGGGGAGGCTGACATCATCGTCGCGAAGAACCGTAACGGCCCCACCCGGGACATCGTGGTCGCCTTCCAGGGCCACTACGCCCGCTTCCAGGACATGGCCCAGGACATCTAGCAGCACCCCTGAGCGACGGTTGGGCCGGTGCCGAGTCAGGGGGTCGGTGGACGTGCGCCCCGCGCGAACCGGCCCGCCCACAGCTTCCACTGCCCCAGCGTCAGCGCCATGTAGAAGCCGGTGCCGACGACGGCGGGGATCCGTCTATGGTGATAGCTGGCGACCATGGCACCTGCGAGCGAGGCGCTCGCGATGCCGCCCAGCGCGAGGGCCCGCAGGTCAGAGGTGGGGTCCCGGGTCCAGGCCTCCTCGCCCAGGATCGCCCGTGTGGCGAAGGACGTCGAATCGTCAGCCGGCGGGGTCATCACGGGGTTCACAGCGAACCACGCCCCGATGGGCAGATACAGCCACCACCGCCGAGTCCACAGGGGCACCATCAGTAAGGGCGTGCTGATCAGCCGGGACCAGGCGCTGACGGGATGGGCGTGCCGACGGAACACGCGCGCGTAGAGTTCATCCGGAGACGTCACAGCACCAGCGTGGCATAGGGGGTTCCCTGCGCCCTATGGTGCCCGGCTCACTCCATGGGAGGCCGGTTCCTGTGCTCCAGCAACGGGGCGACCAGCTCAGCGACGGTGATGCCTCGATGCTGGGCCTCGGCCTGCAGGGCGGCGGCCGTCTGCGGGTCGACGCCGGTCGGCCGTGCAGGGGCCTGCGGCGCCGTGGTCGAGGGCTCAGACGCCCCTGGTGCGGCCCGGCGGCGCAGCGCCGAGAGCAGAGGTGTGACCACGCCGGTCAGCACCGCCAGGATCAGCACGATTCCGTAGAACCGTCCGAAGGTCTCGCTCTCCCAGGTCTCCCACCAGATCAGCACCACGGTCAGGACGGTGGCCAGGGTGATGAGCCCGGCGGCCGCCCCGAGCATCCAGCGGATCACGGCGTCTCGATATGAGGTCATCGTCAGCATGAGGCACAGGAAGCTGGCAGCGACGGTCAGCGTGATGCCGGTGAGCAGCACCTCGTAGGCGTCCCAGATCCAGCTGCTCTCCGACCAGACCATCACCAGGGACCACAACATGCTGAGCGCCGCCACCGCGACGCCGATGATGCCCACCAGACGCTCGGGACGCCCGAACACTGCCGCGCAGCAGAGCATGGCCAGACTGTAGAGACCCACCACCACCGTGGTCAGCAGCACCTGACCACCGGTGTCGTCGAGGCTGAGTCCGAGCAGCGCCAGGATGCCAGCACCTGCGGCGAGCGTGAATGACGCGATCATCGACCAGAGGAAGACCCTTCGGGCGACCTGGCCGGGATTCTTCGATGTCCTCATGGCGGGCCTCTCTTCTCCACGTGGTCCTGCGCTCTTCTCCGGAGCATATCCGGGCTGACGCAAGGGCGCCGGGTTTCCGCGTGCTCCGTGTTCAGGCATCCTGGGCACCGGGGAGGCGACGGCTCTACGCTTGACTGATCATGGAGCACTCAATGTGGATCCTCTCGCTGACCGCCGATGCCGCCTCGGGTGGTGCCGCGGCTCCCTGGTGGCTGCGCTGGGGTCTGCTGGTGGCCGGGGCGCTGGCACTCGCCGCCCTCATGGTGCTGGTCCAGACCCGGCACCGCCCGCCGCGAGGTGCCCTGTGGGCTCTGGTCATTCTGGGCGTGCCGATCCTCGGACCTACGACGTACTTCATCGTGGAGACCGTGCGTCACAGGAGGGAATACCCGTCATCCTCCGGTGAGCCGCCCCCGACCCCGGGCCGCTGACCCGGGAGGGCGCGGCCCTCACCGGTAGTCGTCGACGTCGATCCTCTCCACGGGGGTGTCCTCCATCGCGGTGATGAAGCTCCAGGAGTCAGGCCGGGAGCCGTCCACGTCGGTGAGTGCGTAGTGGGTGGCCAGTTCGAAGGAGCTGGTTGACCGGGTGTTCCAGGCCGCTCGGTTCGGATCCGCGGCCAGCGCGGCGATGCCTCGAGCAAGCATCTCCGGAGTCTCGGAGATCACGAACTCGTAGGGCGGGACGGTGTCGGTCCTCCCGCGGTTGGCCTCGGCGGCCTGTCGCCAGTCCTGCTCGGTGACGCCGAAATGGTCCAGCATCATCTCCGAGCGCAGCCACCCCGGTGAGACTGAGACGGCGGTGCCTCCGTGCGCGGCGAGCTCGTGGCCCTCGGCGAAGGCCAGCCGGTCCACCCCCGTCTTCGCCAGGTCCAGGAACACCGTCTCCCGGTAGTGGGAGGCGTTGTAGGCGCGGGTCCCGTCGGTCACCTCCACCACCAGTCCGCCGGGGTTCCTGGTCAGCAGGCCCAGGGCGCTGTGACTGGTGTTCAGGTGCGTCAGCAGCGCCGTGTCGAACAGACGCCGTCCGGCGTCGAGGTCGTACTCCCACAGCCGGGTCTCGAACTGGACATAGGCTTCTCCGCCGATGTCGTTGACCAGGATGTCCAACCTGCCCTGCTCGCTGTCGATGCGCGCCACCAGGGCCCGCACCGCCTCGACGTCGAGATGGTCCACGACGACGGCATGCGCAGTGCCGCCCGCACCAGTGATGAGCTCCGCGGTCTCCTCGATGGTCTCCGGACGCCCGTAGTCGGAGGGTTTCTGCGCGGTGGAGCGTCCCGTGCAGTAGACGACGGCGCCGGCTCGTCCCAGCTGGCGGGCGATGGCGCGGCCTGCCCCGCGGGTCGCTCCCGCGACCAGGGCGACCCTCCCTTCCAAGGATCGGGTGCCGGTGGGATCGGGTGTGGAATCGGGCTTGGCGTGGTCGGGCCTGGTGCCGTCGGTCATCGAGTCCTCCTGGTGGTGGGGCTGTCTCCACCGAGCGTGCCACCCATTGGCGACACTGGATGTCGCCAATGGGCAGGATCACCATCTAGGATCTGCCCATGCGCACCTCGCGGCTGGTGGCCCTGCTGCTGGAGCTGACCAGGGTGCGGCGGAGCACCGTCGCTGACCTGGCCGCACCCCTCGGGGTTTCAGCCCGCACCATCCAGCGGGACCTGGTCGCCCTGCAGGACATGGGGGTGCCGGTGTGGACCCGCACGGGACCGGCCGGCGGAGTGGGGCTGGTGGAGGGCTGGCGTTCCCCGCTGACCGGGATGATGGCCGCCGAGGTCCAGGCGCTGCTGCTGGGCCAGGCCGGTTCCCGCGAGCTGGGGATGCACACGGAGTTCGAGACCGCCCGGGCGAAGATGGTCTCCAGCCCGGGGGCGCCGCAGGCGATGGGCGAGTCGGCGGTGGAACGCTTCCACATCGACCACCACCGATGGTTCGCAGAACCGGAGCGGCCGCCTGCGCTGCCCACGGTGGCCGATGCGGTGTGGACGGGGCGTCGGCTGAGCATCCGCTATGAGCGTCCCGGCCGACCCGGTGAACCGGTGAGCCGACGTCTGGATCCCCTGGGCCTGGTGCTGAAGACCGACCGCTGGTACCTGATCGCCGCCCACCGACGATCGGTGCGCACCTACCGGGTCTCCCGCATCACGGACGCGACCGTCCACGAGGAACAGGCCTGGCGTCCGGCGGATTTCTCCTTGGCTGATCACTGGCAGCGCTCGCAGACACAGTTCGAGCGCTCCGTGAACAGTCTCCCGGTGTGTGTGTCCATCCCGCAGTCTTCCGCGGAGACCCTGCGCGCGGCCCTTCCCGGGACACAGATCGACGCCGCGCTGGAGGAGGCCCGGCGGACCGCCGGGACGAGCGCCGACCCCGGCGGTGGGACACGGTTGGAGGTCAGCCTGATGACCGAGGCGCTGGAGATCGTCGGAGCCCAGCTGCTCGGAGTGCCCGGAGTGGAGGTGCATGAGCCAGCCGAGCTGCGCGGGTTCCTGCACGGGCGCGGCCAGGACCTGGCGGCCAGGAACACTCCTCGCTGATCTGGCCCACCCGGCTGCAGACGGACGAGGGCAGGAGGGTCTCCGATAGGATCACGGCTGTGACGACCGACGAGCGCCCCGCCCCCTCCAGCCCCGCCCCCTTCAGCCCCGCCTCCTTCAGCCCTGTCCCTTCGGGCACCGCCCTGCCCCGGCTGGTGGCCTTCGACATCGATGGGACCCTGTTCGACTCCACCAAGCGGCCTCAGCCCGGCACGCTGCGGGCGTTCGCCGGTCTGCGTGCCGCGGGCACTCGAATCATGCTCGCCTCCGGGCGGCCCATCCCCGGGCTTCAGGGACTCGCCGAGCGCTGCGGACTCGGGACGGATCTGATCTTCGCCGGCCTCAACGGTTCGGTGGTCGTGGACCAGGCCACCGGCCGCACGCTCGCCCGCCACCCCGTCCCTGAGAATGTCGCCCGGCCGCTGATCGCCACCGGGGTGCGTCACGGAGCGCTGATGATGCTTCCCCACGACGACGAGCTGGTCGTCGCCGACGACGGCGACCCGCAGGCCGTCCACGAGGCCGGAGGAAATGGGCTGACCCTGCGGCTAGTCGAGGACATCACGGCGCCGGGCATCGAGCCCACCAAGGTCCTCTACTGCGCCCCGCGCCCGCAGCTGGAGATCCTGGAGGTCGAGCTGCGGGAACGCTTCGCCGACCGGATCGAGCTGAGCTACTCCTCGCCGATCTACCTGGAGGCCACCGGCGCCGGCGTCGACAAGTCCACCGCACTGCTGGACTTCTGCCGGACCCAGGGGATCGAACCGGCGGAGACGATGGCCTTCGGTGACAACGGCAACGACGTGACGATGCTGCGCGCCGCGGGCATCGGGGTGGCCATGGGCAACGCCATCCCTGAGGCGCAGGAGGCCGCTGACATCGTGACAGCCAGCCATGACGACGAAGGCATCGCCCGTGTGCTGAGCCGCTGGGTCGACGTCGGAGAGCTCACCCCGGCCGTCGGCTGAGCCGCACCGGACCCAGGCCGGCGAACTGTTGTCACCCGGGGGCGGAGCCCCCATGGTGAGGAGTGGCATGTGATCCACACCACCTACCTTGTGTCATCAGGAGCCCCACCATGAGTTCGAACAGAGTCGTCGTCTACAAGTCCCCCGGAGAGGTGGCGGTCGAGTCCGTCGACTACCCCTCCCTGGAAGTCCCCCAGGAGGTGGCGGACCACTTCGGGATCACGAAGAAGGCGCCCCACGCCGCCATCCTGAAGATCGTCACCACCAACATCTGTGGATCGGACCAGCACATGGTCCGCGGCCGCACCACCGCGCCCCAGGGGCAGACCCTCGGGCATGAGATCACCGGCGAGGTCGTCGAAGCCGGGGAGGATGTGCTCTTCGTCAACGAAGGAGACATCTGTTCTGTGCCCTTCAACATCGCCTGCGGCCGCTGCCGCATGTGCGACGAGGGCAAGACCGGCATCTGCCTCAACGTGAACCCGGCCCGCGCCGGCGCCGCCTACGGCTACGTCGACATGGGTGGCTGGATCGGTGGTCAGGCGGAGTACGTGATGATCCCCTATGCGGACTTCAACCTGCTGAAGTTCCCGGACCGGGACCAGGCGCTGGAGAAGATCCTGGACCTCACGATGCTCTCCGACATCTTCCCGACCGGCTATCACGGCGCCTACACGGCCGGAGTCACCACCGGGTCCACCGTCTACGTGGCCGGCGCCGGGCCGGTGGGTCTCGCCGCCGCCCACGCCGCCCAGCTGCTGGGCGCCGCGGTGGTCATGGTCGGAGACATGGTTCCCGGTCGGCTCACCCAGGCCGAGAGCTTCGGCTGCGTCGGCATCGATCTGAGCACCGAGGGTGAACTGACCGACAAGATCGCCGAGGTCGTCGGAGAGCCGGAGGTCGACGCCGCTGTCGACGCCGTCGGCTTCGAGGCCCGCGGCCACGGCTCCGGGGCCGGAGAGGCGCCGGCCACCGTGCTCAACGACTGCATGACCGTGGCCCGTGCCGGTGCGGGGATCGGCATCCCCGGGCTCTACGTCACCGGGGATCCCGGTGCGGTCGACGACGCGGCCAAGGAAGGCACCCTGGGCGTCCGACTGGGACTGGGCTGGGCGAAGTCGCACTCGTTCATGACAGGACAGTGCCCGGTGAAGCAGTACAACCGGAAGCTGATGAACCTGATCCTCCATGACCGCGCGCAGATCGCGAAGGCCGTCAACGCCACCGCCATCGGCCTCGACGATGCCCCGCGCGGGTATCAGGAGTTCGACGACGGCGCGGCCCGGAAGTTCGTCATCGACCCGCATGGCATGGTGGCCGCCTGAGTCGGCGGCCCACCTGCCTGAGGGAGGGGCCAGAGGGCCATCTGCGCCGCCAGACGGGCGGTGCAGATGGCTTCTCTGCGTCACGCCGACAGGGCGCAGGGTCACAGTGCGCCGAGGATGCGGTCCAGAAGGAAGAATCCGAGCAGGCCGTAGACCAGCCCGATCCACAGGGCATGGGTGAGGCTGCGCCAGAACTGCCCGGTGGCGATCAGCAGCCCGAAGGCGGCCGGTACGCAGGCCAGCGCGTAGCCTCCGACGAGGAACCACAGGCCGGTGAACTCGCGCAGGGCGAGCATGTAGAACCCGACCCCGATGGTCCACAGCATGGTGAACTCGAAGAGCAGCGCGGCGATCACTACGGAGGTGACCAGGGCCCACAGGTACCGGCCCCAGGTTCCTCCCGTCCGACGTCGAGACTTCGCCGCCGTCCCATGGTCCCTGGCGGAACGGCCGGATGAGCGGGGCACCGAGCGGTTCGAAGGTCGCTTCTGAGTCCGGTCCCTCGTCCGTGTCGACGTCCGTCCCGGGGGTGCGGCGCTGCGGGACTTTCTGCGGGTGGTCACGGCAGACAAGCCTATCGCGCGCCAGTGTGGGTAGGCCGTCGAGTCTGGGTCACTGCACGTCCGCGTCGGGAGGGCTGATCCGGTGCTCCTGCTCGCGGTCCACCGACACCACTCCGTCGACGGCGGCGAGGGTCTCCCACTGGTCCTCGCGGGCACGGCCGTTGATCATCCCAAGCGAGGTGAGCACACGGTTGACCCGCAGGCCGGCGGCCTGGAGCTCCACGACGACGTCATCCAGGTGTGTCGCGCTCTTCTCATCGACCGTGATGATCCAGCCGACGCTCTCTTCACGGTGGGACTGCATGCCGCCAGGGTAGTCCTCCGACCCGGAATGCAGACAGGCCTGCTCCCCGGTCTGTCCCGGGTCAGCCGGCATCGTCTGCCGGCGGCGCCACGGAGAGCCCTGATCCGACGTCGACGGAGGGCTGCTCCAGCCGCACCGCCTCCTGGACGATCTCGGCCCACAGCTCACGCGACCGGAAGCCGGTGGCCTCGGCGAGGAGTGCGGCGACACCTGCGACATGAGGCGTGGCCATGGAGGTTCCGCTGATCGTCCGGTGCTGCTCGTCCCCGATCCAGGAGGAGAGCACATCCACTCCCGGCGCGGCGACGTCGACCTGTCCGCCCCGTCCCGGCAGCGTGCGGGCCGAGAAGTCCGCGACCCCCAGCTCCGAGTCCAGGGCACCCACAGCCATGACGAAGGGGCTGTTCGCCGGCGCTCCGACGAACCCGTCCTCCCCGGCGCTGCGCCGTGCATTGTTGCCCGCTGCGGCGATGATCAGCGCGCCCTGTTCCAGGGCACGCCGCCCGGCGGCCACGTAGGGCGGGTGCACCTCCGGGATGTCAGCGCCCAGGGACATCGAGATCAGGTCGCAGTCATGGCGCAGGGCCCAGTCGATCCCGGCCAGGATGGAGGTGTCGGAGCCCGAGCCGTCGTCGCCGAGCACCTTCCCGGAGAAGATCTCCGCCTCCGGCGCCACACCGTAGCCCGGGCCGGCCTCGCGGCTGCGCGGCCCGCCCACGGTGCCGATGCAGTGGGTGCCGTGCCCGTGGCCGTCCTGGGCGGTCTCACCCTCGATGAAGGACTCGGCGGTCACGCCGCGATCGGTGAAGTCGGGGTGCTCGAGGTCGAAGCCGGTGTCCAACACTGCTACCCGGACCCCGGCCCCGGTGTGCCCCGACTCGACGGCGCGCACCGCCTGCAGGCCCCAGGTCAGCTCCGCGGTGTCGGTGAAAGAGCCTGAATGCTCGGCAGGCCGGGCCGGCGTCGCGGGACCCAGCACGTGGTAGATCCGTTCGGGCAGCACCCGGACGGGACGGCGGCGATCCCGGCAGCGGCTCCGGAAGGCCTCCAGGCGTTCGTCCTCCCCGTCGACCACGGCGATGCCCAGTCGGGAGAAGTAGGTGTCGGTGGAGAGACCCTCTGCGCTGAGCAGACCTGGGGCCTCCTGATCCCGGACGTGGAGGTCGGCGGTGTCGAAGACGACGACGAAGCGACCCTCGCGGGTGCTGGTGGTCAGAGTGTGCTCGGGAGTGTGCATCGGGGCCTCCTGCTGGTCCGGATCGGGTCATGAGGACGTGGTCCCACAGTAGGCTCCGGCGGTGACATCCCCCAGGGGTGGCGTCTCCGCCCGGCTCAGTGCAGAGACCCGCCGGGGGTCGCCAGGTCGGCGCCGCCGTGCAGCGTCTCCTCCAGCAGGATCTCCACGGCCTCCACCGCCCCCTCCAGGCTCACCGGAGACAGCGGGTCCCGCAGGTCAGGGACATGGACGAACCCTCCAGGGATCTCCAGGCCGCGCACCCGCAGACCGTGCAGCAGGGAGTAGAGGACGTCGTTGCAGACGAAGCTTCCGGCGCTCAGCGAGAGCTGCACCGGGATGTTCGCCGCGCTGATCCGTGTGTGGGCGGCCTTGAGCCGCAGAGTGGAGAACAGTGCGCCGTCGCCGCCCTCGACCACGGGCTCATCGGCCGGCTGGGCGCCGGCGTTGTCGGGGATCCGCGCATCGCGCAGATTCACCCCCACCCGTTCCAGCCGCACCACGTCGGTGCCGGCAGCCAGGCCCAGGGCGAGGACGGCGGCCGGGGGCCTGCCCTCGACGACGGCGGCCTCCACCGCCTCGTCCAGCAGCCGAGGCGCCTGACCAAAGGCCACCGGCAGGCGCAGCGGGCGGACCTCGGGCGCTCCCGGGAGGGAGGACTGACCTGCCGCGGCGCGCGCGGCTACTGCGGTGACCACGTCCCAGGAGGGATTGTGGTCCATCCCGCCGAAGGGTTCGAAACCGGAGAGGAGCACCAACGGTGCGGCGCTCGTGGGCCGGTCGTCCAGAGGTCCGGCACTCATGGGCTCAGGGCTTCAGGCTGACTCGCGCACGATGACTTCGGCCTTGCCGATCATCACCACATCGTCGCCGGAGGCGATCTGCTCGGCGGCGGGGCGCTGCGGGGCGTCGTCGACGGCCGCGATGACGGCGTCGGCGATCAGCGAGGCGATCACCGACTCGTCCCAGTGGACCGTGGTCAGTCGCGGACGGGACCACTCGGCCAACGAGACGTCGTCATAGCCGACGATGGCGATGTCCTCGGGGCAGGCGATGCCTTCGTCCTGCAGCGTGGCCATCAGCATGATCGCGATGTTGTCGCTGAAGGCGCAGAGCGCCGTCACACCAGCCTCGCGGGCCCGGCGGACCGCCTTGACTGCGTCGGAGCCGTCGACGGCGACGGAGGTCACCACCGGAATCTGCAGTCCGAGTCCCTCGGCGATGCGCTCGGCCGTGGCGGCACGCCATGCGGAGATCTCGCCGGCGACGGGGCTGGCCGTGCCCACATAGCCGATACGGGAGTGGCCGGCCTGCGCGAGGTGCTCCACCTGGGCGGCGGCGCCGGCGTCGCGAGTGTTCGCAGGCAGCTGGGTGGCCGCCATCAGCGTGGTGCCGTCGGCGGCCTCCTCATCGATCCACCCCGGCAGGGCTCCGAAGAGCGGAAAGATCATCTGCGGGGCGAGGTCCTGGACCAGTGCGGTGAGCGCGCCGTGGTCCGAGGACTCGAAGTGCACCGCCATGGAGTAGCCGCGTCGACTCAGCTCGGCGGTGAGCATGCCGATCAGTGCGGTGGCCGGCTCGCCCAGCTGTGTGCGCGGTACCACGCACACCAGATTCGTGGACTTTCCCGAGGCCAGAGACTTGGCATTCCGGTTGGGGTGGTAGCCGAGCTCCTCCGCGGCGTTGAGCACGCCGCGCCGGGTCTCCTCGGAGATGGTCTGGCCGGGGGTGTTGTTCAGCACGAAGCTGACGGTGGCGCGGGAGACGTTGGCGCGCGCGGCGACGTCGGCGCCGGTCGGACGGCGTCGACGGACAGGGGCGTCAGCCGCGGCGCGGGCACCATCGATGCCCTGCGGCGGCTGGGTGTCTGAGGCAGGCATTGTGATCAACGTAGCAGAGCCGGACTTCGATCTGGCGAAGACCTGACGTGCTGAGAAACATGCATTCTTTCGGGTGGGCCTGGGGTGGGGGGCGGTCAGCCGATCACCAGGATGAGTCCTCCCACCGCCAGCACAGAGATCGTCGCGCCGGTCCAGAGCCCGTGCAGCAGACCGCGACGCAGACTGCCGGTGCCCACCGTCACCGCGGAGGTGGCCGGGAGGCAGGCCAGCAGGAACGCGCCCAGGAGCCAGCCGCCCCACGGGCGGCCCATCCCGTAGCTGACCAGCGCCAGGAAGTGCATGTGGAACACCGGATAGCCCACCAGCAGAGAGAGCACCACGCCGACTCCGACCCCCGACCTCCGGCGACGCCGGGCCATCCTGGCCGCATCGCCGTCGAGCTCGGCGGCGGAGAGCCGTCGCCGGCCGCTGTCAGGTGAGATCGTCATGGATCGAAGAGTAGACGGGAGGGCTCGAGGTGACCAGGTCGGTCGGCCGCGTCCATGCGTCGCCGGACACGGGGCGCCCCTGTCAGAGACGTGCGCTGGACGTCCACTGGATGGACCGACGCTCACGTGCCGACGCCGGCGTGCCGTACCCTGGCCTGCACGGTCTAAAGAAAGTACTGACCACTGCGACGGTGCAGATGCCGATGACCTCGGCGCGCACTGCAGCGAACGGCCGGAGCGCACGGTCCACCCGACGACGTGTGGACGCTCCCGCGGGATCCGCGATGCGCCGTGCCGACCTGATCAGACGCTTTCCAGGAGTCACCACTGATGTCCACCACCGACACGACCGCGCCCATCACCGACGACGAGGTCTTCACCTCCCACGAGGGTGGCAAGCTCACCGTCGAGACCACCATGCCGCTGGATTCGAAGCGGGCGCTGTCCATCGCGTACACCCCCGGGGTCGCCAAGGTCTCCCGGGCGATCCACGAGGACCCCGCCGCACACGCCACCCACACCTGGGCCTCCCGGCTCGTGGTGGTGCTCTCCGACGGCACCGCCGTGCTGGGGCTGGGGAACATCGGGGCCGCCGCCTCGCTGCCGGTCATGGAGGGCAAGTCCGCGCTCTTCCGGGAGTTCGGCGGGCTGAACTCGATTCCGCTGGTCATCGACACCACCGACGTGGACGAGATCGTGGAGACCATGGTCCGGCTGCGGCCCAGCTTCGGGGCCGTCAACCTCGAGGATGTGGTCGCTCCGCGCTGCTTCGAGCTGGAGCAGAAGCTCATCGAGGCCCTCGACTGCCCGGTGATGCATGATGACCAGCACGGTACCGCCGTGGTGGTGCTCGCCGCGCTGACCAACGCCGCTCGGCTCACCGGGCGCAGCTTCGCCGACACGCGGGTGGTGATCGCCGGAGCCGGAGCGGCCGGCATCGCGGTGGCCGACATCCTGCACGAGGCAGGGATCGGCGACATCATCCTTACCGACTCGCAGGGGACCGTCCACCGGGATCGCGACGACCTCAACGCCGTGAAGGCCCGGGTGGCCGGTTTCACGAATCGGGAGAGCGTCATCGGGGGGATCTCGGAGGCGCTCGACGGGGCGGACGTGTTCGTCGGGGTGTCCTCGTCGAAGGTCCCGGAGGAGGCGGTGGCGCGGATGGCGCCGGACTCCATCGTCTTCGCCCTGTCCAACCCGGACCCGGAGATCATGCCCGAGGTTGCCGCCCGACATGCCGCCGTCGTCGCCACTGGGCGTTCCGACTTCCCGAACCAGATCAACAACGTGCTGGCCTTTCCCGGGATCTTCCGCGGGGCGCTCGACGCTGGCGCCCGGCGGATCACCTCGGCGATGAAGGTCGCCGCGGCCACCGCGATCGCCGACACCGTGGGGGAGGACCTCGGCCCCGACTACATCGTGCCCTCGCCGCTCGACGAGCGTGTGGCAGCGGACGTGGCGGCCGCTGTGATCGAGGCTGCCCGGCAGGACGGGGTGACCGGCGAGGTGGGGTGACCGGGCCTGATGCCCGGGCCTAGTCGCGCACGGGACGCCCCGTGCTGCGTTCCCAGACGGCGACTGAGCGTCCTGCCTCCTCCGCGGCACGCCGCAGGGGAGGCAGGACGCGGTCGCGCGTCTGCTCAGGCGTCTCCAGCCCTGCGGATACTGAGACGTTGATCGCCGCGACCACGCCTCGTTCCGGATGGATCACCGGGGCGGAGACCGAGCGCAGCCCGGTCTCGAGCTCCTGGTCGACGAGAGTCCATCCTGCCCGCTGGGCCGTGTTGATGATCTGCAGAAGCTCGTCGACCCCGGTGCGGGTGACTGGGGTGAGCTGGGGCCGTTCCGCGTGGTCGAGGAGCCGGCGTCGTGCGTCCTCGTCCAGGCCTCCGAGGAGCACGCGACCCATGGAGGTGGCGAAGGCCGGCAGGCGCGTGCCGACGTCGAGGTCCATGCGCATGATGCGGCGGGTGTGCGCCCGCGCGATGTAGACGATCTCCTCACCCACCAGCACCGAGGCTGAGCATGATTCGTTCAGCTCGGAGGCCAGGGTGCGCAGCAGCGGCTGCAGCACGTCGTGCAGCCCGTTGCCGGACCAGAAGCCGACGCCGAGGCTGAGCACCTTCGGCGTGAGCACGAAGAGCCGGCCGTCGGTGCTCGCGTAGTCCAGGTGGACCAGCGTCTTGAGCATGCGCCGGGCGGCAGCCCGGGAGAGCCCGGTGCGCCGGGCGACGTCGGAGAGCGTCATCGGGTCCTCGGCCTCGGCGAAGGACTCGAGCACTTTGAGTCCGTTGGCCAGAGACCGGACGAACTCCTCCTTATCAGGGGATTCCGAGGAGGTCGGGGTCTCCTGCGGCGCATCGGTGCGCTGGGTGGACGCGCCGTTCGCTGTGCGGGGGTCTTCCATGTGACGAGCCTATACCGCCCGGTCAGCGGTGCGACGATGCATGCGCCTCTTGACGTGATCCGCATCACAGCTGTGTAATGTGCCTATAGCGAACTGTTGTTCGCTCTGGGCACGTTTCCAAGGTGCCCTGAGGGGCCGGGAGGCCCAGCCGTTCACATCGAGGAGTCTCCATGCGACGCACCCTGACTGCCGGAGGAGCCGTCACCGCCCTGGCCCTGATGACCGCATGTGGCGGGGGTGACGCCGCAGACGACGGCGGCCCGGGCTCCGAGGGCGAGCTCACTGAGATCACGGTGGGCGTGATGCCGATCGTGGACACCGCCGCCATCTGGTTGGGCGTCGAGGAGGGCATCTTCGAGGAGCACGGCCTCGACGTCACGCTGGAGGTGGCCCAGGGTGGTGCGGCCATCGCCCCCGCCGTCGTCAGCGGGGACTACGACTTCGGCTTCTCCAACACCGTCTCCCTGTTCATCGCCGCCGACCGCGACCTGCCGCTGACGCTGCTCACCCCTGGAGCGGCCACCACTGGGGACACCAGCGAGGACATCGGCGCCGTGCTCACCATGCCGGAGACCGGGATCGAGGCGCCGGCCGACCTCGAGGGCCGCTCCGTGGCTGTCAACACGCTGAACAACATCGGCGACGTCACCATCAGCGAGGTCGTGGCCCAGGACGGCGGAGATCCCACGGACATCAGCTTCGTGGAGATGGGCTTCCCCGACATGCCTGCCGCCGTGGCCTCCGGGGAGGTCGACGCCGCCTGGATCCTCGAACCGTTCTCCAGCATCGCTCAGGAGCAGGGCGCTGAGGTGGTGACCTACAACTTCGCCGAGACCGACGAGAACCTGCTCATCGCCGGATACTTCACCGATGAGCCCTTCGCCCAGCAGGAGCCCGAGGTCGTCGACGCCTTCACGGCCGCCATGACGGAGTCCCTCGAACATGCCCAGCAGAACCCCGACGAGGCCCGCGCGATCCTGAGCACCTACACCGAGATCGATGACGAGATTCTCGAGCGCATGGTGATGCCGGAGTTCCCGGCAGAGATCGACCGCGAGTCGCTCCAGCATCTGGCCGACCTCTCTCACGAGCACGGGCTCATCACGGACGAGCTCGACGTCGCCGAAATCATCCGCTGACGCCCGCCGCTGACGTCCACGACCGGAGGTCCACCGCCATGACGACTCAGACGGCCGCGCCGCCGTCGACGACGCCGCGCGCCGCACGCCGGCCCCGTGAAGGGACCAACCGGGCCCTATGGGGCAGTGCCGGGGTGCTGTCCCTGATCCTCGTGCTCGAGCTGCTGCCCCGCAGCGGCGCCGTAGACGCCCGATTCCTGCCGCCCTTCTCCGAGATCGCCGCCGCGCTCGCCGACCGGATCACCACCGGGGAGTTCTGGACCGCCCTGGGCGACACCCTGGTGACCTGGGCGATCGGATTCTCCATCGCCCTGGTGGCCGGGATCGTGCTGGGCATGGTCATCGGCTCCGTGGGGATCCTGCGGGACGCCACCGCATCGACCATCGAGTTCCTGCGGCCCATCCCTTCGGTGGCGCTCATCCCCCTGGCGGTGCTGATGCTGGGCACCGGTCGCCCCGGGACCCTGCTGCTGGTGGTCTATGCGACCTTCTGGCAGGTTCTGGTGCAGGTGCTCTACGGGGTCCAGGACGTCGATCCGGTCGCCCGGGACACGGCCCGGTCCTACCGCTTCCGCTTCCTGACCACCGCGCGGACGGTCGTCTGGCCCACCACCCTGCCCTTCGCGATGACCGGATTCCGGCTCGGGGCCACTGTGGCGCTGATCCTCACCATCACCGGGGAGCTCATCATCGGCACCCCCGGGCTCGGACGTCTGCTGGCCGTGGCCCAGCAGTCCGGCCAAGTCTCCTCCATGTACGCCCTGGTCATCGTCACCGGACTGATCGGGGTCCTGGTCAACCTCGGCGCCCGCGCCGTGGAGCGCCGGGTCCTGCACTGGCACTCCTCCGTCCGACGGGAGACCGCGTCATGACCACCACCCAGCCTGCGACCGCCCCCGCCCGCGCGAGCGGCCTCGTCGCTCTGCGGCGGCTTCCGGTGTGGCGTCGCCTCCTGACGCTTCTGGCGCTTCCGCTGATCCTGGTGGTGATCTGGTGGGTCACCTCGGATCGGGCGGACAGCTTCTTCTACCCGCCGCTGCGGGACATCCTGGCGACCTTCGGGCCCACCTGGTTCGAGGGGCGCATCACCGCCGACGTCGTGCCCTCGCTGGGCCGGCTGCTGGCCGGCTACGCGCTTGCCATGCTGATCGGCGTCGGACTCGGGACCGCCATCGGACTCAGCTCCCGGCTGCGGGCCTTCCTGGAGCCGGTGCTGGAGTTCTTCCGCGCCATCCCGCCGCCGGTGATGGTCCCGATCCTCATGCTGTTCCTGGGCATCGGCACCGGCATGAAGGTCTTCGTCATCGCCGCAGGCGCCGTCTGGCCCATCCTGCTGAACACCGTCGAAGGCGTCCGAGGGGTCGACGAGGTCCTCCGGGACACGGCCAGAACCTATCGACTGGGCCGCCTCACCCAGCTACGTACTCTCGTGCTGCGCGGGGCGACTCCGCAGATCGTCACCGGAGCGCGCCAGTCGCTGTCCATCGCGATCATTCTGATGGTCATCTCCGAGATGTTCGCCGCGCACAACGGCTTGGGCTTCACCATCGTGCAGTTCCAGCGGTCCTTCGCCATGCCGGAGATGTGGACCGGCATCATCCTGCTCGGCCTGGTCGGCGTCGTCCTGTCCGTGCTCTTCCGCATCATCGAACGGCCCGTGCTCTTCTGGTACCACGGCCAGCGCCAGTCCCACAGGGGAGGAAACTGATGTCCCACTCAGCTCATCGACCGCCGACGGGATCCCCCATGCTGGAGGTCCGGGGTCTCCGGAAGGTCTACCGATCCGCGTCCGGGGACACCGAGGCGATACGCGACCTGACCTTCGACGCCACCGCGGGAGAGATCGTGTGCATCGTGGGGCCCTCGGGCGCCGGGAAGACCACGCTGCTGCGGTGCATCTCCGGGCTGCTGGCCCCCACCTCCGGGACGGTGTCGCTGGAGGGCCACGACGTCTCCGGCCCCCCGCGAGGCATGGCTGTGGTGTTCCAGGAGTACGCCCGCTCCCTGTTCCCGTGGCTGACCGTCGCGCAGAACGTGGAGCTGCCGCTGAAGGAGAAGGGACTGAAGAAGTCTGAGCGGGCCCGGCTGGTCCAGGACTCTCTGGAGGCGGTGGGGCTGGGTGACGTCCCGGACTCCTACCCGTGGCAGCTCTCCGGCGGCATGCAGCAGCGCGTGGCCATCGCCCGCGCCGCCGCCTATGAGCCGCACATCCTGCTGATGGACGAACCCTTCGCGGCCGTGGACGCCCAGACGCGCGCCGATCTGGAGGACCTGGTGCGGCACCTGTGGCAGCGGCTCGGGATCACGCTGCTGTTCGTCACCCATGACATCGATGAGTCCATCTACTTGGGTCAGCGGGTGCTGGTGCTCTCCGCCCGGCCCACGGTGATCCTCGAGGATGTGGCGGTGGACCTCCCCGATGAGCGGGACCAGCTGACTACCCGCAACGATCCCGAGTTCGGGCGGCTGCGCGCCCATATCTATGACCTCGTCCAGCGGGCCAAGCAGGGCTATCGTCCTGACGAGGAGGCGGCGGAGAGCACGGTGTGATGACGTCCGCGCCCCGGGGCGCCCCCGGCGGTCCGGCGGGCCCCGAGCGCCTGGGGCTGCTGGTGCTGGCGGTCATCCTGGTGGGGCTGACCCTGCGATCCCCGATCGTCGGAGTGCCCCCGGTGCTGGGTGCCATCAGCGCCGAGCTGGCCTTCAGCCCGACGACGGTGGCGGTGCTCGCCGGCTGGCGTTGGGCGATCAGCCTCCCCGGGCTGTTCGTGGTGCTCGCGCTGGTGGTCTGGGTGCTGCGGATGCGGGTCGCTGGCGTGGCGGGCGCGCGCGGGATGACGGCGGGATGGCAGGCGTCCGGGGCGTCCGGGGCGGCTGGGTCGTCCGGGGCGTCGCCGGCGCCGGGTCCTGGTGCTCGGGCGGAGGCGGGGGGCGACGTCTGGCGGGAGTCGGGGGCCTGGTGGCTGGCGGTCTTCTTCGGGATGCAGTCCCTGCTGTTCTACACCGGCGCCACCTGGATGCCCGCGCAGCTGGTGGAGTCGGGCGGGCTCAGCGAGGCCACGGCCGGCACGGCCCTGTCGATCTTCCACCTGATCGGCATCGCCGGGACGCTGCTGGTGCCGTCGATGCTGCGCATCTCCGGGGACGCGCGGATCGTTGGAGCGGGAATCGGGGCCGGCTGGTTCCTCTTCTTCGCCGGGCTGCAGACGGCCCCGGAGCTCTGGCCCCTGCTCATGGCGACGGGAGGACTCGTGCAGGGGGCGGGCATCGGGCTGTCCCTGACGCTGATCGCCATGCGCCCGGTGGACCTGGCCTTCGGCAGGCAGCTCTCCGGCATGGTGCAGGGGGTCGGCTATGCGATCGCCGCGACCGGGCCGGTGATGGTGGGGATGATCCATGAGGTCACCCGGTCCTGGTGGTGGGGGACGGGGATGCTGCTGCTGTGCTCTTCGGTGATGGTGGCGGCCGCGTGGCAGGCCGGCAGGAGCAGCCCGCTTGGGCCCGAGCCCTGCCCTGATGTCTGACCCTGAGGCCCGATCCTGTGACACATCGACTGGGGGATCTGGATGCGGCTATGCGGCTCTCCGGGGGCGTAGCCGTGTCCAGATCCCCCGATCGACGAGGAGTTCGCGGGTCGGCGGAGTATGCGGGCGGGGTATGCGGGCGGGGTATGCGGGCGGGGTATGCGGGCGGGGTGTCAGGCATGGGGATGAGGGGTTGGCGCGGCGCAGCAGGCGGTCTACACTAGGTGCGACAAGCGAACAAACGTACGCATAGCGAACACCACTGGTGGGGTGGACGCGGGCAGGAGTTCTCATGGAGGACGTCATGAAGGATGTCTTCGTCTACGACGGTGTGCGGACGCCCTTCGGCAAAGTCGGCGGAGCCCTGGCCGGGCAGCGCCCGGACGATCTGGCGCAGCAGGTCATCAGTGCGCTGGTAGGCCGGGCTCCGAAGCTCGATCCTGCCGCGGCCGGAGATGTCGTGGGCGAGGTGATCCTGGGAAACGCCAACGGCGCGGGGGAGGAGAACCGCAACGTCGCCCGCATGGCGTGGCTGTTGGCGGGTCTCCCTGTGGAGGTGCCGGCCAGCACCGTCAATCGGCTGTGCGGCTCCTCGCTGGACGCGGCGATCTCCGGTGCGCGGCAGATCGCGCTGGGGGAGACCGACGTCGTGCTCACCGGCGGCGTGGAGTCCATGTCCCGGGCGCCGTGGGTGCTGCCCAAGACGGACCGGCCCTTTCCGCTGAAGAACCTCGAAGCCGTCAACACCACTCTGGGCTGGCGGCTGGTCAACGACCGGATGCCCGCCGAGTGGACCGTCTCCCTGGGGGAGGCCACCGAGCAGCTGCGCGAGCGCCACGGCATCAGCCGTGAACGGCAGGACTCCTTCGCCGCCGAATCCCACGCCCGTGCGGGCCAGGCCTGGTCTGAGGGTCGCTATGCCGAGATGGTCGTCGAGGTCCCCGGAGTGGGCCTTCCCCGGGACGAGACCATCCGCGACGGCGTGACTCCCGAGTCGCTGGCTGGGCTGAAGACGGTTTTCCGGCGTGAAGACGGCACAGTGACCGCCGGCAATGCCTCACCCATGAACGACGGTGCCTCGGCCGCCTGGCTGGGCTCCGCCCGCGGCGGCGAACTGCTGGGTCTGGCCCCGCAGGCGCGCATGGCGGGCTGGGGCACCGCCGCGAATGAACCGCAGTTCTTCGGCTATGCCCCGGTGGAGGCGGCAGGCCGCGCGCTGGCGCGGGCCGGGATCGGCTGGGCCGACGTCGGCGCCGTGGAGCTCAACGAGGCCTTCGCCGCCCAGTCCCTGGCCTGCCTGGACGCCTGGGGGTTCGGTGACGAGCGCGACCCGGCCATCGTCAACGCCTGGGGCGGCGCCATCGCCATCGGGCATCCGCTCGGCGCCTCCGGCACTCGCGTGCTGGCCACGCTGGCCCGCCGGATGCAGGCCGAGGGCGTCCGGTGGGGCGTGGCGGCGCTGTGCATCGGCGTCGGGCAGGGGATCGCTGTCGTGCTGGAGCGCGCGGACTGAGCTGTGCTGGAGAACACTGATGGAGGAGGACGAGGATGATCACGATCGCACGCGATGCGGCGGAGGCCGTGGGTGAGGTGGAGGACGGCTCCACAGTGCTGCTGGGAGGGTTCGGCAACCCGGGGCAGCCCATGGAGCTGATCGACGCGCTGCTGGACTCCGGCGCACGCGATCTGACCGTGGTGAACAACAACGCCGGCCAGGCCGACGCCGGACTCGCGCTGCTCATCAAAGAGCGGCGTGTGGCGAAGATGATCTGCTCCTTCCCCCGGCAGTCAGACTCCTGGCACTTCGATGAGGCCTATCGGGCCGGGGAGATCGGGCTGGAGCTGGTGCCGCAGGGAAACCTGGCGGAACGGCTGCGCGCCGCCGGGGCCGGCATCGGGGGATTCTTCACCCCCACCGGGTACGGCACCGTGCTGGCCGAGGGCAAGGAGACCCGCGTCATCGACGGGCGCGGCTATGTCCTGGAGCAGCCGTTGCCCGGGGACATCGCACTGATCAAGGCGCTGCGCGCTGACGAGGCCGGCAACCTGGTCTACCGGAAGACGGCCCGGAACTTCGGGCCGGTCATGGCCGCGGCAGCCGCCCACACCGTGGTCCAAGTGGATGAGCTCGTCCCCGTCGGCGGCATCGATCCCGAGCATGTGGTCACCCCGGGCATCCACGTGGACACCGTCACCGTCATCCCGACAGCCTCCGGCGAGGCCGCCCTGAAGGAGATCGCATGACCGCGCAGCAGACCACCGGAACTCAGGAATCGGCCCGTCTGGGCCGGGACGACCTCGCCCGGCTCATCGCCTCCGACATCGCTCCGGGGTCCTATGTGAATCTCGGCATCGGGCAGCCCACGCTGGTCGCTGATCACCTGACTCCGGAGGGCGGGGTGACCCTGCACACCGAGAACGGCATGCTCGGCATGGGGGCGCAGGCTCACGGCGACGATGTGGACCCCGATCTCATCAATGCCGGGAAGATCCCGGTCACCGAGCTGCCCGGGGCCAGCTACTTCCACCACGCCGACTCCTTCGCCATGATGCGTGGCGGGCACCTGGACGTCTGTGTGCTGGGCGCCTTCCAGGTCTCGGCGGCCGGGGATCTGGCCAACTGGTCCACCGGGGCCCCGGATGCGATCCCGGCCGTCGGCGGAGCGATGGATCTCGCCGTCGGTGCCAGGCAGGTTTTCGTGATGATGACGCTCTTCGCCAAGGACGGCTCGCCGAAGCTGGTCCCGGAGTGCACCTTCCCGGTCACTGGGCTGGGCTGCGTGAGCCGGGTGTACACGGACCACGGGGTGTTCCTGCTGGACCGCCGCGCGGACGGGGCGGCCCAGCTGATCCTGCGTGAGGCCCATGGCATCACCGTGGAGGAGCTGCGGGAGCGGCTCGAGGTGCCCTTCGACGTCGCCGAATGAGCCTGGACGTCATCGAGTGGCGGAGCGCCATCGAGTGGCCGTGAATCCCGGCATCTGGGGGTGCCCGACGGCGTGTCATCCCGTCAGTGCTGGGATTCGTGGCCACTCGGCGCGGGATTCTCGGCCTCCAGTGAGTCGATGAGCTCCAGTCCTCGCTGCGCCCAGGCCACTTCGGCCTCGCCGCGGGCGATGAGCCCCTCATAGGCGAAGGCCTTGTACGCCACGATCCGCTCGTGGGTCTGGGGCGGGAACTTCTCCAGCCGGGCCGCGATGGTGCGGTGGCTGTGGTCCAGGATCACCTCGCGGGCCGCTCGCCAGCGGTCCAGCATGCCGTTGTAGAACGCGATGTGCCGGCGGAGGTGGTCGCGGGCCCGCTCGGCGTCGGCCCACTCGAAGTAGGCCGCCTGCATATGGGCGGCGTCGCGCAGCGGCCCATAGTCCAGCGGTGCGTCCATCCAGTCGCGGAAAGCCCGTTCTCCGTCCTCGGTGATGTAGTACCGCGTCTTGGTGCTGTTGGGCCCCCAGGGCACCTGTACACCGTCGACGAGCCCTTCCTTCTCCATGCGTCGCAGCTCGGGGTAGATCTGCGAGTCCGGTGCGTTCCACACGTGCCCCACGGAGCTGTCGAAGCGTTTGGCGGCCTCGTACCCAGTCAGCGGCTCGGCGGTCAGCAGCGCGAGCAGGGCGGCGCGCAGGCTCATCGATCCGCTCTCCTTCCTCCTCAGATGCGGGGTCTTGACGACGACTATATCGCTGGCTACGGTGTGTCTCAGCTCACAGAATAACTATCGGCATAGTCAATGGACGAAGTGAGTCACGCCGATCAGTCGCGTAGCGGACACCAGGAGGCAGTGATGACGGATCTCGGGCCCACGGGCGCGACCGCAAAGAGCATGGAGTACCCCCTCAACGCCTGGTATGTGGCCGGATGGGACCACGAGATCGGGCGGAAGGAGATCACCGCCCGCACGGTGGCCGGTCGCCCCATGGCGCTCTACCGCACGGAGGAGGGGCGCCCCGTCGCGCTCGCCGACGCCTGCTGGCACCGTCTCGCGCCGCTGTCCATGGGGCAGCTCGTCGGCGCCGACGGCATCCAGTGCCCCTATCACGGACTGCGATACAACTCGGCCGGACGGTGCACCCATATGCCGGCTCAGGAGACCATCAACCCCTCGGCCATGGTCGCCTCGTATCCCGCGGTGGAGCGGCACCGATTCGTCTGGGTCTGGCCGGGCGATCCCACGCTGGCGGACCCTTCGCTCATCCCGAACATGCACCAGATGGACTCCCCGGACTGGGCCGGAGACGGCCGCACCATCGATGTGGCCGCCAACTACCAGCTCGTGCTGGACAACCTCATGGACCTCACCCATGAGGAGTTCCTGCACTCCTCCTCCATCGGGCAGAAGGAGCTCAGCTCTTCCGACATCGACGTCACCCATGATGAGCGCACCGTCACCGTCACCCGGTTCATGGAGGACATCGAGGCGCCCCCGTTCTGGCGGAAGAACATGCGGGACCGCTTCCCGGACTTCGAGGGCCGCGTGGACCGGTGGCAGATCATCACCTTCGAGATGCCCTCGACCATCTGCATCGACGTCGGCGTGGCCGAGGCCGGCACCGGTGCGCTGGAGGGTGACCGCAGCCGCGGGGTCAACGGCTTCGTGATGAACACCATCACGCCCGTGGGCCGACGCCGCTCGCTCTACTTCTGGGCGTTCATGCGCAACTACTGCCTGGACCAGCAGCGCATCACCACGCAGCTGCGCGATGGCGTCCACGGCGTCTTCGCCGAGGACGAGGAGATGCTCATGGCACAGCAGAAGGCCATCAAGGCCAACCCTGACCACGAGTTCTACAACCTCAACATCGACGCCGGCGGCATGTGGGTCCGCCGCCTCATCCAGGCCGCCGTCGAAGCCGAGCGGATGATGGACCATGGAGCATCCTCGGGCGAGCCGGTGACGGCCCTCGCCGAGGGCGCGAGGGTGGTGCGCTGAGATGGCCGGTTCCGCGCAGGCCCGTTGGCAGACTGGGCGCGTGCACGCCGCCGCCCCGGCCGCAGAGGGCATCCGGAGGATCGAGATCGAGCTGGAGCAGCCGGTCCGGGTGGAACCCGGTGCGCATGTGGATCTGCGCATCGACTCCGGGGACATCCGCTCCTATTCGCTGGTCGGCTGTTCTCAGGACGGGCGTCGGATCACTCTCGGGGTGAACCTCTCACCCACCTCCCGCGGGGGATCGCGCTACATGCACTCTTTGCAGCCCGGCGACACCCTCCCGGTGACCTTCCCGCTGCAGAACTTCCCGCTGCGCGTCGGCGCCCCGCGCTACGTGCTGCTCGCCGGCGGCATCGGGATCACCGCTCTGGCCGGCATGGCCTCGGCGCTGCGCCGGCTCGGCGCCGACTACACGCTGGTCTTCGTCGGCCGCACGCGGGAACGGATGGCCTTCCTGGAGGAGCTGACCAGCACGCACGGCGAGAACCTGCGCCTGCACGTCGACGATGAGGGCGGGCCGCTGTCCGTGCCGGAGCTCCTCGACCAGGTCGACCCCGCCACGGAGCTCTATATGTGCGGACCCATCCGGCTCATGGACGCCGTACGTCGAGAGTGGCTGCAACGCGAGCTCCCGCTGCCGAACCTGCGCTACGAGACCTTCGGCAGCAGCGGCTGGTTCCAGGCGGAGGAGTTCCTCGTCCGCGCCCCCTCCTGGGGTGTGGAGACCGTGGTGGGAACCGGCGAGTCCCTGCTGGACGCCCTGGAGCGTTCCGGGGTGGAGGCCATGTCGGACTGCCGCAAAGGCGAATGCGGGCTCTGTGTGCTCCCCGTCGAGAGCCTCGACGGCGCGATCGACCACCGCGACGTCTTCTTCTCCGAGCGGCAGAAGCAGGACGACGCCACGCTCTGCGCCTGCGTCTCCCGTGTCGCGCGACGGAAGGATCCCGCGGCGCAGGCTGACCAAGGAGCTCCGCCGTCGTCCTCGATGCCCACCATCACCCTCGACGTCCACTGACGTCCCCGTCGCCTCGGAAGGAACACCCCATGGATCTGCGCGCCCGCATCGACGCGGCCCCGATGACGTCCTATCAGTGGCTCATCGTGGGTCTGTGCGTCGTGCTCAACATCCTCGACGGCTTCGACGTCATGGCCTTGGCCTTCACCGCCGCCGCCGTCGGCGAGGAGTTCCAACTGAGCGGCTCCGTGCTGGGTCTGCTGCTCAGCGCAGCCCTGATCGGCATGGCCGTCGGGGCGCTCGTGCTCGGGCCTGTGGCGGACAAGGTCGGACGCCGGCCCACTGTGCTGGTCTCCGTGGCTCTGGCCGCGATCGGTCCCGCCCTGGTGGCGATCTCGAGCTCCGCCCTTGAGGTGGGCCTCTGGCGGTTCGTCACCGGGCTGGGCGTCGGCGGCGTCCTGGTGTGCACCACGGTGATCGTCAGCGAATACTCCTCCGCTCGCTGGCGGGGGCTCGCGGTGAGCATCTACGCGGCGGGCTTCGGAGTCGGAGCCACCTTGGGCGGCCTGGCGGCGGTGACCCTGCAGGAGGGATTCGGCTGGCGGGGCGTGTTCGTGGCCGGGGCGCTGCTCTCAGCGATCGTGCTGGTGGTGCTGATCGCCGTCCTGCCCGAATCCATCGACTTCCTACGCGTGAGGGCACGGTCGAGGGATCGGGCGCGGATCAGTGAGTTGGCCCGCCGGATGGGGCACGACCTCGACGCAGTGGAGTCAGACCTGGCTCGTGATCCGCACGCCGCGCGGGACGACGCCGCGGCGGCCGGACGCATCGGGGACCTGTTCCGCGGCGCCCGGAGGCGCCGGACGCTGCTGCTCTGGGCGGCCTTCTTCTGCACCATGTTCGGCTTCTACTTCGCGAACTCCTGGACCCCCACCCTGCTGGAGGCCTCCGGGCTGAGCCGCGAGCAGAGCGCCAACCTCGGCATGATGGTCGCCCTGGGCGGGGCTGTGGGATCGGTGCTCTTCGGCCTGTGCGCCAGCCGCTGGCCCGCCCGGACGGTGCTGTTCTGCTTCCTTCTGCTGTCGGCCGGGACGATGACGGTGCTCATCGCCGCCACAGCCTTCATGCCGGTGGCCTTCGTGATCGGGATCCTCATCGGGGCGCTCATCAACGGCTGCATCGCCGGACTGTACACGCTCGCCCCCGCCCAGTACGGGCCGCGTCTGCGCAGCACCGGCGTGGGGTGGGCGATCGGGGTCGGGCGTGCGGGGGCGATTCTGGCTCCCCTGGCGGCCGGCGCCCTGATGGACCTGGACTGGACGCCCGCGCAGCTGTACGGAGCGGTGGCCGGCGTCGTCGTCCTCGGTGCCGTGGCGGTGTTCCTGCTGCCGCGGCCTGCGCCGGAGCGCGCTGGGGACGCGGACGAGCAGCTGCGCACCGGCGCGGCGAGGACGGGTGGCGCCGTGCAGGACTCCTTGACCGCGCAGGACTCCCCGACTGTGCAGTGCCCCTCGACGCGGGTCTGACCGGCGGTTCCCTCAGGAACCGGCCCGATCGGCGGCGAAGACCACGGCGGAGAGCAGGCGCAGGACCTCCTGGCGCTCCTGTTCGGTGAGGCAGGCGAAGAGCTCCTCGTGGGCCAGCTGCGTCTGCTCGGCGGCCTGCTCATGGAGTCGATGCCCCTCCGGTGTGCCCACCAGGATCTTGGAGCGGCGGTCCCGAGGATCCACCTCCCGGCGCAGCGCGCCGCGGCGCTCCAGTCGGTCCACCAGCGCGACCACCTGGCTGGGGTCCAGGTCCAGGAACCGGCCGAGCTCGCGCTGGGAGGGCCGCGTGTCGGAGCAGGCCATGGACAGCACCGCGAAGTCGCGCACCTTGAGTCCCAGAGGGGCGAGCCGACGGTTCGCCGAGGCATTGCCGAGCCCCCGCACCCGAGCGATGAGGAAGGCCGCCTCCTGGGCCAAGGGCGTGTCATGGAAGCGCGTGATGTCGTCGCGCCGGCGGCTGGCCTCCGCTTCGGTGGCGGCAGGTCCGGGGATCTTCACCGGGCTGGAGTTCTCGGGGCTGGGCTTCTCGGGGCTCATCGGGCCTCTCTGGGACGAGTCGGACATGTGGTGATCGACAACCATTGACTTTATCAATGGTATCGGTTGTGATGTATCCCACGTGGCAGGGGGAGCCTGCCTGTCGAAGGATACGAGAGGAGCCGATGTGCTGCTTGAGGGAAAGACGGCGATCGTCACCGGATCCGGCGCTGGACTGGGCCTGGCCTATGCGCAGGAGCTCGCGCGTCATGGCGCGGCCGTCGTGGTCAACGACGTCGACGCCGAGGCCGCGGAGTCCGCGGTGGCGAGCATCCGGTCTGAGGGCGGCCGGGCGGCCGCTTGTGTGGCGCCGGTGGGCAGTACCGAGGCTGCCGAGCAGCTGGTCTCCACCGCGGTGGAGGAGTTCGGCGGCCTGGACATCCTGGTCACGAATGCCGGCATTCTGCGGGACCGCTCGCTGCTGAAGATGACTGATGAGGACTTCGACGCCGTCATCGGCGTCCACCTGCGCGGCACCTTCACCGCCGTGCGCGCGGCCTTCGCCCACTTCAAATCCCACCAGGTGCCCGGGCGGATCATCTGCATCGGCTCACCCACCGGCCAGCGCGGCACCTTCGGGCAGACCAACTACGCGGCCGCCAAGGCCGGCATCGTCGGGATGGTACGCACCTGGGCGCTGGAGATGCGGCGGAGCGAGGTCTGCGTCAATGCGGTCATCCCGGTGGCCGCCACCGCGATGACCAAGACCGTCCCCTATTTCCAGAAGGCGGTCGAGGCCGATGACCGTGGCGAACCGATGCCGGACTTCTTCCGGAAGACCCTCGGCTTCGGAACGGCGGACGACGTCGCCGGGCTGGTGGCCTTCCTGGCCTCCGACGACGCGGCCGAGATCACCGGTCAGGTCATCGGCGCCGGAGGGGACCGGCTGCAGGTCTGGAACCACCCCCAGGCGGCTGCTGAGGCGCTGCATGCGGGCGGATGGGATGTCGAGGCGCTCCAGGGCGAGGGGCGCAGGCTCATCGAGGAGCATCTGCAGACGGTCGGGGAGAAGCTGCCCGAACTCCCTGCCGAGTTGAGGCCGGAGCAGGGCTGAGGGCCGGAGGCGAGCACATGCGCTACGAATGCGGGGTAGACCCCGAAGCCGTCGAAGCCATTGACATGCACGTCCACCTCGAAGTGGACGCCTGCGGACATCGCTCCATGCCGGAGAAGTTCTTCGACGCCTCCGCGAAGTACTTCAAGACCACCGAGCGGACCCCGTCGATCGATCAGATCGCCGAGATCTACCGCCAGGCCCGCATGGCTGCAGTGGTGTTCACCGTGGACGCCACCACCGCGCTGGGCCACCCGCCCAACTCCATCGACGATCTCGTCGCCGGCTGCCTGCGGAACCGGGACACACTGATCCCCTTCGGCTCCGTCGACCCGCGCCAGGGCAGAGCCGCCGTCGTCGAGGCCCGCCGCCAGGCCGAGGAGCTCGGGGTCCGAGGATTCAAGTTCCACCCCTCCGTCCAGGGCTTCGACCCCTCCGAGGAGACCTTCTCTCCGCTCTGGGCGGAGCTGGAGGACATCGGACTGCCGGCGGTCTTCCACACCGGGCAGAACGGGATGGGCGCAGGGCTCCCCGGCGGAGGGGGCATCAAGCTCAAACACTCCAACCCGCTGCTGCTGGACGAGGTCGCCGCCGACCACCCGGGGCTGACCATCATCATGGCCCACCCCTCGGTGCCCTGGCAGGAGGAGGCCAACTCGATCGCCACCCATAAGGCCAACGTGTTCATCGACCTCTCCGGCTGGTCCCCCCGCTACTTCCCCGAGTCCCTGGTGCGGCTGGCCAGCACCGTGCTGGCCGAGAAGCTGCTCTTCGGCACCGATTTCCCGCTCATCACCCCGGAGAAGTGGCTGCGGAACTTCGCGGAGCTGCCCATCAAGGACGAAGTCCGCCCGCTGATCCTCAAGGAGAACGCGGTGACGCTGCTGAGGCTGGGGGCCGCCGGAGCTGCCGCAGGGAGCCCCTCATGAGCCCTGACCGTCAGTCCCACCGTCAGCACGGCCGCCGGCCCGGCGATGCCCCCGGAGGCTACGCGGCAGGCCTCGCCGCCGACCTGTACGGCTTCGCCGAGCGGCTCACCGAGGCCGAGCAGGCCGTCCTGGAGGAGCTCCATACCGTGCTTCAGGCCGAGGTCCGGCCCCGGCTGCTCGAGGCTTGGGACGCCGCCCGGCTCCCGGAGGCGATCACCACGCCGCTGGTCCGTCTGCGCCTCATGGATCCGCCGGTCCTGACCCGGGCCGGGGAGCCACTGCGGCAGCTCATGCGGGGATTCATCAGCTTCGAGATCGCCCGCTGCGACCTCTCCATGGCCACCTGGTTCAACGCCCAGGCCAGCCTGTTCCGTACCCTGTGCCGGATCGGCGCTGACCCTGAGAACGCCGCAGAGCTGGATCAGCGGATCCGCGCCTATGAGCTCACCGGCGTCTTCGCCCTCACCGAGCCGGGGCACGGCTCCGACGTGGCCCGCGGACTGACCACCACGGCCACCCGCACCCCCGACGGTGCGGGCTGGGTCCTCGAGGGCGCCAAGCGCTGGATCGGTGGAGCCGATCGGGCCGACGTGTTGGCCACCTTCGCCCGGGAAGCCGAGGACGGTCGGATCCGCTGCTTCCTGGTGCCGCGCGAGGCGCCGGGGGTCGGTGTCCGGGTGATCGGGCACAAGGCCTCCCTGCGCATCATGCAGAATGCGGAGATTCGCTATGAGGGGGTCGAGGTCTCCGACGCCGCGCGGCTTCCCGGCATCGACGGCTTCGCCGACGTCTCGCGGTGCCTGCGCCAGATGCGCTCCGACGTCGCTTGGATGGCGGTCGGCGCCATGGCCGGCGCCTACGAAGCGGCGCTGCGGCAGGTCGGTGCTCGCGAGCAGTTCGGCCGGCCGCTGGCGGGCTTTCAGCTCATCCAGGAGAAGTTCGCGCGGATGCTCGGCCAGCTCACCGGCTCCTTGGCGCTGGTGGTCCGGCTGACCGAGCAGCAGCAGGACGGCATCTACCGGGAGGAGAGCTCCGCCCTGGCGAAGATGCAGACCGCCCTGGCGCTCCGGGAGGTGGTCGCCCTGGCCCGGGAGGTCTGCGGGGGCGACGGCATCACCCTGGAGACCGACGTCGCCCGCTTCCACGCCGACGCGGAGGCCGTCTACTCCTATGAAGGCACCCATGAGATCAACGCGCTGCTGGTGGGACGGGCGGTCACCGGGCACAGCGCCTTCGTCTGAACGGCCCGCAGCGTGTCCTGCCCGAACCCCGCTCCGCGTGGCCCACAGCACCCCACATCACGTCCACAGCAAGGAGAGCACATGACCACCACCGCATCGCAGACCGTGGTGTCCTTCGAGGAGGCCGCCGACCTGGCAGGCACCGACCTCGGCACCACCGCGTGGCGCACGATCACCCAAGAGATGGTCGACACCTTCGCCGACGCCACCGAGGACCACCAGTGGATCCACGTGGACCCCGAGCGCGCCGCCGAAGGTCCCTTCGGCGGAACCATCGCCCACGGTTTCCTCACCCTGGCGCTGATCATCCCCTGTTGGGGGGAGCTGCTCGACGTCACCGGGGTGACCACCAAGGTCAACTACGGGCTGGACAAGGTTCGATTCACCGCCCCCGTGCGGGTCGGCTCCCGGGTGCGGATGCACGGCACTGTCGCCGACGTCGCCGTCCTCCCCGGCGGCGGGCTGCACCTGACCGTGGACGCCACCTTCGAGATCGAGGGGCAGGAGCGTCCCGCGCTGGTCGCCCGATTCCTGGCCCGCTTCTATGCCTGAGCACGGCCGTTCCCGTGAGCACACCTGAGGAGAAGTCATGACCACCGTCCGCACCACCACCACTCGCCGCTCCCGTGCCCTGGGCGCCGCCGTCGTCGGCCTGCTCGCGCTCAGCGCCTGCGGAGGAGACGACGACACCGCCTCCGAGGAGGGGATTCCCGAGGGAGAACTCGTCGACGTCACCGTCGGCGTGCTGCCGATCGCCCCGTCGGTGGGGATCTACTACGGCATCGAGCACGGCATCTTCGAGGAGCACGGGCTCGACGTCGAGCTCGAGTACGCCGACGGCGGCGCCGCGATGCTCCCGGCGGTGAGCACTCAGCAGTACGAGTTCGGCATCGGCAACCCGAACTCCGTGCTCAATGCCGCGGACCAGGGTCTGGACATCCGGATCGTCTCCGGTTACACGAACTCCTGGGCGGAGGGCGACGACGTCGCCGGAGTCATCGCCAAGGCCGACAGCGGCATCGAGGACTGGACCGACCTGGAGGGCGCCTCCGTGGCGATCAACGCGCTGCAGACCCAGGGCGACCTGACCATCATGGAGTCGGTGGAGAACGCCGGCGGCGACCCGGAGGCCGTCTCCTTCACCGAGATGCCCTTCCCGGACATGCCCGCGCAGCTGGACCTGGACAACATCGACGCCATCTGGGTGCCGGAGCCGTTCATGTCCCAGACGCTCAGCGACGACGCCAACCACCTGGTGGGCCACTCCTTCCAGGACGCCGTCCCGGGGATGCCCACCATGGTGGCTTTCAGCTCCGGGGACTACGTGGACCAGAACCCGGAGGTCGCCCAGGCCTTCCATGACGCGATGCGCGAGGCGCTCTCTGCGGCTCAGGCCGACGAAGAGGGCGCCCGTGAGCTGCTCGTGGACTTCATCGACATGCCGGAAGAGGCTGCGATGAGCATCGCCATGGAGGAGTTCGAGGCCGAGATCCGTACTGAGGAGATCGACGAGGTCGCCGAACTGATGGTCAAGTACGGATTCATCAGCGAGGTGCCGGAGATGTCGGAGATCTACTTCGTCGACTGAGGAGGAGCCACACATGATCAACCACGGTCTGGGGGACTGGATCCACCGACGTCGGGTCCGGATGGCCGACCGGCCGGCGCTGCTCAGCACCGCCGGCGACCTCACCTACGGGGAGCTGGCCTCCCGCATCGACCGGCTGGCTCAGGCCTTGGCCCAGCGGGGAGTGCGGCCCGGAGACCGGGTGGCCTACCTGGGGGAGAACGCCCCCTCGGTGCTCGAGTGCCTCTTCGCCGCGGGCAGCCTGGGGGCGGTGTTCGTGCCGCTGAACACTCGGCTGGCGCCCCCAGAGCTGGCCTTCCAGCTGCGGGACTCTGGGGCGCGGGCGCTGGTCTGCTCCGCCGAGCTTAGGCGACAGGGTCTGGTCAGCTGCCCGGAGACCCTGGTGGAGCGGGTGCTGATCGTCGGCGGGGAGACCGTGCCCGCCGAGCTGGAGGACCTGGCCGTCGAGCATCTGGGTGCCGAGGACTCCGCGCGGCCGGTGCTGGAGGCCTATGAGCCCGTCCTGGTCTCCGGTGCTGACGAGCGGCCCCAGGTGCCCGTCGCCCAGGACGACCTGGCAGTCATCCTGTACACCTCGGGCACCACGGGGCGGCCCAAGGGTGCGATGCTCAGCCACGGGAACCTGCACTGGAACGCGCTGAACGTGATCACCGACTACGACATCACCAGTCGGGACGTGGCGCTGATGATCTCCCCGCTGTTCCACGTGGCCGCCCTCAGCCAGGGGACCCTGCCGGTGCTGCTCAAGGGTGGCGCCGTCATCCTGGAGGCCCGGTTCGATCCTGGCCGTGCCCTGCGGCTGATCGAGGAGCTCGGGGTGACCAACATGTCCGGGGTGCCCACCACCTATCAGATGCTCTGCGAACATCCGGACTGGGAGTCCACCGACCTGTCCTCGCTGCGCACGCTGACCTGTGGCGGATCGGGGGTGCCGGCGCGGGTGCTCGACGCCTATGAGGACCGCGGCATGGCATTCACCATGGGTTACGGGCTCACCGAGACTGCTCCCGGGGCTACGATGCTGCCGCCCTCCCACTCGCGGGCCAAGCAGGGCTCCGCGGGGCTGCCGCACTTCCACACCGACGTCAGGGTGGTCCGACCCGACGGCGAGCGGTGCGCCCCCGGGGAAGTCGGGGAGATCCTGGTGCAGGGCCCCCACGTGGTCGCCGGCTACTGGAACCGGCCCGAAGCCACCGCGGCCGCCCTGGACCACACCGACGAGGGCACCTGGCTCCACACCGGGGACATGGGGCGCCTGGACGAGGAGGGGTTCCTGTATGTCACCGATCGGCTGAAGGACATGATCATCTCCGGCGGGGAAAACATCTACCCCGCCCAGGTGGAGCAGGAGATCGCCCAGCTCGACGCCGTCGCCGCGGTGGCGGTCATCGGGGTCGAGGACGCCCGCTGGGGCGAGGTGCCCCGCGCCGTCGTCGTGGTCCGCGAGGGACACGGGATCACAGCGGAGGAGATCATCCAACACCTGCATGGCCGACTGGCCCGCTACAAGATCCCCAAGTCAGTGGTGTTCGTGGAGGACATGCCGCGCACCGCCTCCGGGAAGATCCGCAAGCCCGCCCTGCGCGAGCTCCACGCCTGAGGCGGCCGTCATCGAGTGGCCGTGAATGTCGGTATCTCAGGGTACTCGTCGGCGTGGCATCGGGCAGATGGCGGGATTCGTGGCCACTCGATGCTCAGTCCGCGCCGAGCTCCTCGGCGATGACCCGCTGGCCGATGCCGAAGGCGACGTTGGCCGCCGGCACGGAGCAGTAGATGGCCGCCTGCAGGAAGACCTCCTTGATCTCGTCGGCGGTCATGCCGTTGCGCAGGGCGGCGCGGATGTGCATCTCCAGCTCCTCCCAGTAACCGCCGGCGATCATGGCGGTCAGCGTGATGGCCGAACGTGTGGTGCGCGGTAGGCCCGGGCGGGTCCAGATGCCGCCCCAGGCATAGCGGGTGATGAGCTCCTGGAAGTCTTCGGTGAAGGCGTCCTTCTTCGCCTCGGCGCGGTCCACATGTGCATCGGAGAGGACCTCGCGGCGCACCTCCATACCGGCGGCATAAGGGTCTTCAGGGGGCGTGGGGCGGGGGTCAGTCATCGAGCAGCTCCTCCAGAAGTCGGGCCGTGGCCTCGGGGGCCTCGGCGGGGGCCAGGTGTGCGACTCCCTCGAGCGTCACCGCCCGCACCGGCACGGAGCCTGCCGCCGCGCCGTCGGCGATCGCCGCGGCAGCCGCCGGGGGACACACGGTGTCCTCGGCGCCGTTGATCACCAGCAGAGGACGGGCGAATCGGTCCAGACGGCCGGTGAGGTCATGGGTGCCCAGGGCGTGGCAGGCGTGGGCGTAACTGTGGCGATCGGCGTGCTGCAGGGACTGCAGCAGGCTGGTGGCCACCCGGGGGTGCTCGGCCATGAACCCAGGGGCGAACCATCGCTGGGCCGAGCCCTCCACGATCGTGGGGGTGCCCGCCTGGGCCACGAGCGCGGCCCGCTCGGCCCAGCTCTGCGGGGTGCCGATGCGGGCCGCGGTGCAGATCGCGGCCATCCGGTCGATGCGGGTCTCCGGCCGCTGGGCCAGCGTCAGCGAGGTGGCCCCGCCGATGGACACCCCGGCGGCCAGCACCGGGGTCGACGTCGGCAGGGCGTGCTCAGCGACCACTCCCGCCAGGGCCTCCTCCACGCCGTCGGCCAGATCCTGAAGGGTGAACGGACCGTCGGAGGGCCGTCCCTCCCCGTGGCCCGGCAGGTCCCAGCCGATGACGACGAACCGCTCACCCAGCCACGGCAGGGCAGGGCCCCAGAGCGCCGAGACGCTCGTGCCCAGCGAAGGTCCCACCAGCAGCAGCGGGCGCTCGCCGGAGGCCAGGTCCTCGATGCGGCCGGCAAGCAGGGTCGGAGTGAGGGTGAGGGATCCCTGGGTCTGCGTCATCGACTCTTCCTGTGGTGGCTGGTTGGTCAGTGGTGTGTGGCAGGGGGTGCGACGCCGAGACATCGGGGGCGAGGCGTCAGGGACAGAGGCGTCAGGGGGCGAGCCCCGCTCGCAGCTCGGCGAACCGGGCCCGCGCGGCGTCGATGAGCTGGGCCGAGCGGCCCACGTATCGGTGGGGGTCCAGCGTCTCGGTCAGCTCGTCGTCGCTGATCGTCTCGGCCGGGAGCTCCTGCCGCAGCCGGGCGGTCAGGTCGATCTCGCCGTGTCCTGCCTCCGCCAGCAGCGCCTTCAGTCCGGCCGGTCCACCCGGGTGGGCTCCGCCCAGTCGGGCCAGGAGGCGTTCGCCGAGCACTCCCGGGCCCGCGGTGTCCAGATTCTGACGCATCGCCGCGGGGAAGACCTGAAGGCCCTCGCACAGCTCTGCGGCCCGGGCGGCGGCACCCCCGGTGAGGCGCAGCAGCTCGGTCAGGGCTGGCCATTCGGCGTGCCAGGCGCCGTCGGGCCGTTCGTCCACTGCGGCGCCGGCGGCCTGGTGGAGTGTGGCCAGGTGTCCGGGCCCGGCCAGCGCGGCGGAGCGGATCAGCACCGAGAGCACCGGATTCTGCTTCTGGGGCATCGCCGAGGAGCCTCCCCGCCCCGGGGCGGTGGGCTCACGCAGCTCTCCGATCTCCGGGCGCTGCAGGGTGAGCACGTCGGAGGCCAGCGTGCCCAGCGCGGCCAGGGCCTCGGCGGCGGCGGTGGCCGCCTGCAGCACCGGGCGACGTCGGGTGTGCCAGGGCATCGCCGGGAGCGCCAGGCCCAGGGTCTCGGCCAGCCGGGCGGTCAGCGCCTCGGCCCGGGCGGGAGAGTCGGCGAGCTCCACCAGCGCGGCCTGGGTCCCGACGGCCCCGCCCCACTGCAGGGGTGCGGCGCCGGCGGCGGCGTGCAGGCTCTCGGCGGCGTCGGTGAGCGCCTCCAGCCATTGGGCGGCGCGCAGTCCGAAGACGGTGGGCACAGCGGGCTGGGTCAGCGACCGGGCGACGGCGAGCGTCTCCCGGTGGGCGTCCGCAGCCCGGCTCAGCGCCTCTCCGGTACGCAGAAGATCCGTCATGACCTGGTCGATCACCCGGCGCACCACCAGCATCAGGGCGGTGTCGAGCACGTCCTGGCTCGTGGCCCCGCGATGCAGCGCGGCATCCGAGATCCCGCGCTCGGCCAGCAGTCGGCGCAGCTCGGCCAGCAGCGGGATCACCGGATTGCCGCCGCCGGTGGCGGCCTCGGCCAGCGCGGCCGGGTCCGGATGTGCTGCCTCATTCCGGCTCAGTTCCCGCAGTGCCTCCGCGCTCTGCGCAGGAGCGAGTTCCGCCTCGGCCAGCACCTCTCCCCAGGCGGCCTCCACCTCCAACAGCGCGGCGACGACGGCGGCATCGGAGGTCATCGACGCCGCGGCGGTCCCGGCCCAGGCGGGGTTCAGCAGGCCGTGCTGCCCGGTCGGAGCCGCAGGAAGGTGCTCGGGAGGGGAGGTCATGGACACCATCGTCTCAGTCTGCGTCGTGGTTCAGGCCGCGTCTCGGCTCAGTCCACCGGGCCGGTGACCTGCGGGGTATTCGGGTAGCTCAGGAAGACCGTCTCGTCCTGGCCCTGGAACCGGATGTCGAAACGCAGGCCGCCGTCGTCGTCGCGGGCGGCGATCAGGGTGTGGCGTCGGTCCTCCGGCACGGAGGCCAGCAGGGGGTCGGCGGCCAGGGCTTCGGTGTGCTCCGGCAGGTACGCGCGGGTGAAGAGTCGGTCCATCAGTCCGCGGGCGAAGACCGTGACCAGGATGAACGGTGCCGCACCGGCCGACGTCGGGCCCGGCTCCACAGTGGTGAAGCTGTAGTGACCCACTGCGTCCACGGCGGCCCGGCCCCACCCGGTGAAGGTGTGGCCGTCACGGTGCAGGGAGCCCGGTTCAGCGGGGATACGGCCCTCGCCGTCGGGCTGCCAGATCTCGATCAGCGCGTCCGGGACGGGGACGCCATCGCCGTCGTAGACGGTGCCGTGCAGCCGCACCGCCTGCGGGTGGGAGCGGTCCACCAAGTCCGGCCCGCCCTCGTAGGGCAGCGCGAAGCCGAAGAAGGGGCCCACCGTCTGGGCGGGGATGGGGGTGAGGTCGCCGGGGGTGCGGGCCATGGTCAGTGCTCCTCCTGCTCGGACCAGGTGCGGTTGCTGCCGGAGAGGACGATGTCCCACCGGTAGCCGGTGTTCCACTCGTGCTGAGACACCGAGTGGTCGTACTCGGCCACCAGACGGTCGCGGGCCTTGGGGTCGGTGATGGACTGGTAGATGGGGTCTAGGTCGAAGATCGGGTCCCCGGGGAAGTACATCTGCGTGACGATCCGCTGGGTGAAGTCGGTGCCGAACATCGAGAAGTGCAGATGCGCCGAGCGCCAGGCGTTGTGGTGGTTCTTCCACGGGTAGGGCGCGGGCTTGATGGTGGTGAACGTGTACTCGCCGTTCGGGCCGGTCAGCGCACGTCCGACTCCCGTGAAGTTGGGGTCCAGCGGGGCGGGGTGCTGGTCCCTCTTGTGCATATAGCGGCCGGCCGCATTGGCCTGCCACATCTCGATCAGCTGGTTCGCCACCGGGCGACCGTCGCCGTCGAGCACCCGTCCGGTGACGACGATGCGCTCGCCGATGGGCTCACCGTGGTGCTGGATGGTCAGGTCCGCTTCCAGCGGGGAGACGTCCTGGTGACCGAAGGCCGGGCTGTGGAGCTCGATCTCCTCGGGGTCGGCGTGGTGCAGAGACTTGGTGGGGTGGCGCAGTAGTGAGCTGCGGTAGGGCGGAAAGTTCAGCCGGGCGCTGGTCTCCTCCCCGTCAGTGGCCTTGCGCGACTCGTAGTCGCGGTGGACCTGGGCGATCTCGGCGTCGATCTCCTCCTGGGAGGCCGCCGCCGCATCCGGATCGGTGGGCTTCTCCGCCATGGATCCGCTCCTTCGCAGGTGAGACCGGACGCTCCCTCAGGATGCCGGTGGGGACGGGTGCGTCCTCAGTCTGCGGGGCTCTGCGGGGACCGCACTACGGGTGTCTCATTCAATGGCACGGTCGGCTGGGGCATGGCCCGGCTGATGCCGCGGGCGGCGGTCTGCAGCGCCATGAGGAACTGCGGGATCTCGGGCGAGTCCCGCGGTACGACGACGGTCAGCGCGGCCAGTGCGCGTCCGCGAGGATCCAGCACCGGCACGGAGAGCCCTGCGGTCTCGGTGTTGATGACGCCCACGAGGAGGCCATGACCCCGCCGGCGGGCCTCGGCGAGCTCCCGGCGCAGCTCCGGCCGGGCCGCCTCCGCGCGGTCCCCGTGCTCGGCCCACCAGCGCTCGGCGGTGCGCTGAGGTGCGAAGGCCAGCAGCACGTGTCCCATGGAGGTCAGATGCGCCGGCATGGTGGTCGCCACCTCCGCCGGGTTGGCCACGGCACCGTGTCGAGAGAGCCGCTCCACGATCAGTGCACCGTCGTCGGCGAGGACCGAGAGCTGGGTGGTCTGCCGGACCACCGCGTTGACGTCCTGCATGTACGGCAGCGCCGCGGTGCGCAGCTCCCGGTGGATGGGGGCGTGCTGGGCGATCTCCCACACCCGGCGACCGACGACGATCTCCCCGCCGTCGGTCAGCGCCAGCAGACCGCGAGTGCGCAGCTCCCGGATGAGCCGGTATCCGGTGGTCCGGGGCAGGCGTGCGGCGGCGACGAGGTCGCCGGGGGTCTGGGACGGCTGCTCCTCCAGGGCGGCGAACAGCCGCATCACGCGGTCCAGGACGGCGTCGCCGCTGGGAGAGTTGGCCATGAGTGTGAGCGTAGCTCGTACCCCTGGTGATTCCCATTCAATGACATGAGCATGGAGTCGGCGCATGACCGGCGACACACTGGTGCAGGAGGACCGTCACGCCGCCGGAGGAGATCAGATGACCGAGCACACCAGCCGAGTCGACGTCGGCATCGTGGGCGGCGGGCCAGCCGGCCTGATGACGGCGCTGCTGCTCAAGCGCCGCGGGATCAGCGCCGCCGTCGTCGAACGCCGCAGCCAGGAGACCATCCGGGCCACCCAGCGGGCGGGCATCCTCGAGGCCCCCACGGTGGACATGCTGGTCGACACCGAGATCGGCTCCCGGGTGCTGACCGAGGGTCACGAGCACGAGGGCACGGTGCTCAGCTTCGACGGGGTCCAGCACCGCATCGACTTCCAGGCCCTGGTGGGCCGTTCGGTGTGGCTCTACCCGCAGAATGAGGTCTTCCATGATCTGGCGACCGCCTGGCAGGCCGAGGGCGGCGAGATCCACTGGGAGGTGGACGACGTCGCCGTCGAGGGGCTCGAGGGCGACTCCCCGGCGATCACCTTCGCGGATGCCGCCGGCGAGCCGCGGCGGATCGAGGCGGAGCTGATCGTCGGCGCCGACGGATCCCGGTCCATGAGCCGGAAGCTCATCCCCGACGACGTCCGCACCGACTACTTCACCAGCTATCCGTTCGCCTGGTTCGGGATCCTCTGTGAGGCCCCGCCCACCGCCCCGGAGCTGATCTATGCGAACTCCGAAGTCGGCTTCGCGCTGATCTCCCAGCGCAATGAGGACATCACGCGCATGTACTTCCAGTGCGACCCCGACACCGACCCCGAGGACTGGAGCGACGACGCCATCTTCGAGCACATCCAGCAGGTCCTCGGCGGCGAGGACGTGGTGGCGCTGAAACGCGGACGGATCATCGACAAGACGGTGCTGCCCTTCCGCTCCTATGTGTGCGACCCGCTGACCTACGGGCGGCTCGTCTTGGCCGGCGACGCCGGGCACACCGTGCCGCCCACCGGTGCCAAGGGGCTCAACCTCGCCTTTTCCGACGTGCGGGCTCTGGTGCCGCGCATCGAGGAGTTCCTCACCGGCCTGAGGCAGGGCGTCGAGGGCGCCGCCGACGTCGACCCGGAGACTGTCACCGAACCTCTGCGCCGCTATTCGAAGACCGCGCTGGACCGGGTGTGGAAGGCCCAGAACTTCTCCTGGTGGGCCACCAACCTGCTGCACCGCCGGCCCGGTGAAGACGCCTTCGCCCACCAGCGACGCCGCGGAGAGTTCCAGGCCATCACCGGATCAGTCCACGGGCAGTCCTACTTCGCCGACTCGTACACCGGCTGGGCCGAGGCCTGACGACCTGACCACCAGAGAACCCACCACCGGACAGACCACCACGAGAGAGGCATCGATGACGCTGCTGGACTCCACCACCTGGACGGGCAAGATCCATTCCACACGCTGGACGGAGGGCTCCGACGGCACGATCACCGTCCGAGAGCCCGCCACCGGCGAGACCCTCGGGGCCGTGGGTGCCGCCTCCCGCGAGGATGTGCTGGCCGCCTCACGCGCGGCCGCCGCCGCGCAGAAGGACTGGGCCGCCCGACCCCCGCGGGAGCGGGCCGCCGTGCTGCGCCGGGCCGGACGGCTCTTCGAGGAGCACGCCGAGGAGATCCGCTCCTGGATCGTCTCAGAGACCGGCGCCATCCCGCCCAAGGGCGGGCTGGAGGCCAAGATCGCGGCTGACGAGTGCCACGAGGCGGCCGCCCTGCCCACCCACCCGCACGGCGAGGTGCTGGCCACCGACGAGGACCGCTGGTCCCAAGCCCGACGCCGGCCCGCCGGGGTGGTCTCCGTGATCGCGCCGTTCAACTTCCCGCTGATCCTCTCCATCCGGTCCGTGGCGCCGGCGTTGGCGCTGGGCAACGCCGTGCTGCTCAAGCCCGACCCGCGCACCTCCGTCTCGGGGGGCGTGGTGCTGGCCCGCATCTTCGAGGAGGCCGGACTTCCCGAGGGCCTGCTGCACCTGCTGCCCGGGGGTCGCGAGACCGGAGCCGCCGTCGTCGAGGCCCCGGAGGTGCGCGTGGTGGCCTTCACCGGATCCACGGAGGCCGGCCGCAGCATCGGGGAGACCTGCGCCCGGCTGCTGAAGCGGCCGCATCTGGAGCTGGGCGGCAACAACGCGATGATCGTGCTGCCCGAGGCGGACTTGGACCGGGCGGTCTCCGCGGCGGCCTTCGGCTCCTTCATGCACCAGGGGCAGATCTGCATGACCACCGGGCGGCACCTGGTCCATGAGAACATCCACGACGACTACCTGGAGCGGCTCGCCGCGAAGGCCGACGGACTGCCGGTGGGCGACCCGGCCCGGGAGCAGGTGGCCCTGGGACCGATCATCGATGAGAACCAGCTCAAGCGGGTGGACTCCATCGTCCAGGAGACGGTGCTCGACGGCGGCCGCGTGGTGGCGGGCGGCACCCATGACGGACCGTTCTACCGGCCCACAGTGCTCACCGACCTGACCGAGGAGAGCCCCGCCTGGGCGCAGGAGATCTTCGGGCCCGTGGCCCCGGTGATGCGGTTCCGCACCGAGGAGGAGGCCGTCTCCCTGGCCAACGGCAGCGCCTACGGGCTCTCCGCCTCCATCCTGGGCGACGTCGGCGCGGCCATGCGGATCGCCGACCAGCTCGCCTCCGGAAAGATCCACATCAACGAGCAGACCGTCTCCGATGAGGCCTATGCCCCCTTCGGCGGCGTCGGCGACTCGGGCAACGGGAGCCGGGTGGGAGGCGCGGCCGCGAACATCGAGTCCTTCACAGAGCTCCAGTGGCTGACCCTGCGCCCGGAGATCGCCCGATACCCGTTCTGAGGCGCCGCGGAGTCTGAGTGATCGTCCTGACGCGGTCCGGCGTACCCTGATCAGGTGCGAAGACGTCTCAGGAGGTGCGCGTGAGCGGGCGCGAGCAGGAGGCCGGCGCAAGGCCGCAGGGCAGAGGCCCGGGGGCCGGGCTGCTGGCCGCCCTGTTGGGTGCCGTGGGCATCGGGCCGGTGCTGATCTACGGACTCAGCGCCACCAGCGATCTGGTGATCGCCGACCTCGGGATCACCGAGGCCCAGTTCGGGCTCTTCGCCACCGTCTGTTTCGCCTCCGCGGCCGTGGGCAACGCGTCCCTGGCAAGACTCTCCGACCGGCTGTCCGACCGGGTGCTGATGTGCCTGATCTTCCTGCTCGCCGCCGCCGCACTGGGCCTGGCTGCGGTCCCCGGCGGCTACATGCTGGTGCTGGTGGCCGCCGGGATCTCCGGGCTCGCACAGTCCTTCCCCAACGGGGTGACCAACAGGATCCTGCTCCAGCGGGTGCCTGCCCGGCGGCGGATCGGCTGGGCCGGCATCAAACAGTCCGGGGTTCAGGCCAGCCAGCTCACCGCCAGCCTGGCCTTCCCCGCAGTGGCGGTGTGGATCGGCTGGCGCGGAGCCTCTCTGCTGGGCGTGCTGCTCGCCCTGGGGCTGATGGCGCTCACGCTGCACGTGCTGCGCCAGGTCCCTCCGCTGGCCGTGTCGCCGGCCACGGACCGGACGATGGACACGTCGCCGGGGCCGGGGCCTGGCCCGCAGAAGGAGTCCGCGACGCCGATGTCGCACCCCCGATTGCCCGGGGTCGTCTGGGCGTTGACGTTCTTCGGCTTCCTCAACGGTCTCGGGGTGCAGGCCACCAACGTGTACCTGCCGCTCTTCGCGGTCCGAGAGCTGGAGTTCAGCCTGCTGGCCGGAGGGCTGACGGCTGCCGCGGCCGGAGCGATCGGCGTGGCCGCACGAGTGGGCTGGGGCCGCGTCATGTCCATGGGCGCCTCCGCTCCGAAGCTGCTGCTGGTGCTGTCGATGATGGCGCTCACCGGGGCCGGGACCTTCCTGGCCGCCGGCATCACCGGCTGGGCGGTGCTGCTCTGGCTCGCTGTCGCCCTGCATGGGGCCTCCGCGCTCGGGGTCTCCGTGGTGATCATGGGGGCGCTGCTGCGCAGCATCCCTGCGGAGAGGATGGCCTCGGCCAGCGGGATCGCCACGGCAGGGATGTTCGCCGGCTTCACCCTGGGCCCTTTGGTGATGGGGCTGCTCATCGGCGCGACCGGCGGGTTCCATGCCGGGTGGATCGCTGCGGCCAGCACCTACACCGGCTGTGTGGTCCTCTCCGGAGTGCTGGTCGCCCGGGGCCGGCGCATCCGCGGAGGCTGAACCTCGTGTGGGCTCCGGAGGCTACGGTGGAACGGCAGAGCCGCCGACATGGCAGACTCGTGGCGTTGTGACAGGAGCCGGCATCGGCGCAGAGGAGGAGCGTATGGCGGAGTCTGCTGATCGCGGGTGGGTGGCCTCGAAGCTGCTGGCGCAGGGCGAGGAGCCCGACCCTCGGTTCACCCTGGCCAATGAGCGGACGTTCTTGGCCTGGATCCGCACCGCGCTGGCGTTCCTGGCCGGTGGGATCGCGCTCGAGGCCTTCGCTGCCGACGTCTTCGCGGACCCTTACCGGACCATCATCTCGGTCCTCACCATCGGGGTGGGGCTGCTGATCAGCCTCGGTGCGGCCGCCCGCTGGCTGCATGTGGAGCGCAGCCTGCGGCTCCGCCGCCCGCTGCCTATGCCGCTGATCATCCCGGTGCTGAGCTTCGCCTCCGGGGTGGCGATGGCGGTGGTGATCCTCCTGGTGGTCTTCAGCTGATGGCTCGGACCACCGCTGCGCTGCACGGCGACCCAGGTCTCCAGCCGGAACGGACCGTGCTCTCCTGGGGGCGCACCATGATGCTCTTCGCCCTGGTCGGTGCCGTCTTCCTGCGCTGGATGCCGCACTACGGCCTGTGGACGATGCTGCTGACACTGGTCTGCGCGGCCGTGGCGGCCGGCATCTACTTCACCCAGCGGGTCCGCTACCGGCGCCAGTCCCTGGGAGTGGAGGCCGAGCAGGTGGAGGCCGACGTCCTCGCGGTGTTCTCCACCACCGGCGCCGTCCTGGCGCTGGGTGTGCTGGGCGTGGTCGCGGTGCTCTGGGCCTGAGCGCGAGCTGTACGAGGACTGGTCCTCCTGTTGTGGGCCGTGTGCTACGTTGCGCGCTCGTCCACGAATTAGGAGGTGCTTGTCATGTCTAAGAAACTGCTGACAAGCTTTGCCCTGGCCGGCGTGCTGCTCGGTGTCGCCGGCTGCGGCGATGCGCCCGAGGAGGGCGCGGATGGCGCCGAGACGGAGAACCCCGCCGACGCTGAGCAGGGAGCCGAAGGTGATGGCGGGGCCGAGGGAGAGGCTGGGCCCGAGGGTGAGATGCCCGAGCCCGACACGTCCGACATCCCCGAGGTGGTCGCCGAGGTCAACGGGGAGGAGCTCTCCGGTGAGGAGTTCACCACCCTCTATGAGAACCAGTTCCAGCAGATGGCCATGCAGTCCCAGATGTCGGGCGAGGAGGTGGACGAGGACGCGCTGAAGGAGCAGTCCCTGGAGTCCATGATCGCCAACGAGCTGCTGATCCAGGACGCCGAGGACGCCGGTTTCGAGGCCGGTGAGGACGACGTCGAGGAGCTGCTCGAGACCACCGCCGAGACCGGCGGCATGGAGTCGGTGGAGGACCTCATCCAGGCCTATGAGGAGCAGGGCATGAGCGAGGAGAAGCTCCGCGAGGATGCCCACGACCAGGTGCTCATCGACCAGCGGCTCGAGGACCTCGACGTCGAGGAGCCCTCCGAGGAGGAGCTCCGCGACTTCTACGACGAGGCTTCCGCCCAGCAGGCCCCTGAGGGCGCTGAGGGTGAAGAGGCCGAGATGCCGGAGTTCGAGGAAGTGCGCGACGAGCTCGAGCAGGAGCTCACCACCCAGAAGCAGAATGAGGCCGCCCAGGCCCACGTCGAGGACCTCCGCGAGGATGCCGACGTCGAGACTCATCTCTGAGTCGAGGACTCACCCCCTCAACACATCGACTGGGCGATATGACGGGATCTCCCGGGCCGAAAGGCCCGCTCTCCGGTCATATCGCCCAGTCGATGTCTCTGGGTGCCTGATGGGTCAGGGGAGGGGTGACCTGCTGCCGGGTCAGACTCCCGGGAGGACGAGCTGCGCGACGACGGCGGCCGCGAGATAGGCCGAGGCCAAAGTGAGGAAGCCGATCAGCACGACCTTCCAGCTCATCCTCTTCAGGCCGTCGATGTCGCGACCCAGGCTCAGCCCCAGCAGGGCGATCTGCGGAAGACCCACCAGCAGCACGTTCAGGTTCTCCGTCATCCCGACCAGAAATTCCGAACCGGGGAAGAACGGCGCGGAAGCCAGGGTCGCCATGGCCAGCACCCAGATGCTGGCCGGGACCGCCCGCACGACGCGGGCCAGGAGGAAGGCCAGCACAGAGAGTCCGGTGACCATCGTGATGCCGATGATGCCGGTCAGGCTCAGCTCGCCGGTGCCCTGCCAGTTGATCAGCAGGCCGGCCACGCCGGTGAAGATGAAGGCGGCCACCCAGGCGGCGATGGTCTTCGGAGGAGGCGGGTCCTGCGGCTTCTTCGTCCGCGCGGAGCCCTCCTCCGCGACGGGGACCGGATCGGCGGCGATGCTGCGCGCGTCGGCCTCCTCCTTGCGGAGGATCTTCACCCAGACCCGGTAGAACCAGCGGGCGAAGGGCAGCACCACGTAGACACCCATGTAGAAGCCCACGATGTTGGTGACCAGGTTGGAGATCGCGGCCAGGGCCATGATCTCGCCAGCCATCTCGGGGTAGAGCACGGTCAGCGAGCCGGCGCCGCCGAGCATCATGGACGCTGAGCCGAGGCCGCAGGCCAGGGCGAGAGCGCGGGGGTCGAAGATCTCCAGGCCGCCGGTGATGCCGGCGATCAGTGAGATGAAGGCCGCACCGAAGACGGTGCCCAGCAGCCAGACGCCGAACACGCCCTGGTACTCCGGCGCCCGGACGCCCCACTTGTCGATCGCGTAGGCCAGGTAGGACTCACGGTTGGCCGACCAGGTCGCGCCGATGGCCACGCGTCCCATGCCCATGGCTACGGCCACCGGGATGCCGATGATGACGGTGCCGAACGCGTTGCCCAGCTCCTGCAGGGCGATGGCGGGGCCGATGTCCACCAGGTCCGGCAGGGACGGTCCGATGCCGGTTCCCAGCAGGGCGAGGAAGACGACGATGCCGACACGGATCAGCAGTTCGCTGACGGCTCGTGTGGGTCCGGTGACCGGGCGCCAGGGCTGGAGTCCGACGACGGCGCCGATCAGCACTGCCCACAGCAGGGGGAACAGCACGATGGCGGCGAGGCCGATGGTGAGCTCGTAGGTGCCGATCAGCACGGCTGCGGCGGAGACGCCGACGCCGAGTCCCATGGCCCACATCCAGGAGCGGCGCGAGTGCCGCTGGTGCGGAGGGTCGACGGCGGCGGCCTCCGATGCCGCCTCGGTGGTGTGCCCAGTGGTCTGCATTCAAGCCTCCCGCGTGAATTGGTATACCAAAACAATAGGGAGCGGTGTGATGTACGTCAATAGCTGCTGTGAGGCGTTTCACAGAGTGAGAAGGTGAGGGCTGCCGGTGGCCCTGTCCGCGGCTGGGTCAGCCGCCCGCCGGCTCATCGGATGGGGAAGCTCGGGGGCTGCAGCTCCTCCAGGCTCCGCCCAGCATGGTCGCTGACCGTGTGGGAGGCGATGTACTGATCCAGGAACTCCTGAGCGCGGGGCCGATAGTCGCCGTCGTCGACGGTGAGGATCTCCTCGTCCTCGACGATCGTCCGCCCGGCCACCACCACGCGGGTGATGTCCCGGCCGTCGCCGTTCATCACCAGGGTGCGGACCGGATCCGCATGGGGCCCCACATGGGTGCCGGTCAGATCCATGACGAAGTAGTCCGCCTGCGCACCCGGGGCGAGCCGACCGAGGTCCTCCCGGCCGAGTGCTCGAGCGGGATCCAAGGTGGCCGAGCGGAACAGGTCATGCGGCTGGCCGGCTGGGCCTCGGCCGGTCAGCGTCTTGGTCATGGTCATCGCCAGATCCAGGGCTCGGATCATGTTCGGCGGCGCCGAATCGGTGCCGATCACCACTCGCACACCCCGCTCCCGGTAGGACTCGTAGCTGTCCATCGCGGAGCCGTAGTGCCCGCTGGGGATCGGGCAGAAGATCACCGAGGTCCCGGACTCGGCCAGCAGCGCCAGATCATCGACGCTGTCCCCTCCGAGGCCGTGCTCGGGTCGGCAGAGCTCGTCAGGCATGTGCAGGTGTCCCGGGAGGGTCCAGGCATGCGGAATGAACGTGCGCTCGCCGAGGAAGCCGATCTCTGCCAGGTGCGGCAGTGAGCGGCGCGACGTCCGGGCGATCATCTCCCGGTTCTCCTGCAGGCCCTGGGCGGCGTGCAGGCGGATCGGCACGTCCAGATCATCGGCCGCCTGCCGGGTGAGCCGCAGCGTCTGCTCCGTCTGAGTCTCGATGCGTGCCGGCAGCAGCGCCCCGCGGATCAGCCCGCCTGCAGCGCCGTCGTAGTCCTGGATGAACCGCACGGCGTCGTCCAGTCCCTCCAGGCCCTTCCGCTCGTCCCGGTGCAGCAGCATCTGCGTGCCGTCGGTGTAGGGCACATGGGTCCGGTAGCTGGGCCCCAAATAGGCACGGATGCCCAGCGCCTCCACCGCCTCAGCGGTGTCGGCCATGTCCTGGAAGTCCTCACACCATTCCTTGTAGGTCTCGGCGGCGATCGGCATCATCGTGGTGATGCCGTTGCGGATCAGCTGGCTGATCGCGAATTCGCGCCGGAACTTCTCCTGGGCCCGAGTGAAGCGCGGCCCGTGATCGTGCAGGTACTGCTCGGACCAGGCCAGGCCCAGCAGCCGAGAGGCGTCGGGCCAGCAGTCGAACAGGGCGTGGTCGATGTCGGCCAGCGCGTTGAGGTCGATGAAGCCGGGGGAGATGACGGCGTGGCCGGCGTCGATCTCCCGGTCGGGTGTGCCGGGCCAGTCGCGGCCCACGAAGAGGATCTCGGCGTCGTCGTGGACGAGCTCGCCGTCGGGTATCAGGCAGTGGTCGCCTTCGGCGTAGCCGATGACGAAGCGGGCGCGGATGCGGGTGATCATCAGCGGACTCCTCCGACCAGGTCGCCGCCGGAGGCCACCAGCCGACCGGCGGAATAGACGTCTCGTGCGGTCGGGCAGTCCATCACGGCGGCGGTGACCGTGTCCGCCGGAAGCAGGATGAAGTGGGCGGGCGCTCCGACGGCGAGGCCGAACTCGGCGTCGTCGAGCAGGCCCACGCCCTCGGGGCGCTGTCCGGCCATGACCATCGCCCCGCCGCGGGAAGCGATGTCCACGCAGGCCTCGACGTCGGCGTCTCGCCGGAAGCCGTTGGTGAAGGACAGCTGCCAGGTCCGGCGCAGCAGGTCGCCGTCGCCATAGGGGCTCCAGTGGTCGCGCTGCCCGTCCTCGCCCAGGCCGATCGCCATCCGGTGCTCACGCAACAGACCCTGGGGCAGGGAGCCGATGGAGGGCGCAACCGTGGTCAGTGAGACGCCTGCCTCGGCGAGCAGCTCCACCACGCGGGCCACCTCCTTCTCCGGATTGGTGTGCAGGGCGAAGGCGTGGGAGATGGTCACCTTGCCCTGCAGGCCCAGCTCCTGGGTCCGGCGGGCGATCTCCTCCATCGAGAAGATGCCGGCGGTGCCGGACTCGTGCAGATGGATGTCCGCGCCCACGCCGTGCTTCTCGCACAGCCCGAACACCACGTTGAGGTGAGAGGCCGGGTCACGGTCGTAGAGGACGGGGTCCAACCCGCCCACCAGGTCCCCGCCCTCGGCCAGTGCCTGGTCGAGCAGGTCGACGACGCCGGCCTCCCGCTGGATGCCGGCCTGGGGAAAGGCCACGATCTGATGGTCGATGATGTCGGCATACCGGGACAGCCCCTCCTGCACGCCGTGGAACCGCTCCAGGCCGCAGTCGGAGTCCACCTGGGCGTGGGAACGGACGCGCACCCCGCCGGAGGCGATGATCTGTGCCAGCGCGTAGGAGGCCTGGTCGGCTACGCTGCGCTCGCCGTCGCGCCACTTGCGGCGGTCGTTCATGATGTAGCCGTGCAGCGTGCCGTCCGCTGTGTGGGGCAGGAAGGTCTGCCCGAGGCGGTTCGAGTCCAGGTGGGAGTGGACGTCTCCCAGGGCGGGAAGCAGCACACGGCCACCGCCGTCGACGATCTCCGCGCCGTCAGGGGTGGGGGTGGTCCCGGCCGGGGTGATCGCCGCGATGCGCCCGTCCTGGACGGTGAGGTCGACGGCGGGTTCGTCGGGGGTGCGCGGAAAGAGTCTGACGTCGGTGAATCGGGTGGTCATCCGCAGTCTCCTGGATGGTCGGGTGATATCGGGCATCGACGGCGTCGGTGGAGCTGACAGAGTCAGTCTCGGGCGACCTGCCGGGGGAGTGGGAGAAATCACGTCCAGGTATTATGGTATACCAAACAGAGGTGGCACGATATTGAGGTGACAGGATCAGGAGGCGGGCATGAGAACTGACGCGCAGCCCGGACGGGGCGCGACGGCCCTCGCCGTCCTCGCCCTGGCGCTGCTGGCCGTGTGTCTGCGCCCCGCCGCGACGTCACTGGGCCCCGTGCTGGCCGACGTCGAAGCGGCCTTCGCGCTCCAGGGGTGGCAGTCAGGGCTGCTCACCGCGCTGCCCGGGGCCGCTTTCGTGGTCTTCGGTGCGATCTCCTTCCTGCTGCTGCGCCGGCTGGGGCTGTTCTGGTCGCTGGCCATCTGTGCGGCGGCCATCGGCACCGGGCTGGGGCTGCGGGTGCTGGTGGACAGCTGGTGGGGCTTCGCGGGTTTCACCACGCTCTCGCTCGCCGGCATGGCCATGGGAAACGTGGTGCTCCCCGTCTTTGCCAAAGTGCGTTTCCCTGACCGCCAGGCAGTCTCAGTGACCGTCTTCATGGTGGGGTTGGGACTCGGCGCCTCCGTGCCGGCTCTGCTCACCGCACCCCTGGCCGAGCACGTCGGCGGCTGGCGTCTGGGCCTGGGAGTGTGGGCGGGGCTGCCGCTCATCGCCCTCATCATCTGGGCCGCCCTGCGGCACCTGGGCGGCGTGCCGGCTGCCTCCACCCAGAACCACGGCGCCTCCAGGGCCGTCGGCCGCATCACGGCCTCGTCCGGTGCCTGGATCCTGTTGCTCTACTTCGGGCTGCAGTCCCTCCACGCCTATACGCACTTCGGCTGGCTGGCCCGGATCTACCGCGACGCCGGCCTGGACCCGGTCGCTGCCGGCGCCATGGTGGCGATCATCGTCGCCGGAGGCATCCCGGGAGGCTTCATCGCCCCGCAGATCGTGGTGCGCCGGTGGCATGTGCGCAGCGTGCTCATCGGCTACGGGCTGATATCCGCCGTCGGCTACACCGGACTGCTGGTCGCTCCCACCACCACGCCGTGGCTGTGGGCGATCTTCCTGGCGATCGGCGGATTCTCCTTCCCCTCGGCGCTGGCGCTGATCACCGCTCGCACCCGGGACCCGGAGGTCACTGCCCGGGCCTCGGGCTTCATCCAGTCCGGCGGCTACGTCTTCGCCGCTCTCGGCCCCTTGGCCATCGGGGTGGTCCTGGAGCGCACTGCCACCTGGACCGTGCCGCTGGTCGGACTGATCGTGCTGGCCCTGGCCATGGCCGTCGTCGCCTGGTGGGCGTCCTCGCCCGACTCCCTGGACGACGAGGTGCTCCCCGACGGGCCGCCACCGGGTGAGTCAGAGGGGATCACGACCAGCGCGGAGGCGAGCATCCCGGAGACGGGCTCCGCAGACGGGGAGTGGAACAATGAGACCCATGGCCGAGCCAGAGAACAGAGAGTCCGAGACGACGCGCGTGGCCACGCGGCTGCGCGAGCAGATCATCGACGGTGAACGGCCGCCCGGAAGCAGGCTCGTCGAGCGCGATCTCGCCGCAGAGCTCGGCGTGAGCCGCGTGCCTGTCCGGGAGGGCCTGCGCCTGTTGGCCGCCGAGGGTCTCATCACGCCTCGTCCCAGGACCTGGGCCATCGTGCGCGAGTTCACCGAGAGAGACGTCCGCGAACTTGAGGAGGTGCGCACCTCCCTGGACACTCTCGCCTTCACGTCGGCGGCCCGGCGCCACGACGCCGCCGGGCTTGCGCGGCTCGAACGCGTCCTCGTCGACGGCGAGGCCGCGGCCCAGGCCGGCGACGCCGTGACCGCCCACCGCTCGGCCGCTGCCTTCCACTCCACCGTGGTGGAGCTGGCCGACAACACCCACCTCCAGGAGCTGTGGGGCACTATCCAGAGCCGAGTCCGCTGGATGCTCAGCCAGCACGACGACCTGCTGGTGGTCACCCAGGAGCACCGCGGCCTGTTCGAGGCGCTCGCCTCCCGAGACGAAGAGCTTGTGGGGCGCCTGGTGGTCGACCATGCCCAGACCAGCCGGGACCAGCACCGCGAGCGTCAGGCCCGCCGCAGCTGAGCGGGGCGGGGACGGACAGGAGCTACGGATGTCGATGACCACGGTGGTCCTGGTCCTGGAGCTGGTGGGCACCTTCGCCTTCGCCGTCTCTGGGGCGCTGCTGGCTGTGCGGAAGGGCTTCGACCTGGTCGGCTCCCTGCTGCTGGCCAGCCTCGCTGGACTCGGCGGCGGCGTCATCCGGGACCTGGTGCTGAACACTGGGGTTCCCAACGCCTTCGCTGCCCCGCAATACCTGGTGCCCGTGGCGCTGGCCGTGCTGGCGGTCTTCGTGCGGCTCATCCATGAGGACAGGCTGCGTCGGACGCTGCTGGTCTTCGACGCGCTGGGCCTCTCGCTGTTCTGTGTCATGGGAGCGAGCATCGCCAATGAGGCTGGGCTGAATCCGATCGCCACCGTGCTTCTGGGGGTCACCACCGCCGTCGGCGGAGGAGCTCTGCGCGACGTCGTCGCCAACGAGGTGCCGCAGATCTTCAACCCCCACGGTGTCTACGCCGCCCCGGCGTTCCTGGGCGCCGGGGCGACCGCCCTGCTGCTGGAGGTCGGCCTCTTCAACGCCGTCAGTGCCGTGGCGGTGGCGATGCTGGTGCTCACCCTGCGGCTCCTGGCGCTGCGCTACCGGTGGCGGATTCCGCTGGCGGTGCTGAAGCGGGGATGAGATCGTGATCGGTGAACGGGCCGGTGAGATTCCGCGGAACGAGCAGCTCGTCGAGGGCCTCTCTGCTCATCAGGCCCTTGTCGAGGACCGTCTCCGTGATGGTGCGCCCGGAGAGCAGGGCCTCCTGGGCGACGAGCGACGCCTCGGCGTACCCGATGTACGGGCACAGGACTGTCACGAGTCCGATCGATCGATGGACCGTGTCGTGGAGCTCCTCCTGGTTGGCCGTGATCCCCTGCACGCACTTCTCATCGAGGGTCCGGCAGGCCGCTGTGAGATGCGTCAGCGAACGGAGCAGGCTGATCGCGATCACCGGCTCGAAGGCGTTGAGCTGGAGCTGCCCGCCCTCTGCCGCCAGGGTCACCGTCACATCGTTGCCGATGACCTCGTAGGCCACCTGGTTGACGACCTCAGGTATCACCGGATTGACCTTTCCCGGCATGATGCTGGATCCCGCCTGCACGGGGGGAAGGTTGATCTCGTTCAGCCCCGCTCGGGGGCCTGATGAGGTCAGGCGAAGGTCGCTGCAGGTCTTCGAGAGCTTGACGGCGACCCGCTTCAGCACACCGGAGAGCTGGACGAAGGCGCCGGCGTCCTGGGTGGCTTCGATGAGGTTCTCTGCGGTGCGGAGTTCTGTGGACAGCAGCTCGGAGAGCTTCGAGCGCACGAGCTCTGCATAGGCGGGATGGGTGTTGAGGCCGGTCCCGATGGCGGTTCCGCCCAGATTGATCTCGGTGAGCAGGTCCATGGCTTCCACCAGTCTGCTGCGGTCTTCCTCGAGCATGACGGCGTAGGTGAAGAACTCCTGTCCGAGGGTCATCGGAACGGCGTCCTGCAGCTGGGTCCTGCCCATCTTCAGCACATGGGAGAACTCCTCTGACTTCCGGCGGAAGGTCTCCACGAGATCCTGCATGGCATGGCGGAGCAGGCGAAGCTCGCCCAGGAGGGCGATCTTCAGGGCAGTGGGATACACGTCATTGGTGCTCTGGCCGAGGTTCACGTGGTCAAGGGGATGGAGGTTCTCGTAGGCGCCCTTGCTGAATCCCATCCGTTCGAGGGCCACATTGGCGATCACCTCGTTGGCGTTCATATTGGTCGAGGTGCCCGCTCCACCCTGGAAGACGTCCACGATGAACTGGTCATGGAACTTCCCGTCCCGGATCTGGGAGCATGCGTCCCAGATGGCGTCGGCGCGTTCCGGACTGAGCACCCCCAGGGAACGATTCGCGTGGGCAGCTGCCTGCTTCACGGCCGCGAGTGCGTTGATGAGACCCGGATAGGCGGAGATGGGGGTGCCGCTGATCCGGAAGTTCTCGGCTGCGCGGGTGGTGTGCACCCCGTAGTAGTTCTGGGAGGGGATGGGCAGGGTGCCCAGCAGGTCCCGCTCTGTTCGGGTGGTATGCATGACTGCGCCCTTCTTCGGTCCTCATGCCTCAGGCCTCGGCTCCGTCGCGGGGACGAGGCACGGGGGCTTCCCCTGAGCGGTGCCCGGGGAAGCCCCTGCGCGACATGTCAGCGGGTGGTGCTCACGTCTGCCGCTGACGACGTCTCCGGTGCCGCCGGGGCGTCATCCCAGCGCTCCTCCTCGAAGTCCTGCTGGCGACGGCGGATCTTGAGGAGGAGCTCGGAGCTTCGCGGCTTCGTCAGGAGGCTGACGCTGATGAAGACGACCACGTTCAGCAGGAGAGACAGCAGGCCGGCACCGTGGACGCTGAACGGCCCGGGGACCAGCGCCGGGAAGATCGTGAACAGCACGAGCGTGGTGATGCCCACGATCAGACCGGAGGTCGCGCCCGCGACGCTGGCGCGGCGCCAGAAGAGTGCGCCCACCGTCGGGACGATCACCTGGGCCAGGCCGGCGTAGGCGACCAGGCCGATGGCGATCAGCAGGCCCGGAATGTAGAGGGCCATCACATAGGCGATGGCGCAGAAGGCCAGGATCGCCCAGCGTCCGACCCAGATGCGCTTTCGTTCGGGCAGGTCCTTCTGGAAGTACCGCCCGTGGAAGTCGATGGTGTAGCTGGCTGCCATGGCGTGGACCTGTGAGTTCGCCGTGGACATCGCGGCGCCGGCACCGGCGGCGATGACGAGCAGCGCGAGCAGCAGCGGCGCATGCTCCAGGAGCATGATCGGAAGCACATGGTCCGGCTGCTCGACGTCGGGCTCGAGGAGCACCGCTGAATTGCCGATCACCATGGCGCCGATGTAGGCGATCGCCACGAGACCCAGCAGGAACGGCATGAGGTCGAACGGGCGAGGGCTCTTCGCCGCATACATGCGTGTCCAGAGCTGGGGCGTCATCAGAGCACCGATCGGTGTGATGATGGCCAACGCGATCCAGTACATCCACATCCCGTCCCCGAGGATGAGATTCTCGGGGCGGACCTGCTCGATCTGATCGAACATGGTGCCCATTCCGCCCACCTCGCCCAGGATGTATACGCCCGCGGCGATGAGTCCGAAGAAGATCCCGACTCCGTAGAAGATGTCAGTCCAGGCGATGGCGCGAAGCCCGCCTGCCCAGACATAGGCGATGATGACGGTGTAGAAGAGCAGGCCGCCCACCCAGAAGGGGATGGTCCCTCCAGAGGCCACGTCGATGAGGTAGGCCCCGCCGGTCAGCTGGATCTGGAGATGAGGCAGGGAGAAGACCAGCAGGATCACGGCGATGAAGGTGGCCAGCCCCGGTGAACGATAGAGATCGACGAAGAAATCGCGCGCCGTGAGATAGTTTCCTCGTTTGCCGTGGAACCAGACTTTCTTGCCGATCCAGTAATACATGATTCCGAAGAAGATATTGAAGATGACGGCTGTCCAGTATGCCGGACCGTAGAGGTAGAAGTTCGCGTTGGAGCCGAGGAAGGCGAAGGCGCTCCACCACGTGGCCTGCACGGTGAAGAAGAGGGCGATCGGTCCCATCGCCCGCCCCTGGACGAAGTAGTCGCTGGTCGTGGGCCGCGCCTTCAGGGAGGCGAGCAGCCCGATGACCAGCGGAATCGCCAGGGCGCCGCCGATGGCCGCGATTCCGAGAATCTCCTGGGTATTCATCGATCCACGCCCTTCTGAGTGTCGTCGGTGGTCGTTCCGGCGGGTGTGGGGCGGCCCCAGCGGGCCAGGTACGCCCAGAGGAGGACGCCGCAGAGGAGCGCCCAGATGATGATGATGTATCCATAGATGAACGGCATGCCGAAGATTCTGGGTTCGGCGACATCATGGAAGAAGAGAACCCCCGGAAACTGGGAGAGCGCCAGCAAAGTGACGATAAGTGTCCACATCACTTTTGTCTTGAGTGTGTAGGGTCTGGTTCGCACACGATCCTCCTCATCGGACGCTGAGGTGCCGTCAGCGGCGCCGCAGTGCAAGCGGTGGTTCTGGATGGCGCCCAGTCTTTACCGATGAGGGAGGGTATTCAATGAGTGAAAAACGAGGATGCGCATCACGAGACGTGATGCAGCGCACCCAGTGCACGCGCTAGTCGTCGGAGAAGATGCGCCTGCATTCGTCCGCGAAGGCCTGGCCCTTCCTGGAGAGTGCTTCACCGGACCGGTAGGCCAGTCCGATCTGCAGAAGGGATCGAGCGCCGTCGATCCTGAGTCGCGCGATTCGGCCGCCGTCGTTGGTCAGGTCATGGGCCGGGCGCTGGTTCAGGAGGGTGTACCCATGGCCCCGAGCCACCATGGAGCGGACGACCTCGAAGCTCTCGAAGCGTTGATGCACCCGTGGCTGTAGGCGCGCTTCGCGAAAGATCGAGAGGAAGTAGTTGGTGCTCTTCCCCAGGTCGAGGAGGATGAGGGGCTCATCGGCCAGCTCCTCCAGGGTGATGCTCTCGCGTGCGGCGAGCGGGGAGGCGTCGGCGACGGCCGCGTAAATCGGAGCCTCGCAGATGGGCTCGAAGGTCACCTCTCTGCCGTAGTCGAAGCTGTAGGTCAGCGCGATCTCCAGCTCTCTGCGCAGCAGGAGCGGGTGGATCTGATCGGCTGTGACCTCCCTGATGCGGACTGTGAGGTCGGAGTACTTGGAGGTCAGCGAGTCGTAGACCTCCGGCAGCCAGAAGGGTGCAAGCGTCGTGAAGCATCCCGCGGTGAGCCAGCCGGAGAGCTGCTCAGGGCGGACCGAGTCCACCGCGTCGTCCAACCCGTGCAGGACACTCATGGCGCGGGTGTAGAAGCTTCGTCCCTGCTCGGTGAGCACGACCCCTCGGGAGCGTTGTCTCACCAGCAGCTTGCACCCCAGGGACGCCTCCAGGTGCGAGATCGCGGTGGAGATGGCTGACTGGGCGACGAACAGCTCTCCGGCGGCCTCCGTCATGGAGCCGAGTTCCGCGGCGCGCACGAAGTACCGGATCTGCGACAGCGTCAGTTCGTTCTGCGGCCGTGGCATGGGTGCCCCCTGGGCGATCGGGAAAGCTGCGGCTGGTCGCCATTCTTGCATTGATCTTATGCAGTGCATGCCTTCTCGATGTTTGAAGTGATGCGGACGCCCGCTGATGATGGGTCTCACCAGGCAGTGTCACAAGAGTGAGAGGGCGAGGGATGTCATACGAACAGACTGAGGTGCTCGTCGTCGGCGCCGGGCAGGCGGGGATCGCCATCAGCGAGCACCTGGGTGCTCGGGGGATCCCTCATCTCGTGCTGGAGAGGAGCCGCATCGCTGAGCGCTGGCGCTCCGAGCGCTGGGACTCGCTGGTGGCCAACGGGCCGGCGTGGCATGACCGCTTTCCCGGTCGGGAGTTCGACGGCATCTCCGGCGATGCCTTCGCTTCCAAGGAACAGGTGGCCGACTACTTCGTCTCGTATGCCGACATGATCGACGCGCCGGTTCGGTGCGGGGTCGAGGTCACCTCGGTCTGGAAGAACGTCGGGAGGCCCGGCTTTCACGTGCAGACCTCCGAGGGTGCGATCGAGGCCCGACATGTCGTGGCTGCGACCGGACCCTTCCAGAAGGGCGTCGTTCCGGATCTCCTTCCCTCGGACGTGGGGCTGCAGCAGCTCCATTCCAGCTCCTATCGACGCCCCGAGCAGCTGCCGGAGGGGGCGGTGCTGGTGGTAGGGGCAGGGTCATCAGGTGTGCAGATCGCCGATGAGCTCCGGAGAGCCGGACGTCAGGTCTATCTGTCCGTCGGCCCGCACGACAGGCCCCCACGGAGCTATCGTGGGCGGGACTTCGTCTGGTGGCTCGGCGTGCTCAACAAGTGGGCGGCTTCCGCTCCACCGAGCGGATCCGAGCACGTCACGATCGCTGTCAGCGGTGCACACGGAGGTCAGACCGTCGATTTCCGCGCTCTGGCCGCCGACGGCATCACGCTTCTCGGGCGGACTCAATCGTTCGCCGAGGGGCGACTGCATTTCGCCGAGGACCTGAGGAGCAACATCGCCGATGGCGATGCCAACTACCTCTCCCTTCTCGATGAGGCCGACGCCTACGTCGAGAGAAACGGCCTCGATCTGCCCGAAGAGCCGGAGGCGCGTGAGCTGCGCCCGGAGCCTGGATGCCTCACAGACCCGATCCTGGAGCTGGAGGTCGACGACGCCGGCATCGCCTCCGTGGTGTGGGCCACCGGGTTCCGCGTCGACTACAGCTGGCTGAAGGTCGATGCGTTCGACCACGACGGCAGGCCCCGTCATCAGCGAGGAGTCGCAGCGGAACCAGGGATCTACTTCCTGGGTCTCCCCTGGCAGTCGAGCAGAGGGTCGAGCTTCATCTGGGGAGTCTGGCATGACGCCAAGCACATCGCCGATCACATCATGATCCAGCGGGGCTACCTGGACCATGAGACCGCGGTCGATGGCTTCCGGCCGGCTCTTCTCGAGGACGCTCCGCGATCCACATAGACCGTGCCCCTGCCGATCCCCGCCCTTTCACAGAGAGCATGAGAAGGAAGTGACAGCGATGAAGCACACGCGAATTCGGCCGTTCAACACCAAGGACACCTATCCAGAGCAGAACCTGGACAACGATCTCTGCCAAGCCGTCGTCGCCAACGGCGTCGTCTACCTGCGTGGCCAGGTCGCGCAAGACCTGGAGACCAGGGAGTCCGTCGGCATCGGAGATGTCGAAGCACAGACGGTGCAGGCCATGGAGAACATCTCGCTGCTGGTGACCGAAGCCGGCGGATCGATCGAAGACATCGTCAAGGTGACGGTCTACCTCACGGACATCCGGTACCGGGAGAGCGTCTACCGGGTCATGGGCAGATACCTGAGGGGTGTCCATCCCGTCTCCACCGGGCTGGTGGTCGAGGCCCTCGCCCGGCCCGAGTGGCTCGTGGAGATCGACGCCACCGCAGTGCTCTGAACCGACTCTTCACAGGAGATGCCATGACGTTTTCACTTGCAGCAAGGGACCCCGAGTCCGGCTCATTCGGGATGGTCGTATGTTCCTCGTCGCCCGCTGTCGCCTCCCGATGCATTCATCTGCGCCGTGGGGTGGGGGTCGTCGCCAGTCAGAACGTGACGAACCCGGGGTTGGGGCCCGCCATCCTCGACCGTCTTGAGCAGGGGCTCGGCAGTGAGGATGCTCTGAGCAGGACGCTTCAGGAGGAACCGTTCGCAGACTATCGGCAGCTTTCCGTGGTGGACGATGAGGGCCGGACGGCTCATCACTCAGGTGAGAACTCCCTGGGGATCAACCATTGGGCATCGGCAGATGCTGCGGTGGCGGCGGGGAACCTGCTGGCCTCTGCCGACACCGTCGACGCCATGGTGGAGGCGTACCACGCAGGCCGCGGCAGCAGCCTCGAGGCCCGACTGATGGCCGGGCTGCAGGCTGCGCTCGCGGCCGGTGGAGAAGCTGGTCCGGTGCGCTCGGCGGGCCTCAAGGTGATCGACGACGTCTCATGGGCCACGACGGACCTGCGGGTCGACGACGCCGACGACCCGGTCGCGGAGCTGCTGCGTCTCTGGTCCCTGTGGGAACCGGTGAAGAACGACTACAGGACTCGGGCCCTGAACCCTGATGAAGCTCCTGGCTTCGGCGTGGCCGGAGACCTGCGATGAGTGCGGGCGAGAGGCTCCACCAGATCCCGGAGGGTGAGCTCCCGGCTGCTCGCCGGCAGACGGCCCGCGCTGTCAATGCGATCGGGAAGGAGCTGGTGGGCCTGAGCCATGGCCTGCATGCCGCCCCGGAGATCCGCTGGCAGGAGTTCCGTTCAGCAGAGCGGATATCCGAGATGCTCCGCGAGCTGGGATTTCAGATCGAGATGCCCTTCGGGAAGCTGGACACCGCCTTCCGTGCCCGGCTGGGGACCGGGAGCCGCCATGTGGGGTTCATCGCCGAGTACGACGCGCTCGAGGGGATCGGCCACGCGTGCGGGCACAACATCATCGCCGCCGCCGCGGTCGGGGCCGCGGCGGCGCTGCGGGACCTCGCCGGCGAGCTGGATGCGACGGTGGAATTGATCGGCACGCCGGCCGAGGAGGGTGGCGGAGGAAAGATCCATCTCATCGAGGACGGGGCCTTCGACCATCTCGAGGCGGCGCTCATGGTGCACCCCGGCCCGGCGAACTCCTTGTACGCACGCCCGTTCGCAGTGGCTCACTTCGACGTCGTCTACACGGGCTTCGCGGCACATGCCGCGGCCTATCCTCACCTGGGGACGAACGCTGCTGATGCGATGACCGTCGCACAGGTGGCGATCGGGCTGCTCCGGCAGCAGCTGCCCGCGAGCACCAGAGTGCATGGCATCGTCCGAGAGGCTGGTTCGGCTCCGAACGTGATCCCAGACCATTGCCGTGGTTCCTGGTATGTCAGGGCCGCTGATCTCGACGAGCTGGAGGCCACCTTCGAGAGAGTGCGTGGCTGCTTCGAGGCAGGCGCGCTCGCCGCGGGAGCCTCCATGGAGGTGGTGGAGACGAGCCCGCGCTACTCCGAGTTTCGCAATGACGCCGAGCTCGCGGACCTCTTCGCCGTCAACGCGCAGACCGTGGGACGAGACATGGACCGCGAGGAATCGGTGGGAGGCGGCATGAACACCGCCTCCACTGACATGGGGAACGTCTCGCTGGTCACCCGTGCGATACACCCCTACCTGTCCATCGACTCCCTTCCCGCAGTCAACCATCAGAAGGAGTTCGCGCAGGCAGCGGTGTCCCCGGCCGCAGATCGAGCCGTGATCGAGGGAGCCTACCTCCTAGCCGCCACGGTCGAGGACTTCCTCCGGAGCTGACGGGTCATGGCGGACCGAGCAGGCCAGCCGCTGCCCCGCGTCGCTCAGCGGAAGGCGGCCTCCCCGGTGAGCCGCTGCCCGATGATCAGCGTGTGGACCTCGTCGGTGCCCTCATAGGTGCGGACCGACTCCAGGTTGTTGGCGTGCCGCAGCGGGGAGTGCTCGGCGGTGATGCCGTTGCCGCCGAAGATGGTGCGGGCCTCTCGGCAGATCTCGATGGCGGCCCGGCAGTTGTTCAGCTTGCCCACCGAGATCATGTGGTTCTCCAAGGTGCCGGCGTCCTTCGCCCGGCCCAGCTGCAGGGCCAGCAGCTGCCCCTTGGTGAGCTCCAGGGCCATGTCCGTGAACTTCTTCTGGGTCAGCTGGTAGCCGGAGAGCGGGCGTCCGAACTGCTGGCGCTCTGCGGCGTAGTCCAGCGCGGCCTCCAGGGCGTCTCGGGCGGCGCCCATCGCGCCCCAGGCAATGCCGTACCGTGCCTCCGAGAGGCAGCCGAAGGGGCCGCGCAGCCCGGGATTCTTCGGGAGGATCGCCTCGGCGGGCAGCCGGACCTCCTCGAGGGTGATGTCGCACTGCAGCGAGGCCCGCATGGAGAGCTTCCGCTCGATGGCCTCGGCCCGGAACCCGAGGGTGTCGGTAGGGACGATGAAGCCGCGCACCACCTCACCGGCATCGTCGGGGCGGGTGCGGTGCTCACCCTCGACGGCGGCCTCGGATTCAGCGGCCGCGACCTTGGCCCAGATGATCGCCACATCAGCGATGGTGGCCAGACCGATCCAGCGCTTGGAGCCGGTCAGCACCCACTCGTCCCCCTCCCGGCGGGCCCGGGTGGCCATGCCGCCCGGGTCCGAGCCTGCGGTCGGCTCCGTCAGTCCGAAGCAGCCGATCATCTCCCCGGCGGCCATGCCTGGCAGCCACTGCTGCTTCTGCTCTTCGGAGCCGTGCTTGTGGATGGCCGACATCGCCAGCGAGCCCTGCACCGAGACCACCGTGCGGATCCCCGAGTCCCCAGCCTCCAGCTCCTGCATGGCCAGCCCGTACTCCGTGGCGCTGCGACCGGCACAGCCGTAGCCGGTCAGGTGCATCCCGAACAGCCCCAGCTCAGCCATCTCCCCGAACAGCTCTGTGGGCAGCACCGCGTCCTCGTACCAGCGGGCGATGTGCGGCCGGATGCGGCGATCCACGAACTCCGCGACCCGGTCCCGGATGCCGATCTCCTCGGCCGAGAGCTGGCTCTCGATCGCCATCAGGTCGGTGCGGCGTCGGGTGGGGGTCGGCTGCTCAGCGGGCATGGGGTCTCCTTGTCGAGGGATGGGTGCGAGTCAGTGAAGGTCAGCCGACGTCAGAGAGCTGCTCGGTGAGCAGATCTCGGGCGGCGGGGCGAAGGATCTTTCCGGAGGGGGTGCGAGGCAGCGAGTCGACGAAGCGGATGAGGCGCGGCCGCTTGTAGGCGGCCAGGTGCTCGCGCGCGTGGTGGTCGAGATGCTCCACGAGCTGCGCACGGTGCTCCCCGGTGAGCTCGCCGAGCGGCCTGCCGGGGACGATCAGTGCCGCGATCTCCTCGCCGAGCCTCTCATGCGGCTGGCCGAGCACCACGGCCTCCTGAACCTCGGTGTGCTGGGCGAGCACCTGCTCCACCTCGGCGGGATAGACGTTCAGCCCGCCGCGGATGATCAGGCTGGAGCGTCGGTCCACCAGATGGACGTACTGGTCTTCATCGATCCAGGCGACGTCGCCGGTGCGCAGCCACTCGCCGTCGAAGGCCGCCGCGGTCGCCTCGGGGTCGTCGGCGTAGCCGGCGAAGACGGTCGGCCCCGACACGTGGAGCTCACCGATGTGTTCGGGTCCCGCCGGCAGCGCAGCGCCGTCCTCAGCGACGACTCGGACTCGGGTCCCCCAGGAGGGCGTCCCCACGGAGCCGGGACGGCGGCGTTCCCGGCTGGAGTTCACGCAGATCGACGACGTCGTCTCGGAGGCGCCGTAGCCTTCCAGCAGAGTCGCGCTGGGGATCATCTCCTCGAAGTCCCCCAGCACCCCGGGCGGCAGGGCCGCGCCGCCGGAGGTCACATGGCGCAGGCTGGAGAGGTCCCGCCCCTGGGCGCCCTCCCGGATCATGTCCATGAACATCGTGGGAACCCCGGAGAACCGGGTGACCCGGTGCTTCGCGATGAGGTCCAGGGCCTCTGCCGCGTCGAACCGCGGCATCAGCACCAGGGTCATGCCCCAGGCCAACGACGCGTTCATCAGGCCGGACATGCCGAACACGTGGTGCAGCGGAAGGCATGCGAGCACGACGTCCTCCGAGGTGGGTGAGGTGCGCGCCGACAGGGCCGTGCAGCTCATCCACAGGTTCCAATGCGTCAGCTTCGCCGCCTTGGCGGCTCCGGTCGTCCCGGAGGTGAAGATCACTGCGGCCACGTCCTCGGGGGAGCGGGCGACGAGCGGATCCGAGCGTCCGTCGGATCCTCGGGCCACCAGCGTTTCGCAGTCCATGACGGGAACGCCGTCGCAGCCTTCGGGCGGGTCCGCGGAGGCGGTGATCAGTGCTTGGGACGCGGAGATCTCCAGGGCATGTCGCAGCTCTCGGGGTGCCGCGTAGGGGGCCACGGGGGCCGCGATCAGGCCGGCCCGCAGTGCGGCGTAGAAGCAGATGACGAACTCCGCCGAGGTGGGCAGGTGCAGAGCCACCGTGTCGCCTGGTCGCATGCCGGCGGACTGGAGCCCACGAGCCGCACGACTGATCTGCGCGTCGAGCTCGGCAAACGTCAGCGAACCGTTCGGCGTCACGACGGCGGTCCGGCCCGGATGGACCGTGGCGGCGTGGGAGGCCGCCAGTGCGAGGTTGAACATGGGGCTCCTTCCCACTGCGCCGTGACTCGGAACACGTAACCAGCCCGGCGTCCGTTTGGCAACGTGCGTGCGCGGCGTCTGCACGCCCGATGCTGCGCTGCCGGGTCCCCGGCCGCAGGAGGGAGCCCGCTGGGCGTTGATCTGGCGCGGTTTTCCCGACGCGTTGCGTGCATCGATCCCGACTCATGCGAATAGAGGAATAAAGAGCCTCGAGAGTGTCGGAGATCACACAGTGCAGGTATGAATGGAGGGACGCACCGCCGATGAGCCTCGCGGCTCGTCGAGTCCGGCTCCACCCCGCCCGCCCCTTCTCTCCTGGCGCCGTTCCCCAGCGACCTCGCGTCGGTCACCCGCCAGCACACGCCATCTTCAGGAGGTCACATGCCGACCAGGTTGACCCGCCGCAGCTTCATGTCCGCCGCCACCGCCGCCTCCGGCATGGCCGCCCTGACCGCTCTGAGCGGATGCGCTACTCCGCCTGCCCGGGCTTCCCGCCTTCCGCGCCAGCTGGTCTGGTCCACCTACGGCGTCGGCACCGGCACGTACAACGATCTCGCCGCCGTGGCGAACACGCTCACCGGCCATATGGGCGTGCAGGTGCGCCTGATGACCTCCGACACCGGAATCGGTCGCCTGGCGCCGGTCATCAACGGGACGGCCCAGTACGCCAGGGCAGGAGACGAGTACTACTACGCCTTCGAGGGGGACGATGAGTTCGCCTCAGAGCAGTGGGGACCCCAGCCGATCCGGCAGGTGTGGTCACCGCCGGGGAACTACGGCGTCCTGGTGCTTGCCGACAGTGGGATCGAGACCGTCAGTGATCTTGAGGGGGCGCGATACCCGCGGCTGGTCGCGAGCACCTCCATGAACCGCAAGCTGGAGGCGATCCTGAACTACGGCGGTCTGACCGGAAGCGATGTGGTGCCGGTGGATCTCACCTACGGCGAGCAGATCGACGCGCTGCGCACCGGACACCTCGATGCGCTGTACCAGAACGTCGTCGGCTCCAACATCGAGGAGCTCGCCTCACAGCACGAGGTGAGATGGCTGGACCTCGGTGGAGACGACTCCTCTCGCTATGAGACCTGGGAGGAGCTGGCCCCCATGGTTCGGCCCGGGGAGTTCACCGGGGCAGGCATGGAGGACGGGGAGACGGCGGTCAACATGGAGTACTCCATCCCGCTCACGACCCTGGCGGACCGTCCCGCCGAGGAGGTCTCGGAGCTGGTCCGCGGCATCGACGAGCACTTCGAGCATTTCCGTGACGCCACGCCGGATGCGGAGAGCTTCGGCCCGGAGAACGTGCTCCTGGACCCGCTCGTGGTGCCCTTCCATGAGGGCTCCGTCGAATACTTCCGAGACATCGGCCGCTGGACCGAGGATCTCCAGCGGCGCAACCAGGCGCTGCTGGACCGCGAGGGCCTGCTCACCGACGCGTGGCCCAGTTTCTGGGAGCGCCACGCAGGCGACGACGATGTTGCCCGTCGCTGGAAGGACTGGAAGCGCGAGAACCTGCCGGCCCTCCCGGAGGTCCAGGACATCGACGAGGGAGGCCAGGCATGACCACCACGAATCTCGACAGCCGTGCCGTGGACGAGTCGCAGCGGGAGGCGGGCGCGCTGGATGCGCGCAGCGTCCTCAGCGCCGTGCGTCGCAACCCGCGGCTGACGCCCCCGTGGACCGTCGTCGTGACCCTGCTGACCCTGGCCGGAATCCTGCTGACCATGAACCAGGTGTTCTTCTGGAACGTCGGAGGCCTCGCGGTCCTGACCAACGCGTTCCTCTACCTGCTGATCGCCTGCTTCCTGCCCATCGTCTTCATCCTCTGGCCCGCCCGTGCAGCACGCCCGGCCCAGACCGGATCAGAGTCGGAGGCCAGGGCGGGCGTGCCCTGGTACGACGTCATCGTGCTGGGCGTCTTCGCCGCCTGCTGCCTGTGGTTCGCCTATCACGGTGTCGACATCCACGAGTACGGGTGGGAGTTCGTGGCCCCGACGACGGCCACCGTCCTGAGCTTCGTGCTCTGGGGGATCGTCCTGGAGGCCCTGCGCCGAGCGGCCGGATGGATCGTCGCCGTGCTGGCCCTCGCGTTCTCCCTCTACCCGCTGGTCGCTGAGGGGATCCCCGTCGGCATCCTTCAAGGCATCGCCTACGACCTGCCGACCATCGCGCAGATCCACGCCATGGGGGCCGAGAGCATCCTGGGACTGCCGCTGCAGACGGCAGGCTCCATACTCGTGGGATTCCTGCTGTTCGGCGTCGTGCTGCAGCACACCGGCGGCGCTGACTTCTTCCATGGGCTCTCCATGGCGCTCTTCGGCCGCTACCGCGGTGGATCGGCGAAGGTGACGGTGGCCAGCTCCGCGGCCATGGGTATGATGAGCGGCTCTGCCGTCTCGAACGTCCTCACCACCGGGCCGATGACCATCCCGGCGATGAAGCGCGCCGGGTTCAGCGCACGCATGGCTGGAGGCATCGAGGCCACCGCCTCCTCAGGCGGGTCCATCACCCCGCCGATCATGGGCACCGCTGCCTTCCTCATGGTGTCCTTCGTGGGGGTCCCCTACACGGAGATCCTGATCGCCGCTTCCATCCCGGCGCTGCTGTACTTCTTCGGGATCTTCCTGCAGATCGACGGCTACGCCGCCCAGCAGGGGCTGACGGGCACCCCGCGGAACCTGCTGCCACGCCTGGGAGCATCGCTGCTGGCCGGCTGGCCGTACCTGGGTGCGCTCGGACTGCTCACTCTGATGCTGTTCACCTCCGGCTCCGAGTCCCAGGTGCCTTACTGGGTGGTGGGCGTGCTCCTGATCATCGCCCTCATCAAGCCCGGGCTGAGCTTCGGACCTCGCGAATGGCTGGCGATGGTCCTCGACGTCGGCAAGACGCTGGCCCAGATCATCGCCATCATCGCCGGCGTCGGATTGTTCCTCGGAGGTCTCTCCGCCACCGGAGTGGCTCTCTCGCTCTCCCGTGACCTGGTGGCCGTGGTCGGTGACAACCTGCTGCTGATCCTCATCGCCAGCGCTGTGGTCTGCTTCATCCTGGGCATGGGGCTCACGATCTCCGCCGCGTACGTGTTCCTGGCCATCGTCATGGTCCCCGCGGTCACCGCCCTGGGGGTGGACCCCATCGCGGCCCACCTGTTCGTCATTTACTGGGCCTCCGTCTCCTACATCACGCCTCCGGTGGGGCTCGCCGCGTTCGCCGCGGCGGGGATCGCCCGGTCCAGCCCCATGGCCACCTGCATCTCTGCGATGAAGCTCGGCGCGGTGAAATACGTGGTCCCGTTCGGCTTCGTGCTGAACCCGGCACTGGTGGCTCAGGCAGGCTTCGTGGACGTCGCCCTGGCCCTGCTGGCCAGCTTGGTGGCCGTCTACGCCATCGCCTGCGCGATCGGCGGATGGCTGGTCGGGGTCGAGCGCCGGATCAGCCTGCCGGTGCGGCTGCTGCTGGGCGCGGGCGGGTTCATGCTCTTCCTGAGTGACAGTGCGCTCGCCCTTCCGGGACTCGCCGTCGTCGTCGGGGTCGTCACGGTGGCGCACCTCCGCCGCCGGCAGGACCAACTGACCCCGCCGGCCGGCCAGAACCCTGAGGCCGACCAGAACCCCGAAGACGACACGCCTCGCCACGGTGGGCCCGAGACCTTCACGGAAGGAGCACGATGACTTCGCAGCACACTGACGTCGACACCAGGGAGCAGAGGGAATCATCCATGGATCACCAGAGCAGGCCCGATGAGCCCCGCCGCGGCGGCGCCCTGACGCTGAGAATCGACGGCGGGATCGGCACCATCACCGTGGACCGCCCCGAGGTGCGCAACGCTCTCGACAGCGACGTGCTGGCTCAGCTGGCGGACGCGCTGGAGGAGCTTCGGTGGGACGACTCCGTCCGGACCATCATCTTCACCGGTGCCGGGGACAAGGCCTTCGTCGCCGGCGCCGACATCAGGGAGCTTGCCCGCCGTGTGCCGGAGGACGGTCTGCGCGCGGCGATGCAGCGCCTCTATGACGCGGTGGAGGCCGTCGAGAAGCCGACGATCGCCGCCGTCAACGGCTACGCGTTCGGGGGCGGTCTCGAGCTCGCCCTCGCCTGCGACATCCGGGTGGCCTCCACTGCGGCCCGCTTCGCCCTTCCCGAGACGGGACTGGGGATCATTCCGGCCGCGGGAGGCACCCAGCGGCTGGCTCGTCTCATCGGCGCCGGCCGCGCCACCGAGATGATCCTCACCGGGCGGCGGCTGGACGCGGACCAGGCCCTGCAAGCGGGCCTGGTGACCGGCGTCGTCGCTCCGGAGGCGCTGCTGGACGAGGCCCGCAGCGTGGCGGAGCAGATCATGGCCCGGGGTCCGCTCGCCGTCCAGCTGGCCACCACGATCATCCGGCACGGCCTCGACGCCGACGCCGCCACCGGCATGCTTCTGGAGCGGCTCGCCCAGTCCGTGCTCTACAGCACCGGGGAACGTGCCGAAGGCACCTCCGCCTTCCAGGAGAAGCGTCGCCCGGACTACACCACGCATCACGTGGTGCAGCCAGCACGACCGGCCTCGAAGGGCCGAGAAGACCGAGGAGGAGACCAGACGTGAGAGCACAGACCCAAAAGAGCAGCACCGAGGAGAGCACGACGCCGGCCGACGCCGCAGGGATCCAGGCGGTCACCGTGGTGGGGGCCGGCACCATGGGGTCCCAGATCGCGGCGGTCGCCGCGCTGGCCGGCTTCCGCACGCACCTGGTCGACATCGCTCAGGAGCAGCTCGACGCCGCCGCCGAGCAGCTCCGCGGACGCTTCGACCGCGATGTCGAGAAGGGGAGGCGCTCCCGGGCGCAGGTCTCCGCGGCCTGGGAGCGGCTCGGGACCACGACGGACCGCGATGCCGCCGCGGCCGCGAGCGACATCGTCATCGAGGCCGCCGTGGAGGACCTGACGATCAAGCGCCGCATCTTCAGCGAACTGGACGCCGTCTGTGGCCCCGGCACCATCCTGGCGACGAACTCCTCCAACATCGTCTCCTCCCGGGTGGCTGATGCCGTGGAGCACCCCGAGAGGGTCTGCAACCTGCACTTCTTCAACCCCGCGCTGGTGATGGAGTGTGTGGAGCTGGTCCCGCACCCGCAGACGTCGCCGGAGACCATGGAGCGCGCCGCCGCGTTCACGCGGGCCCTGGGCAAGACGCTGGTGACGCTGCGGAAGGAGATCCCCGGCTTCGTCGCGAACCGGCTGCTGAACGCCATCCGTCAGGAGGCGCTGAGCCTGCTGGACCAGGGTGTGGCCGACTTCGAGGACATCGACGCCGCGGCACGCACCGCACTGCGCCACCCCATGGGCCCCTTCGAGCTCATGGACCTGGTGGGCGTCGATGTGGTGCACATGATCCGGCAGGCGGAGTACGAACAGACAGGAGACCCTGAGAGCCTGCCCCACCCGATGATCACCGAGCTCTATGAAGCCGGCCGGTACGGCAGGAAGAGCGGCCGCGGCTGGTACAGCTACCCATGAGCCCTCACGGCTGCGTGCTGGGGGGTCCCTCCGCGCGGGGGTCGGGGAACATCGCCTCGGCGATCTCGATGACGGCGCGCAGGGCGGGGTTGTCGTCCGCGTGACGCCAGATCATCCGCACTTCGAGTGGGCGGTCCTCCGAGGTGATGGAGGAGAACGCGACGCCGTCCGAGGAGACGTTGTCACGCACGGAGTCGAGGCTGATCCCGCACCCCATCTGGGCGCCGACGAGCACCACCTGGGTCCAGGAGTCGGGGGCGGTCTGGACCACCCGAGGGACGAAGCCTGCGGCCATGGCGAGGGAGTTCAGGCGGTTCTGCAGCGCGGCCCCCACGCCCCCCGGAAGGGTGATCCACGGTTCATCGGAGAGGTCCTTCATGTCCACCGCGGACTGGGAGGCCAGCGGGTGCGAGGCCGGCAGGACGACCATCACCTCCTCCAGGGCGATGACGGCAGAGTCGACCTCGGCGGGCAGGAAGTCCCACCGGCCGATCACCAGGTCCAGGGAGCCGTCCAGCACCCGCTCCAGCCCCAGGTGGGAGAACTGGGAGCTGTAGAGCTCCAGCATCAGCCCGGGTCGGGCTGCGCGGACCTGCCGCGCCAGCTCGCCGACCTTCCTGTTGATAGAGGCCCCGGCGAAACCCACCCGGACCCGGCCGGTCTCCCCGGTGAGTGCATTGCGCACCGCCTGCTCGGCCTCCTCCGAGGCCTCGACGAGCCTGCGGGCTGGCTCGAGGAGGGCCCGGCCGGCAGAGGACAGGGCCACATGGCGGGTGCTGCGCTCGAAGAGCTCGGTCCCCAGTGACCGCTCGAGCTGTTTGATGAGCCGGCTCAGCGGCGGTTGAGCCATCTTCAGCCGGGACGCCGCCCGGCCGAAGTGCAGCTCCTCGGCGACTGTGAGGAACGCCCGCGCCTGATGGACCTCCATGGTCCCTCCTCCTGGTCGCCGAGACCACGATTATTGCGGCATTGGTATGAGAGGTGCGAAGAATTTGTCTTGGACAAAGCATAATCGGCGTGATTGTGTGGTGCAAAACACAGAACTCCGAGGACCGGGAGACACGATGACACTCTCTGCTGAAGACATCGAGGCGGGCGCACATGACTCGGGTCAGCATGATCCGCGCCAGCCGGAGCCGTCGAGCTGGCCGATGTCACAGTCCACGCCGACAGGGCCGCTCGCGGGTGTCGTCATCGCCGACTTCTCCCGAGTGCTGGCCGGGCCGTACTGCACCATGCTGCTGGCCGACATGGGTGCGACCGTCATCAAGGTGGAGGGTCCCGGCGGGGATGACACTCGTCAGTGGATTCCGCCGCACCGCGACGGCGTCAGCACCTACTACCTGGCCGTGAACCGGAACAAGCACTCCCTCGTCCTGGACCTCAAGGACGCCGAGGATCTGCGCACCGCCCAGGAGCTCCTCTCCGCCGCAGACGTGTTCGTGGAGAACTTCAAGCCCGGCGGCCTGGAGAAGTTCGGCCTCGACGCCGAGACCGTGGCCCGGCGCTGGCCCGAGCTGGTCCACGTGAGCATCACTGGCTTCGGCACGGAGGGCGGACGGACGATGCCCGGCTACGACCTCCTCGCCCAGGGGGTCTCCGGATTCATGTCTGTCACCGGAGATCCCGAGGGCAGCCCTCAGCGTGCCGGAGTGGCGATGTTCGACGTCATCACCGGGCTCCATGCCGCGGTGGGCATCCTCGGGGCGCTCCGCGAGCGGGAGGTGTCAGGGGTGGGTCAGCATCTCGCGCTCGACCTGCTGTCATCGGCGCTCTCCGGGCTGGTCAACCAGACCACCGGCTATGTCGCCTGCGGAAACGTGCCGCGCAGGCTCGGAAACGACCATCCCAGCCTCTACCCCTACGGGCCGTTCCCCGCGAAGGACCGTGAACTGATCGTCTGCATCGGCAACGACCGACAGTTCTCCCGGCTGGTCTCCCGACTGGGGCTCCCTGAGCTCGCAGCCGACCCCCGATTCGCGACGATGGAGGCCCGGAACCGCCACCGTGACGAGCTGCGTCCCCAGCTCGTCAAGGCGCTCGCCGAGGGGACCGCCCAGGAGTGGTTCGATGCTCTCCAGGCAGAGGGTGTGCCGTGCTCGCCGATCCTCGGCATCGACGAAGGTGTCGAATTCGCGGCCTCCCTGGGCCTGGAACCCGTGGTCGAGACCGGACGCGGCGACGCTGCGGTGCCCACGATCAGACACCCGGTGAGCTACAGCCGGACCCCCGCGAGCTACCCCAAGCAGCCGCCCACGCTGGGGGAGGACCACGAGTCAGTCCTGGCCTGGCTGGCCGAACGGCGGGAGCAGCACGGGCATGCTCCGGAGAACCCCGGGCTTCCTGGGAAGCCTGCGGGAGAGTCGTGACGCGACCTGGCAGAGCGTTCGTCTGCCCGATGCCGCTGCGGTGGTCGGACCAGGACCTCAACGCCCACGTGAACAATGCAAAGGTCGTCACCCTGTTCGAGGAGGCGCGGCTCCAGGCCTCGGCCGTGTGGTTCCGCCAGGCGCCTCAGGGTCCTCGCCTGGTGCGGTCCCTGACTGTGGACTACCTGCACCCCCTGCTCTATGGGGAGGCGACGACCGCCCACGTCTGGATCTCGCGGATCGGGCGTACCTCGTTCGTGGTCCACCATGACCTTCTTCAGCGCGGGCAGGCGTGTGCCACGGGCCGCTCCGTGATGGTCCATGTCGACGCCGAGACCGGTCAGCCGACGCCGATCGGCCCCGAGATGCGGGAGGCGCTCGCTGCCGCGCTGATCCCTGACGAGAATTCCGCCGACGACGGCGCGACGTCCCCGACCCCCGCAGCAGGGTGACCGCACACCGAAGGAGCTTCCTCTATGACTGACACCATGACTCAGCGCAGCGCGATCGATGTCCCGGCCGCTCTGGACTTCTTCGATCTCGATCGTGACTTCGCGACCGAGGAGCTCGCCCTCCGCGACAGGGTCCGGGATTTCGGGCTGCGGGAGATCGCCCCGGTGATCGACGAGCACTGGGAGCGGGCCGAGTTCCCGGTCTCGGTGCTTCCCGGCCTGGCCGACCTCGGGGTGGTCGGAGGATTCATCCAGGGTCACGGATGCCCGGGGCTCTCCCGCCGGGCGGCCGGCCTCGTCGCGCGCGAGATGGGACGCATCGACGGCTCCGTGAACACCTTCCTCGGCGTCCATTCCTCCTTGTGCATGGGCAGCATCTACATGCTCGGCAACCAGGAGCAGCACGACCGGTGGCTGCCCTTGATGGCCCGGCTGGAACGTACCGGGGCGTTCGCTCTCACTGAGCCCGCGCACGGCTCGGACTCGGTGTCCCTGGAGACCCGTGCTCGGCGTGAGGGGGGTGGCTGGCTGTTGAACGGACACAAACGCTGGATCGGCAACGGGCACGCCGCCGACGTCGTCGTGGTCTACGCCAGGGACGAGGGGGATGGTCAGGTCAAGGCCTTCGTGGTCGAGCGGCAGGAGGACGGCAGCTGGCCCTCCGGCTATCGGCCGGAGGTCATCACGGGCAAGATCGGCAAGCGTGCCATCAACCAGGCCGACATCGTCATCGAGGATCTGCGCGTGCCGGAGGAGAACCGCCTGGAGCACTGTGAGGACTTCTCGGGGGTGAACCGGGTGCTCGCCGCGACGCGCGGCGGCGCTTCCTGGGAGGCTCTCGGGCACGGGATGGCGGCCTTCGAGATCGCTGCCCGCTACGCCCAGGAGCGTGAGCAGTTCGGGGGGCCGATCGGGGGGTACCAGCTGGTCCAGGAGAAGCTTGCCACCATGCTCTCCGACTTGGTCTCCATACAGCTGATGTGCCTGCGCATGGCCGACCTGGCGGAGGACGGCCGGCTGACCGGCCCGCAGGCCTCGCTGGTGAAGATGACGACGTCGCGCAAGGCGTTGAGCATGTGCCGGACGGCCCGCGACATCCTCGCGGGCAACGGGCTCCTGCTCGAGAATGAGATCGCCCGGCACCTGACCGACATGGAAGTGGTCTCCACCTATGAGGGGACCGACTCCATGCAGGCGCTGATCGTCGGACGCGAGATCACTGGGCTCTCCGCCTTCACTCGCTCCCGGCGATGAGCGACGTCAGGGTATTCCCATGTCATCACGGGTTGAGTATTGTCTGGACTACAGAACCGGTCATCCGAATCTCATTCCGGGCCGACGGAGCCGTTCTTGACCAGCGAGGAGAATTCCATGGCAGACCCCACGACGTCACAGGAGCCGAACCCGCAGGGCAACGAACCGCAGGAGATCGGCAACTGGGCAGATCTGGGCCAGGAGATGTGGGCCTATCTGACCGGACGCGGTGCCGCGGTGAACTATGAGCTCGTGGACATGACGGTCGAGGTGCCCCGGGACATCGGCCCGGACGCCCCTCGTGCCATCTGGAAGTTCAACGGGACTCTGCGCGTCACCACCAGTGATGACGAGAATCGCTGAACCGGCCGCACCGGGACAGGTGATGTGATGCATCTCGACATAGACATCAGCTTCAGCTGCCGCGAGGTCGATCAAGACGGCGTCGAAAGCAGCTCGCTCAGCGGCACGGTGACCGCCGACGGCACTCACGTGCAGGTCCACACCGATGCGCCCGGACTGCTGGAGAAGCCGACCCCCGGGGCCGTGCGGATGCTGAAGGCCTTCGCCGATGAGCTGGCCGAGATGGGTGTCTCGGCCACCATCTCCGGTCCGGACGGTGAGCTTCTGAGCATCGGGGACGTCGATGCCCCCGTGCTGCAGCGCGTGGTGACCAGATCCAGGCACATCCGCCTGGGTTCCTTGACCGCCGCGGCGAAGAGCATGCTCTCCAGCCCGCCGACCGGCAGCGCATCGCCGGCGATGCTGCCCCCGGCGACCCCGTGGCCGCCGGTCCCCACGTTCAGCCGGAGGATCCGGCGACGCGTGACCACCACCCACAGCGCCCCCGGTTCCGGCCGTCCCCGGCTCGTGATGGTCAAGGACGACGGTTCCGGCCCCGGCCCCCTGATGGAGTTCAACCTCGTCGGTGACAGGACCGTCATCGGCAGCGACGAGACCTGTGACCTGCGGCTGGCCGGGCTCGAGCCCTTTCATGCCGAAGTCATCCATGATGAGTTCGACGAGTACCTGCTCTCGCGTCGTGGCGCCGCCGGCGGCAGTGTGAGCGGGTCCCACGGAGCTCCGGTGACTCTTCGCACGGGGTCGAGGATCGATATGGGCCCCTGGCGTCTGGTGTACATCCGGGCGGAGTTCGCTGATCACGGGCGTCCGTTCGGTGGACGTCAGGGTGGCGAGCTCGCCTATCAGAGGCCTCAGTACAACCCCTACACGCATCGGGTCGAGAACAGGAACTGAACCTGCCCGCATGTGCCTCGGCCGCTGACGTGCACGGCACGCTCAGCGGCCGAGGTGTGTGACCATCAGTTCGTCGATCTCCGTGGCAGTGCGAGCTGTGCCGTCGTCGTCAAGGGACGAATACCTGGTGGAGGTGCGTTGGCCGGTGGGCCGATAGCCCAGACGCTCGTAGAGCCGCCGGGCCGAGGGATTGCCCTCCCCCACGTGCAGCTGGAGGACCAGCTCCTCCTCGCCCTCCTGGGAGCCGCGGTGCCGCACGGCCGCCTCGGCGGCAGCCAGCAGCGCGGTGCCGATGCCCTGCACGCGCCGTGCTTCCACGACGTGCAGGTTCCGCACCTCGGGCGGCCAGGTCCAGCACAGCTCCAGCGAGCCCACCAGGGTCTCGCCGTCGAGCGCGACGAGCCCGGTGCCGATTCCGTTGGTTCTCTGTCGCAGCAGATACGGTCCCATGCTCGGTGCGTCCGGGCGGGCGGCCAGGAACGCGGGGAGGTCGTCTCCGCGCACCTCGCGGACGAGTATCTCGGCGGACGTGTCGGGGACTCCCATATCGGCATGCTGTCACGTTCTGACCATGACTGCCTCCTCGGCCGCCTGGAGTTCGCCTGAGTCTCACCTGTCAATTTCCTGACATTTCCACAGATTCCAACACGCATAAACGTGTGATCCATGTTACATTTGGCGATAAATCGGTCTAATGAGACGTGCATCACACGCATTGCGGGTGTTCCCGGCTTCGCTGTCGGGGTCCATCCCACCCCGTTGGAGAGGAGTCCGGAATGTCCATCACCCACGAATCCCCTGAGGTGCAAGGGGTCTCTCGCCGTTCGCTGCTGATCACCGGGGGCGGAGCCGGTCTGCTGACCCTGTCGCTGGCCGCCTGCGGTGCCGATGCCGACACCGGCACCGACGGTGACACCGACTACTCCACTCCTCCCGAAGGTCGCCCCAAGGAAGCCCCGATGCTCACTGAGATGGTCGAGAACGGCGAGCTGCCTCCGTTGGAGGAGAGGCTGCCGATCGAGGCGGACCGGCTCGTCGTCGAGGCCCCGGAGTTCGGTGTCTACGGGGGCATCTATCAGGGGGCGGTGCTGGGTCAGGGTGATGACCCCTGGCTTGAGCGGATGATCGCCTTCGAGCCGATGCTGCGGGTGGACGCCAGCCTGGCCGAGAGCGGACTTCCGGGGACGTTCAAGGACATCGAGATGAACGACGCCGGCGACGAGTACACCATCCACATGCGGCAGGGCATGCGCTGGTCGGACGGTGAGCCCGTGACCTCCGACGACGTCATGTTCGCCCTCGAGGACGTCTACTTCAACGAGGAGCTCAACGCGAACCCGCCCGGCTGGCTCGCCGTGGACAACGAGCCCTGCGTGGCCGAGCGGATCGACGACTACACCGTCAGGCTCACCTACCCCGAGCCGAAGGGCGGCGTCATCGAGGAAGCCTCCCGCTCGGCCACCTGGTGGGCCACCAACCTGCTGTTCTTCCCCAAGCACTACCTCGAGGACTTCCTGCCCCACCTCAACGACGGGGCCGAGGAGCTCGCCGACGAGGCCGGCTTCGGCTCCTGGATCGACCACTGGGAGGACCGCCTCCACTGGTGGAACAACCCGGAGAAGCCCGTCCTCTACGCCTGGGTTGTCACCAACCAGCTCAACGAGGGCAACGTGGTGGTCGCCGAGCGCAACCCCTACTACTGGAAGGTCGACAGCGACGGCGCCCAGCTGCCCTTCATCGACCGGCTGGAGTTCGAGGTCGTCCAGGAGGAGGAGGTCATGCTGCTCAAGGCGGTCAACGGAGAGCTGGACTTCCACTCCCGGCACTTCAATCAGGACGCCAACCGACCTGTGCTCGCCGAGGCGCGGGAGGAGGGCGGCTTCGACTTCGTGACGGTGGAGTCCACCGCCATGAACCGGATGATCATCGCGCTGAACCTCAACCACAGTGATGAGGAGCTGCGCGAGGTCTTCCAGAACAAGGACTTCCGGATCGGTCTGTCGCATGCGATCGACCGGCAGGAGATCATCGACACCGTCTACCAACGGCAGGGGGAGCCCTGGCAGGCCGCCCCGCACCCCGACTCCGAGTTCTACGACGAGGAGTTCGCCACCCAGTACACCGAATTCGACGTCGACCTGGCCGAGCAGCACCTCGACGACGCCGGCCTCACCGAGCGCGACTCCGACGGCTTCCGCCTCCTCCCGAGCGGCGAGCGGCTGCGGTTCACCATCGACGTCACCACGTTGTTCCCGGAGTGGACCTCCGCCGCAGACATGGTCACCCGGTTCTGGGAGGACGTGGGAGTCGACGCCCGGGTGAACACGCTCGAGCGGACCCTCTTCTACGACCGCAAGACTCCTGAGGCCAACGAGTTCGACGCCAGCATCTGGGCCGGAGACGGCGGGCTGCATGTGGAGATGCTCGAGCCGCGCTGGTACTTCCCGAACGGGAACGAGTCGAACTATGCGGTGCGGTGGGCGGACTGGTACGAGAGCCGCGGCGAGGGGGATTCGGCGGAGGAGCCTCCGGAGGCCACCAAACGTCAGATGGAGCTGGCCAGGGAGATCCCCCTGGAGCCGGATGAGGAGGAGCAGAAAGAGATCTTCCGGGAGATCCTCGAGATCGCCAAGGAGGAGTTCTACGCGATCGGCATCGCGCTGCCGACTGACGGCTACGGCATCGTGAAGAACGATCTGCGCAACGTCGTCGAGAGCTTCCCCGACTCCTGGCTGCACCTCACCCCGGGGCCGGTGGACATCCCGACCTGGTTCTTCGACCGCTGAGCGCCAGGGAGCAGATGTGAGTCGTGATCGAGCGCCCCTCCGGAGGTGTCAGCCATGCTGAGGTACCTCACCCGTCGGATCCTCATCCTCATCCCCACACTGTGGCTGATCTCGGTGATCTGCTTCGTGGTGATCCAGCTGCCGCCCGGCGACTACCTCACCACTGTGCAGGCCCAGCTCGCCGAGCAGGGTGACGGCTCCCTCGCCGCCCGGGAGATGGACCGCCTGCGAGCCCGCTACGGTCTGGACGAGTCGGTCTGGGTCCAGTATTGGATGTGGATCTCCAGCATCGTCTTCCAGGGGGACTTCGGCGAGTCCTTCGACTATGGCCGGCCGGTGGCCGACCTGCTGGCCGAGCGCCTGCCGCTGACGCTGCTGCTGTCGGTGCTGACGCTGCTGTTCATCTGGGCGGTGTCCTTCCCCATCGGCGTCTACTCCGCCATGAAGCAGTACTCCGTGGGGGACTACACGTTCACCTTCCTCGGGTACCTGGGATTGGCGATCCCCAACTTCCTGATCGCTCTGGTGCTGATGTGGGTCTCTCTGACCGTCTTCGGACAGAGCGTCGGCGGGCTGTTCTCGCCGGAGTATCGGGACGCCCCGTGGAGCTTCGGACGGACCATGGACCTGCTGGCCCATCTGTGGATCCCGATCGTCATCTGGGGCACGGCAGGCACGGCGGGAAACATCCGTATCCTGCGCGCCAACCTGCTCGATGAGCTGCGCAAGCCCTATGTGGTGGCCGCACGAGCCCGCGGACTGCCGCGACGCTGGCTGACCATCAAGTACCCCGTGCGGGTGGCGATGAACCCCTTCTTCTCCACGATCGGGTGGATCCTGCCCGGGCTCATCGCGGCCGACGCGATCACCTCACAGGTGCTCAACCTCAACACCACCGGCCCGATGATGCTGCGGGCCCTGATGGCCCAGGACATGTACCTGGCCGGCTCGGTGCTGCTCATCTCCGCCGTCCTGGTGGTCATCGGGACGTTGATCTCCGACCTCGCACTGGCCTGGCTAGATCCCCGCGTCCGGCTCCGGTACTGATCAGGAGGCCGTCATGCTGCCACAGACCACACCGCTGAACCCCTCCGACCAGGAAGCGAGGACGCGATGACCCAGCCGTTCTCACCCGGCGGGGAGAGCAAGCTCCCCGCACCCGCCACGACGGCGCAGGAGACGGACCGGCCCGACACCGACACTCCCGACGTCGCTCTGGCTTCGCAGTGGAAGCTCATCTGGTGGGGTTTCAAGCGCCACAAGCTGGCCATGTTCTGCGGCGGCATCACGCTGCTGATCTACCTGGTGGCGGTCTTCGCCCCTTTCCTGGCTCCCTACTCCGGGACCTACCACAACTCCGACTACACCTACGCGCCGCCGCAGACCGTCCAGCTCTTCGACGAGGGGTCCTTCAGCCCGCATGTGCACGGCTACAGCCTGGAGCAGGATCCGGACACCCTGGCCCTGACCTTCGAGCTCGACGAGGAGCAGCACGTCCCGATCGGAATGTTCGTCCGGGGCGAGGAGTATGAGCTGCTCGGGTTCATCCCCTGGGACCGGCACCTGATCGGCCCGGTGGACGCCGACGGGCCGCCGATGTACCTCATGGGAGCGGACGCCAACGGCCGAGACGTGCTCTCCCGCATCATCCACGGCACCACGATCTCGATGTCCATCGGCCTGGTCGGGGTGCTGCTGTCCCTGGGTCTCGGCGTGGTGCTGGGAGGGATCTCCGGCTACTTCGGCGGACGCATCGACAACGCGATCCAGCGGCTGATCGAACTGATCATGTCCATCCCCACGATCCCGCTATGGATGGCGCTCTTCGCCGCTGTGCCGGACTCGTGGTCACCGGTCCAGCGATACTTCGCCCTGACGGTGGTGATCTCCCTGGTGGGCTGGGTGGGCATGGCCCGAGAAGTGCGCGGGAAGTTCTTCGCAGTGCGCAACGAGGACTACGTCACCGCGGCGATCGCCGACGGGGCCGGCGGCGGGCGGGTGATGTTCCGACATATGCTGCCGTCCTTCACCAGCCACATCATCGCCAACCTGTCCCTGTCGATCCCGACGATCATCCTGGCGGAGACGGCGCTGTCCTTCATCGGACTGGGGCTGCAGCCGCCGACCGTGTCCTGGGGCGTGCTGCTGCAGGAGGCACAGAACATCCGCGCGGTCTCCACGGCCCCGTGGATCCTGATCCCCGGGATCCCGGTGGTGGTGACCGTGCTGGCGATGAACTTCTTCGGTGACGGTCTCCGTGACGCCGCCGACCCGTACAAGAACTGACGCCTCTCGCCGTCGGGCCCTCGGCCCGGGGCGGCGGGAGCGACCAGGAGGCACAGACCATGAGTCAGACCATCGCCCCAGCTGATCAGCGTGACCTCGAGGAGGATGGGCCGCCTCACGGTGACCTCCCGCTGCTCGAGATCAGCGGGCTGCGCACCCAGTTCGAGACCCCGGACGGCACGGTCAAGGCTGTGGACGGCGTCGACCTGGAGGTCCACCCCGGACGTACCCTGTGCGTGGTGGGCGAGTCGGGCTGCGGCAAGTCGATGACCGCACGGTCGGTGATGCAGCTGATCGACCCGCCGGGCCGGATCGTCGAGGGGGAGATGCATTGGCGCCCCCAGGGTGCGGAGTCGGTGGACCTCGCCGCGCTCGACCCTGACGGGGAGCCGATCCGGCAGGTGCGCGGCGGGCAGATCGGCATGATCTTCCAGGAGCCGATGTCCTCGCTGTCCCCGATGTACACCGTCGGGGCGCACCTGATCGAGGCGATCAGGCTGCACCGGGAGGTCCCCAAGGATGAGGCGCGGAAGATGGCCTTGGAGCTGCTGCGCCGGGTGGGCATCCCGCAGCCCGAGCAGCGGATGGACGTCTACCCGTTCCAGCTCTCCGGCGGGATGTGTCAGCGGGTGATGGTCGCCATCGCGCTGTCCTGCGACCCGGCCCTGCTCATCGCCGATGAGCCCACCACCGCCCTGGACGTCACCACCCAGGCCCGCATCCTCGACCTGCTGAAGGACGTGCAGGCGGAGAACCAGATGGCGATGATGTTCATCACCCATGATCTCGGGGTGGTGGCGGAGATGGCCGACGACGTCGTCGTCATGTACCTGGGCCAGGTGGTGGAGCGCGGCACGGTGGAGCAGATCTTCTCCGCCCCGCGGCACCCCTACACCCGGGCGCTGCTGGACTCGATCCCGAAGCTGCGCGACGGCGGGGAGCGCCCGCGGCTGCGGACCGTGCGTGGCATGGTGCCGCACCCGCAGAACATGCCTTCCGGGTGTCGGTTCCGGACGCGTTGCGACTTCGCGATGCCCGGGGTCTGCGACGTCGACATGCCGGACTCCAGCGTCGTGGGGGAAGGCCAGGAGGTGCGCTGCCACCTCTACAGCCACGCTGACGGCCCGGGAGGGATCCCTGACGCCGTGGAGGAGGCGCCGTCCGCCGCCGACGTCTCGGCAGACGCAGTGGCGCGGTCCGGCGTCCGTACGCGGGTGCCGGTGGAGATCCAGTCTCGACCGGGCGAGGACGTCGGGACGGGAGCCGCGACGGGCCCGCTGCTGCAGGTCCGGGGTCTCACCAAGCATTTCCCGATCGGCGGAGGGATGTTTCGCCGAGCGACTGGGGAGGTCCGTGCAGTGGACGGCGTCGACCTGGACATCCCTGCGGGGCAGACCCTGGGGCTGGTGGGGGAGTCCGGCTGCGGCAAGACCACGCTGGGCCGCTGCATCGCGCGGCTGGCGGACCCCACCGACGGGCAGATCCTCTTCCGGGAGGTGGACGGCAGCCAGACCGATCTGGCGCAGATCACGGGCAAGCGACTGCGGAAGTATCGCACCCAGATCCGCACCATCTTCCAGGACCCGTTCTCCTCGCTGAACCCCCGGATGACGGTGAAGCAGATCGTCGGGGAGCCGCTGCTGGTGAACGGTCTCGCCTCAGGCAGCACGCTGGAGGACCGGGTCGCTGAGATGCTGAAGAAGGTGGGGATCCGCCCGGAATACATGCCCCGGTACCCCCACGCGTTCTCCGGCGGCCAGCGGCAGCGGCTGAACATCGCCCGGGCGCTGATCACGGACCCCCGGCTGGTCATCGCCGATGAGCCCGTCTCCGCCCTGGACGTCTCCGTCCGGGCGCAGATCCTCAACCTCTTGGTGGACCTGCAGGAGGAGCTGGGTCTGACCTACCTGTTCGTCTCGCACGACCTCTCGGTGGTGGAGCACGTGGCCGACCGGGTCAACGTCATGTACCTGGGACGCATCGCCGAGGAGGCGGAGACTGCGGAGCTCTACCGTCAGCCGAAGCATCCCTACACCCAGACCCTGCTGCACTCGGTGCCCGTCCCGGACCCCACCTTCGTCCGGCGGACGACAGAGCGTGCCACCAGCGACGAGGTGCCGTACCCGAAGGACGCCCCCGACGGGTGCCTGTTCGTCACCCGGTGCCCGCATGCCCAGGCCGAGCCCTGCACCTCCCAGCGTCCGGAGCTGGGAGAGCCCGACGCCGGCCGCCGCGCCGCCTGCCACTTCAGCGAGTCTCTCGACCTGACTGGGATCGCGCGGGACTGATTCTGCGAGCCGGCCGGCCCCCCCGAGATGCGAGGGAGCCCCGTCTTCGTGCGCGGTCCTGCTCACCGGGCCCGTGACGGGATATAGACCTCATCCTCCGCCAACAGCCGGGCGGTGCCTGCTGCGTCGACGTCGCGACCCACCGTGACCCCACCGGCCATGGGCACCACGGTATGCATGATCGTGTGGTCATACACATGGACGAGGTTCAGCCCCTGGGCGGCGTCACGAGCGCGAGTGCCGCGGCGGGGCGTGAAGAGGTCCTGGGTGCACGACGTCGCCCCGGCCACAGACACCGGGATCCCGGCGAACGTCGCGGTGGTCGAATAGTGCAGGTGACCGGCCAGGATCGCTCGAAGATCGGTGCCCCGCACGACCTCGGCCAACAGCTGCTGCTCGCGCAGCTCCACTGTGACGGCGAGGTCCTGCACACACGGCAGCGGCGGGTGATGCATGGCGAGGATGCTTCCCTCGGGCGCCGGCTCACGCAGGACCTCTGCGAGCCACACCAGCTGCTCCTCGCTGAGCTCCCCGTGATGCTTCCCCGGGACGGTGGAATCGAGAATGATCAGGCGCAGCCCCCCGATCATCACCGTGGTGTCATACGGTGCGTCGCTGGCCGGTGCGTCGAGCAGCTCTCGCCGAACGGTCTCCCGGTGATCGTGGTTTCCCATGACCCACGCGATCTCGGTTCCTATCTGCTCGGCTGCCGGAGTGAGAACCGATCTCAACTCCCGGTAGGCGGAAGCTTCACCGCGATCCGCCAAGTCTCCGGTGATGATCAGCGCTGCGGGCCTGATCTCCGCGGCGACGAGCGAGGTCAGGATCTCCTCCAGTCGGTCGCGCGGATGACCGGTGCCGGAGAGCAGCTCCCCAGGCGTGACGAAGTGGGTGTCCGAGAGATGGACCAAGGTGTGGTGCGGGTGCGGGTACTCGGCGGCGCGCAGTGACATGGTGAGACCTTTCACGGGAGGCGTTGAGAGGGAGACGGAGTTGTTCAGCGGTGTTCGGCAGACAGGGGCGGTGGACAGGGGCGGTGGACAAGGGCGGTGGACAGGGGAGGCGTGGTTCCCGCAGCGCTCACCTGCTCAGGGGAGCCGCCACGGTGCGGCCGGGGATCAGCGCGCCGGGGATCAGCTCGTGGACCTTCTCGGGGGCGTCCAGGCTGCGTATGTCCTGTGCGCCACTGGTGTCTCGGGCGTCAAGGGCGCGTCGTGGTTCGATTCCAGCCGACCACCCGCCTGCTTCCAGAAGGCGGGACAGGTTCGCGATGACGCGTTCGGCCAGCACCTCCACCCCGATTCGGTAGCTGGTGAGTCCCGTGACGTCGAGTCCGGGCATGATGCCGTCGCACCCGGTGACCGAGGCGTCCTCAGGCACGCTGAACCCGGCGTCGTCCAGGACCCTGATCACCTCCAGCTGGCGGATGTCGGAAGGGCACATCACCGCGCTGACGTCACGGTCGCCCACCAGCTGCACCGTGCGGGTGAGTCCGCGCTCCAGTCGATCCACGGGGATGACAGTGACCGCCGCCCCGTGCGCACGCAGGAACTCCGTCATCGACGTCGCCCGCACGTGCTCGGGGTAGGAGATCTCCTCCGGTGGGGTGAGGACCGCGACCTGACGGTGACCATGGACGAGGACATGGTCCGTGAGCGCGCGAGCCGCGAGCCGCTCATCGTAGGAGACCGCGTGCACCTGACCGGTGGGTTCAGGCCTGCCGGCCCGGATGATCGGTATCTGGGCGTGAAAGGGACGGAGCTCTTCGCTGGCCACCCCGCCGGTGGCGACGATCAGCCCGGAGACCTTCAGCCCCATCATCCAGTGCAGGGTGGAGATCTCTTCCGCCGCACGGTCCTCCGGCCCGGGTCGGATGGTGGAGGAGAGGATGCGAAGCCCTGCGGCACGAGCCTCCTCATGCAGCCTGGTGAACATCAGCCCGTAGGCGGGGTTGGAGGCGTCTCGCAGCAGCAGCCCCACGGTCGAGGAGGTGTGGTTCGCGAGTTCGGCGGCGAGCACATTGGGAACGTAGCCCAGGCGTGCGGCGGCGGCCCGCACCTTCTGCTGAGTGGCCTCAGACACTCGGTCGCGGCCGAGGAGTGCGCGCGAGACGGTCGACTTCGACACGCCTGCCACTCGGGCCACGTCTTCCACCGTGGGGGATCCCCAGAGTTCAGTCGGCATGATCGGCCCTCCACGCTCGGTAGTCCCGGAGCACCCATGGCCAGTCTGTCTGGATGATGTCCACCCCCAGGTCAAAAAGAGGCCCCCAGGCTGTGTGCGGTGAGATGAGCACAGCACTCTCATCATCATGGCCGGCGAAGAGCGGCACGCCGTCACGGAGAACCTCGGAGTTGATCATGACCAGCAAGGGCTCGTCCGTGGGGCGCAGCTCCTTGAGCTCGGAGATGGCTTCTCGGTCCAGTGCCGGGTGGTCCGGGGTTCTTGCCAGCAGCTCCACGCCCACTGTGTTCAGCCGCGGATCGGCCACCATGGCGTGGGCCTGGTCCAGACTCTCGCAGATGGGGATGAACGGGAGCTGCGGCCCCTGGCGGCGGAGCGTGTCTACTGAGGAGTCATCCTTCGCCCAGCACTTGAGCGTCAGCTGATGCGTCACCTCCCACTCCTCCAACCACGGCAGGAGCGTGTCCCACCAGCGCCACGACCGGTCGATGTTGAGCACCGCCCTCGGTGGCAGGTGGTGAAGAACATCCGCAAGGGATGCCACCCGGGCGGAGCGGTCCGTCCGGTCGGTATGGATGTACCGAAGCTGACGGATCTCTCGGCCGGACAGATCCACGATGTTGAGTTCCTGCCCGAACAGGCGTGATTCCGCGCCGTCGTGGAAGCAGAAGAAGTCACCATCGGTGGACGCGACGATGTCGATCTCCACCATGTCGGCACCCGAGCGCAGCGCCGCATGCACCGCTGCCACTGTGTTCTCGGTGATCGACCCCACCGCAGTGCCGCGGTGAGCCATGATCAGCATCCCCGCGTCAGCGCGCAGCGTGGCCATCGTGTTTCTCATAGGGGCCCTTTGGTGCTGGAGCTGAGCGTCACCGGGGCGGCGGGGGCCACCGCTGGTCTGCGCCTCCTCCGCCGGCGGGTGGCCCCGCCATAGGCGAGCCACATCGCCGCCGTGGAGATGATCATCAGCAGCACCGTGTAGACGAACGTGTTGGCTCGGGCGTCGAGGTCCGTGGAGGATTCCGCATTGGCGTGGATGACGGGTCCCAGGGGCTGATACAGCGGGTGCGCCAGGAAGATCGCCGTGTCGTAGTCATCGAGCAGCGAGATGAAGTTCAACGCGAAGACGGCCGCAGCGACCGGAAGGACCGCGGGAAGCAGGATCCGGCGGAAGATCGTCCAGGTGCCGGCACCCATCAGCACGGCGGCCTCCTCCAGTGAATGGTTGATGGAGGAGAAGGATGCCTTCAGGAGCCGCAGCGTGAACGGGACCTTGATGACGACGAACGCGATGCCAAGTATCCACACCGTGCCGGTGAGCACGTTGTTGCCGATCAGCGGACTGGGCTGGTCGTAGCTCATGATCAGGCCCAGTGCGATCATCGCACCCGGCAGCAGCCACGGCACGTGCAGCAGATACTCGAAGCCGATGGAGATCCAGTTGCGGTGCCGGACCAGCACCCGCGTCACCAGCAGCAGCCCGACGACGGCGACACCTGCTGCCGCCGCGCTGTAGAGGATGGAGATCAGGAAGGGCTGGAGTGCACGGCGCTGGGTCAGGACCCGCTCATAGTTCGCGAGTGACATGTTCTCGATGGCGAACGAGCTGGTCTGGATGCTGTAGGAGTCCACGAAGGAGTAGAGGATGATCAGCAGGAACGGCGTCAGGTAGAACAGGAAGATCAGGTACGCGGCCAGATGCACCACCACATTCGCCGCCCGGCTCTGGATCTTCTGCTTCGCCAGCGGTGTGGCCACCTTCGACAGTGAGAAGTAGGTCCCCCCTGCTTCCATGCGGGTCAGGAACACCAGCATGGCGATCGTCGCCAGACCCAGCACGATGGCGAGCAGCGCGGCCAGGTCACGGGAGGCCGGGGACCCTGCGAAGGAGAGGATCATCGGGGTGATCGTCTGGAAATCCCGGCCACCCAGGACGATCGGAGCCGACAGCGCGCCGAGGCCGGTCAGGAAGCTCAGGATGGTGATCGCGAAGATCATCGGCTTCACGGTGGGCAGCACCACCCGTCGCAGGATGGTCCATTGGCTCGCGCCGAGGTTCTTCGCGGCCTCCACCGTCTGCTGATCGACTTTGGCGATGGCCGAGGAGAGGAACAGCAGGTGGTTCGTCGTCGTCGCGAGGGTCATGACGATCAGGACCGCGAAGAAGCCGGTGAACCAGTCGCGATCCAGCTCGGGGTGGAAGCGCAGCAGGATTCCGGTGACTATTCCGTCTCGTCCGTAGACGAACTTGAACCCGGCGGCCAAGACGATGCCGCCGTAGATCAGCGTGGTGGCGTAACCCAGCCACAGCACGCGGGATCCGAAGATCTTGAAGTAGCTGGTGACCAGGACCAGAAAGATGCCCACGACATTGGTGCTGATGGCCAACGCCACGGCCAACACGACCGAGTTCAGCAGCGACCGCATGGCACGCTCGGAGGACATCAGGCGTTCCACCGCACGTCCGGAGAACGTGCCGTCAGGGAAGAACGTCTCGATGAGCAGGTTCAGGTTGGGCCAGAGCAGCAGCACCACGGTGAACCAGGTCAGCACCACCAGGGTGATGACGGCGAAGGGGGAGCGGAGCATCGTGGACACGGAGGTGGTCATGAGACGCCTGCCGAGGGGTAGGCGAGGACATGCTCAGGATTGACACCGACCTCGACCTCATCTCCCGGGCCGGCCTTGCCCCCGCCGTCCTCGCGCACCAGGATCTTCAACGCCGTCCCGCGGGCCTCCACCGTGTAGATCGTGTGCGTGCCGTGATAGGCAAGGGACTGCACGACTGCGCTGATCCGGCGGTAGACCGGGGGAAGCGGGGCTCCGGGCGTCTCGAGCAGGGGCTTTTCGAGCCGCAGGAAGCACGAGCTGGTGACCTCGTGGCCCAGGTCCGCAGCGAGCTCGCCGGAGAGCTGAGTGGCCGCGCCGATGAACCGGCAGACGAACTCGTTGGCCGAGTGGTCGTAGATCTCCTCCGGAGTGCCGACCTGTTCGATTCGTCCCGCGTTGAAGACGGCGATCCGGTCCGACATGGTCAGGGCTTCATCCTGATCGTGGGTGACGTAGAGCGTGGTGATCCCGAATTCAGACTGAAGCTCCTTGAGCTGGGAGCGCAGTTGATGGCGCAGCTTCGCATCCAGGTTGGACAGCGGCTCGTCGAGCAGCAGGATCTTCGGGCGCAGCACCAGGGCGCGGGCGATGGCGACGCGCTGCTGCTGCCCGCCGGAGAGTTCGGAGGGGTGCTTCTGAAGCTGCTCGGCGCTCAGATCCACTCGCTCGGCGACCTCGGCCACCAGTTCACGGCGTTCCGCCGCGCTGTGCCTGCGCAGCCGTAGTCCGAAGGCGATGTTCTCCCAGACCGTCATGGAGGGGAAGAGGGCATAGTTCTGAAACACCATGCCCACGCCGCGCTTATCACTGGGCAGCCGACTCACCGGCCTGCCTTCAACGAAGATCTCACCTCGTGAGGGCTGCACGAAGCCGGCCAGCGCGCGCAGGGCCGTCGTCTTTCCGCATCCCGAAGGGCCGAGGAGGGTGAAGAACTCCCCCTCGGCCACGTCGAGGTTCAGTGCGGGAATCGCCGTGAAGTCTCCGAAGCTGACTTCGATGTCTTCGTAGTGGATCACGGCAGGTACTCGAGCTCGATCTTCTCGATCCAGGACGGCAGGTTCTCGCCGACGAAGTCCCAGTCGATGTCCTGCTGCCGGAGATCTTCGTGCAGCTCCACGATCTCCGGGTCCGCCTCGTCGATGGCGCCCTGGACGGCCGGCATGGAGCCGAACTCCTCGGACCATGCGGCCTGGGTCTCGGCGCTGCCGAACCAGTCGATGAACTCCTGGGCCTGGGCCTCCTGGTCGGTGCCGTTGACCACGGCGACCTGCTCCACGGCGAAGGGGATGCCCATCTCAGGCTCGACCAGGCCGACCTCGATGCCGTATTCCTCTTCGCGGTTCGCGAGGCTGGAGGTGCCGGGCTGCTGGCCCATATCGACCTCCCCCTCGGCCATGCGCAGCCAGAGGTCCGTTTCGGGAACGGCCGGGTCTCCGTGATCGAAGTACATCTCGATCTGCTTCCAGCCCTCCGCGGAGACGCCGAGCTCACCGTTGGGGTCCTGGTAGCGGTCCAGGATCCCGGAGATCACCATCTGCGTGGTGGCGCCGCCGAGGTCAGCGACGGTTTCGTAGCGGCCATGCCACTGGGGGTCTTCCCAGAGATCGAGCCAGTCGGTGGGGGCGCTCTCTGGAGCGACCGCATCAAGGGTGTAGACCAGGGGGATGCCCTGCTGCACCACGGGCCAGAAGTTCCCGTCCCCGGAGGGATCGCCCAGTTCGGGCGACGCCACGTCCTCGGACCAGGATGGGGTGTACGGGGCGACCACGTCGTTCTCGACGAGCTGGGAGAAGAACACGTGGTTGAGGCCGAAGACGACGTCGGCCACCGGGTTTCCAGCCTCCGCCATCAGCCGGTCGGTCAGGTCACCACCGCCGATGCCCACGATCTCGATGTCCATACCGTCCTCTTCGGCGCGCTCGGTGAGCCAGTCGCCGCGACCTTCGCCGTCGGAGTTCGTATACACCACGAGGGTGCCGCCGGCTTCCCCCTCCGCGGCGGCGTCGTCAGTTCCGCACGCACTGAGCGCGAAGAGTCCTGCAAGGGTGGTGGCGACGGCGGGCAAGGCCCGACCGGTGACGCGGGAACGGAGTGTCATCGGAAATTCTCTCCTCAGCAAGAGTGGTGGTGCGAGCGCGGTGCGAGTGCGGGAGCGTTCCCGCACCTGCGCCATTCTGCTGAGGCCCCATGAAAGCCAGGTGGCTCGTCCATGAGTCGAGGGTGAACTTTGGAACACGTGCAGTAGACCCGGGATCGTATGGGACCGGACGCTGCGTCAGGCTGAGACGGCGCTCCCCGGCATCACTGCGCGGAGGAACCCAAGATTCCTGCGGACGGGCTGGCTCGATGGAGTGCGGACCAGAGGGCGCAATGTCCCGGCCCGCACCGAGATCACCCCACCGGGCGTGCCGCCGCGGACGGTTCCACGTGCAGGAACCTCGGGGCGGTGAAGCTCTGCTCCACGCACATCCGGTGCACAGCCTGTACGACGTCGTCCTCTCGGCTCCTCGGGACCAGCACCAGGACAGAGCCCCCGAACCCTCCGCCGATCAGCCGGGCGCCCAGCGCTCCGGCGGCACGGGCGGACTCCACGATCGCGTCCGCCGCGGGAAAGGAGACCTGGGCGTCGTCGCGCATGGAGGCGTGGCCGGCATCCAGGATGTGTCCGACCTGCTGGGCCCCCGCACCGGGTTCCAGCTTCTCGTCGCCCAGGATCCGGTCCAGCTGCTCGGAGCGCAGCATCTCGGTCAGCGCATGGCGCAGCCGCCTTCGGCATGCGGAGGTGCGGCGACCCTCGATCGCCTCTGCACCGCCGGTCAGCGTGTCGAACCGGGCCAGGCCGGCGTCGACGTCACCAAGGTGCGGGCTCTCCGGGAGCACGTCCCGCAGCTGGTCCGCCCCGAGCAGGCGCATCGCCGCCTCGGAGTCGGCGCGCCGGTCGTCGAACTGACCATCGCCCAGCCAGTGCGCCTGCTGGGTGTCGATCGCCAGGAACGTGTGCTCCCCCAGGAGCCGCGAGGTGGGCCGGTGCTCCACAGAGAAGTTCCGGCAGTCCAGGGAGACCAGATGATCGGCTCGTCCGCGCAGGCTCACCGTCTGATCCAGGCCTCCGGTGCCGGCGCCGACCACCTCCACCTCGGCCCGCATGCAGGCCGCCGCCAGACGGGCGCGCAGCGCATCGTCCAGAGCCGCACCCAGTGCCGGGCCTGGATTCTGCTCCCCCAGCGGGGTGGCCAGTGCCACGAACGCCAGCATCGCCGAGCACTCCAGCGCCGCCGAGGAGGACAGTCCGCCGCCGATCGGCAGCGTGGAGGAGATCAGCAGGTCCGCACCGAAGCCCTGACGCACCGCCAGCTCCGGGAGCTCGGCACCCAGCTGCTGCAACGCCCACAGGGTTCCGGCGACGTAATGGGTCCAGCCGGAGGTCACCCCCGGCACGATCGAGTGCACATCGGTGATCGGCGGAACCTCCCCGGCGCTGCCCTCGCCTGCATCGGCGCGCACCAGCGCGTCGATCGCCGCGATGCTCACCGTCTGGATCCCGTCGTCGAGCCCGGGGTCCAGGGTCCGCAGCCGCAGCAGCCCGTCCTCCCGGGGGGCGGCGGCCACATAGGTGCCGTGCGCCAGCGCCATCGGCAGGCAGCGGCCACCGTGGAAGTCCACGTGCTCGCCGTTGAGGTTCGCGCGCCCCGGGGCGAACCAGACGCCGTCGGCCCGCCGCCCGAACTGCTCAGCGAACCGGGCGTGCAGCCCTTCGCTGATCTCGCGCTGGTGTCCGGGCTCGAGGCGGGCGACGTCGTCGGAATGCATGGTCCCCTATTCTGCCTGCCTACCGGCCCCGGCGCGGCATCGGGGCGCACCGCCGTGGCGACATGACGGGGCGACATGACGCAGCACCGGGGGAGGGCCGGCTGAACAGATGACAGCTCTGAGCGAATACGCAGCGGAACCCCTGGCCAAGCCCAGGACGATGTGTTGAGCTGAGGGTGGACTGATCGTCGACTGAGAGGACATCACCAATGGAGACCCTGTACACCGCAGAGGCCATCGCTGCCGGAGCTGGACGCAACGGCCACACCCGGACCGACGACGGCCGCATCGACCTCGCCCTGGCCGCACCGCAGGCCATGGGTGGATCGGGTGAAGGAGCCAACCCGGAGCAGCTCTTCGCGGCAGGCTACGCCGCCTGCTTCCACGGTGCCCTGCAGCTGGTTGCCGGGCAGGAGAAGGCCGAGCTGGGCGACTCCTCCGTGGGTGCCAAGGTCGGCATCGGCAAGCTGCCCGAGGGCGGCTTCGGTCTCGGGGTCACCCTCGAAGTCGTCGTGCCCAACCTGCCGCAGGACGAGGCGCAGAAGCTGGCCGACAAGGCCCACGAGGTGTGCCCGTACTCCAACGCCACGCGTGGAAACATCGAGGTCAAGGTCGTCGTCAGCGACGACTGACCGACCCTCTGCAGAACGACGGCGGCTCGCCTCCCCGAATCGGGGAGGCGGGCCGCCGTCGTCGTGACACCAGGCCGGTGGCTGCTGATGCACCGGTCTGCCGCACGTCGCCCACGGGGTCGGAGGCCCGCAGGGGCCTGCCGCGGTCAGCGTCGAGAAGCCTGTGTCTTCTGTCACGTAGTACCGTGGTGCCACCCAGGCGTGCCCGTAGGTCTGCCGCGCCCACGCCCCAGGACATGCCCCATGACATGAGGAGCGGAACCGACCATGCGCATTGACAAGGCCGAGGTCATCGTCACCAGTCCGGACCGGAACTTCGTGACCTTGAAGCTCACCACCGAAGACGGTCTCACCGGTCTCGGTGACGCCACCCTCAATGGGCGCGAGCTCGCCGTGGTCGCCTACCTGAAGGAGCACGTGGTGCCGCTGCTCCTGGGGCGCGATGCCCACCGCATCGAAGACACCTGGCAGTTCCTCTACCGCTCCGCCTATTGGCGGCGCGGGCCCGTCACCATGGCGGCCATCGCCGCCGTCGACATGGCCCTCTGGGACCTCAAGGGCAAAGCTGCCGGGCTCCCCGTCTACCAGCTGCTCGGCGGGGCCTCCCGCCAGGGCCTGCTGGCGTACGGGCATGCCTCTGGCAAGGAGCTGCCCGAGCTGTTCGACTCCGTGCGCGAGCACCTCGACGAGGGATACCGGGCGATCCGGATCCAGACGGGCGTCCCAGGGCTGCAGGCCATCTACGGGATCGCGTCACAGTCCGCCGACACGGGCGGAGGAGAGGCCCGCTATGACCACGAGCCCGCTCGCCGCGGGGCTCTCCCCGTGCAGGAGGACTGGGACACGCGGGCGTACCTCAGACACCTCCCCGGAGTGTTCGAGGCGGTGCGGAACGAGTTCGGACCCGAGATCCCGCTCCTGCACGACGGGCATCACCGCCTGACGCCGATCCAGGCGGCGAAGCTCGGCAAGGAGCTCGAGCCGTACGACCTGTTCTGGCTCGAGGACTGCACGCCCGCCGAGAACCAGGAGTCGCTGCGACTCGTGCGCCAGCACACGACGACGCCGCTCGCCATCGGAGAGGTCTTCAACACGATCTGGGACTTCAAGGACCTCATCCGCGAGCAGCTCATCGACTACATGCGTGGCGCCGTCACGCACATGGGCGGCATCACGCCGCTGAAGAAGACGATGGACTACGCCGCCATGTACCAGGTGAAGTCGGGCTTCCACGGCCCGACCGACATCTCGCCGGTCGGTATGGCCGCCCAGGCGCACGTGGGGCTCGCGATCCACAACTTTGGGATCCAGGAGTACATGCAGCACGGTGCCAAGACGAACGAGGTGTTCCACCAGTCGTACACGTGGGAGAACGGGCTGCTGCACCCGGGCACCAAACCTGGCCTCGGCGTCGAGCTCGACGTCGGCGAGGCGGGCAAGTATCCGTACGAGCAGGCCTACCTGCCGTACAACCGCCTCGCCGACGGCACCATCCACGACTGGTGATCGCCTCCGCTCAGCCGAACCGCAGCTCGTGCCTCCCCGCGCCGATCACCTGCGTCTCCGCGCCGGGGAACGTGGAGGAGACGTCGACGTCGGCCTCTACGCCCTCCGGGAGCTCCACCGTCAGCACCAGCGCCTGCCCCTCGCGCCGCCAGGCCACGGTGACCAGCCCGTGGGGCGTCTGCTGCGTGGTCTCCGCCCAGGTGATCTCCTCGGCGAAGACCCCGACGGGAGGCTGCGGGGCCACCCGCACCCGCGCATAGCCCGGTTCCGCCGGAGCCAGACCGCCGACCACACGGTGCATCCAGGCGGCCACCGACCCCAGCGCGTAGTGGTTGAAGCTGGTCATCTCCCCGGGGTTGATAGACCCGTCCGGAAGCATCGAGTCCCAGCGCTCCCAGATGGTGGTGGCCCCCATGGTCACCGGGTACAGCCAGGACGGGCAGCCGGTCTCCAGCAGCAGTCCGTAGGCCTCCTCGGTGTGCCCGGTGCTGCTCAGCGCCTCGGTGATGTACGGAGTGCCGGCGAAGCCGGTGGACACCCGGAACTTCGCCTGGCGCACCAGCTCGGCCAGGCGCTGGCCGGCGGCGGCACGCCGTGTCTCGTCCAGCAGGTCGAAGACGATCGCCAGGGTGTAGACGGTGGTGGAGTCCGAGCGGATGCGTCCCTCGGCGTCCACATAGTGCTCCAGGTACGCGGCCTGGACGCGATCGGCCAGTGCACGGAAGGTGGCGGCATCGTCGTCGCGGCCCAGGATCTGTGCAGTCTCGGCGACCATGCGGGCGGTGCGGACCACGCAGGCAGTGGCCACCACCGCACGGTCGGCCTTGGCGTTCCAGGGCTCGTGGGGTGAGGCGTCAGGGTCCAGCCAGTCGCCGAACTGGAAGTCCTGATCCCACAGCCCGGTCGGCGAGAGCCGGGACTCCACGCGGCGCAGATGCGCGGTCATCGAGTCGTACTGGGCGGCCAGGACGTCGGCCTCCCCGGAGGCCTCCCACAGCGCCCACGGTACCCACACCGCCGCATCGGACCAGATGGCGGCCGACTCCACAGGCTGGAACTCCTCCGGCATGTCCTGGTACTTCAAAGCATCCGGCACCACATAGGGCACGAACCCGGCGGCCGCCCGCTGCTCGGCGTCGAGGTCTTGCAGCCAGTCCGCCAGGAAGCCGTGAACGTCGTACAGATGCGCCGCCGCCGGTGCGAAGACGGCGATGTCACCGGTCCAGCCCAGCCGCTCGTCGCGCTGCGGGCAGTCGGTGGGCACGTCCAGGAAGTTCCCGCGCAGCCCCCACACCACATTCTCGTGCAGCCGGTTCACCAGCTGGTGCGAGGAGCGGAAGGTCCCGGTGCGCGGCATCTCGGAGTGCACGACGACGGCGGTCAGCGCGTCTGCGGTCAGCTCGCCGGGGTAGCCGGTCACCTCGGCGTAGCGGAACCCGTGGAATGTGAACGTGGGTTCGAAGGTGTCCTCGCCGCCGGAGAGGACGAAGCGGTCTGTGGCATCAGCGTGCCGCAGCGGACGGGTGCCCAGCTCGTCCTGCTCGAGCACCTCGGCATGCTTCACGGTGATGGTCTCCCCGCGGGCCCCCGAGGCGGACAGCCGGAGCCAGCCGACCAGGTTCTGCCCGAAGTCCACCAGGGTCTTGCCGCTCGGGGAGCTCCAGATCCGCTGCGGGGAGATCTCCTGCTGGCGGCGCACCGGCGGGCCGGTCGGCTCCACCAGCTCGGCGTCGAAACCGACGGTGCGCACCGGCACCGCGGTGGCGTCCTCCCCGCGTCTGCGTGCGTCGATGGTCTGTCCGTCGTAGAGGTCGTCGGAGAGGATCTCGGATCCGGAGGCGGACCAGGACTCGTCGGTGGCGAGGGACTGGATGTGGCCGTCGTCGTACTCCACGTCCAGCTGCATGATCAGCCCGCGGTGCTCGCCGTAGAGCCTCCGGCGCTCCTGCCAGCCGAGCTGGCCCAGGTACCAGCCGTTACCCACGGTGGCGCTCAGCACATGCTCGTGGCGGACGTCCGCGGAGCCCTGCAGCTCGGCGGTGATGTCATAGGTCTGGTACCGCAGCCTCCACTCGTAGCTGGACCATCCGGGGGCCAGCACGTCCTCGCTGATCGGGACGCCGTCGAGCTGGGCCTCGTAGACGCCCAACGCGCTCGCGCGCAGAGTGGCCCGCAGCACCTCGCCGTGGCCGGTCTCCAGGGTGAACGCTTTCCGAAACCGTGGGGCCGAGTCCAGTGGGGCGGCCGGAGTGATGGCGCGGGTGGTCAGCGGCGGCAGCCCGACGGCGGGGCGAGCCCTCTCGCTCGGTGCGGAGGCTGTGCGTGTGTCGGTGGTGTTCTGCGTCATGGGGTCCTCGCGATCGGTGGAGTCGGCGGCGTCTGTGGCGGAGGGGGGGCAGCGACGCTTAGGGTCAGCTGTGGATGGTCGGCGCGTTGGAGGTGGCAGGTCGGAGAGCATCGCTGGAATCATCTGCGGCCGGGGTGTCGGCGTCCTTCTCAGACTGGAGGACCTTCGGGCGGCGCGCCACCCAGAAGAACCCGATCAGTCCTGCCACCAGGATCACCGCGGCCAGGAAGAGGAACATCAGTTCGGCGGACTGGTCCAGAATCAGCGGGGTGAAGAGGCCCACGCCGGCGGCCACCACCCGCGCGAAGGCGATGCTGATGCCTTGGGCGGTGCTGCGGTGCGCCGTAGGGATCAGCTCTTGGGACCACACCTTGAACATCGGTTCTCCGGAGACGATCCCCGCGATGCCGTAGACCACGCCGAAGAGCACCAACGCCAGGATGGAGACGCCGACGACGGCCGGGACGAGGCAGGCGATCACGGCGGTCACGGTGCCCAGCGCGAAGCCGAGCATCCGGTACCGGGTGTCCACGATCCGCATCAGGAACAGCGAGGCCGCAATGCTGCAGGCCAGGCCGACCAGGCTCATCGCGGAGGCGGTGGAGACATCGGCGCCGGCCACGTTGACATACATGTAGGTGGAGAACTGGCCGTTCGTGTTGGCCGCGATGTTGGTGATCGCGTAAAACAGCGCGACACCGGTGAGTGCGGGCAGCCACCGGCGGGAGAACAGGTCCTTGAGGCTGGAGCGGTCCACGGTGCCGGTCTGCACTGCGACTTGCCGACGCGTCCAGAGGGGTGATTCGGGCAGCCGCATGCGCAGTGCGAGCACGATCAGCGCCACGACCAGCAGGTGCCCGTACATGATGCGGGCACCGGTGGCTCCCATGTCCCCGACGATGATGCCGAAGACGCTCACCACGGGGATGGCGATCATCCACAGCACATGGGAGAAGGCGACCATCTTGCCCTCGTCGTTCTCCGGGGCGGACTCGGCGATCATCGCCAGCGACGGCGGCAGGTCCGCGCCGGAGGCGAAGCCCAGCAGCAGGATCCCCACGTAGAGGGCCTCCACGCCGGGGGCGGCGACGAGGACCAGCGCCCCGACCGCGTACATCATGATCGTCAGGGTGAAGACCCGGCGGCGGCCGAAGCGGTCGGAGAGATTGCCGCCGATCAGGGCGCCGATGCCGATCATGACCATCAGCAGGGCGGAGAGCTGGCCGAACTGGCCCGAGGTGATGCCGAGCTCGTCCTGATAGAGCACCAGGGCGGTGCCGGTGGTGACGATCGCGCCGGCGTCGAGGTACGACGCCATGCCGGCGACGCCGGCGGTCCACCAGGCGCGGCGACGCTCAGGGGTCATGGTGGTCAGTGGCATGGGGAACTCCTGGGGGAGCGGGTGCGGGATGTCACCCGGTGAGGTTGGTCACGTGTGCGTGATCACCCAGCGTACGAGCATGTAGAACGTTTTACAAGACGCGACATGAATCGTTTCATGAGGTTTGTGGGGCGCGCTGGAGAATGTCCAGGTCAGCGGGGTGGGGCGCTGGTCCCGCGCGTCACCAGCTCGGGCACGATCACCCGACGCATCGGCTCGGATCGGCCACCGAGGCGCTGCAGCAGCAGATCCGCGCTGATCGCTCCGGTGGTGGCGCCGTCCTGATCCACGGTGCTCAGCGAGATGCGGCCGATGCCGGAGACGAAGGTGTTGTCGAAGCCCACCACGGAGAGGTCGCGCGGGACGTCGACGCCGAGTTCCTCCGCGGCCCGCAGGGCCCCCAGCGCGCTGCCGTCGGCACCGGCGAAGATGGCGCTGGGTGGTGCCGCACCGCGCAGCGCCTGGAGCGTCGCGGTGTGGCCGCCTGCCTCGGAATAGTCGGACTCGATCACCTGCGGAGTCAGCCCGTGGCGGGCCATGGCGTCCAGATAGCCGTCCAGGCGAGGGGTCTGGGAGAGCACCGAGGGACGCTGCAGGCCCTCGATGGGCGCGGTGATGTGCATGATCCGCTCATGACCGAGCGCGGCGAGGTGGTCGACCACCAGCCGGGCACCCAGATGGTCGTCGGTGACCACGGAGTCGAAGTGCTGGGAGCCTCCATGCCGTGCCACCGTCACCAACGGAAGCCGTCGGCCGAGGTCCTCCAGCCACTCCGGCTCCATGCTGGGGGTGATGACGATCAGCCCGTCCACCTGGCGGTCAGTCAGGGCCTCGATCGCGCGCTTCTGCCGCTCGGGATCTATGCCCCCGGTGATGAGGATCTCCTGGTAGGGGGTGTCCGCCAGGTGGGCGCTGATGCCCTGGATGATCTCGGGCTGGAACTGCGCGGCGAGGTCCAGCAGCATCACGCCGACCGTGTAGGAGCGGCCGCGCATGGCCCGGGCACCAGTATGCGGCCGGTAGCCCAGCTCCTGGACCGAGGCGCGGACCTTCTGCCGCATCCCATCACTGACTCCATAGGCCGAGCGGAGCACCTTCGAGACCGCCGCCGTCGAGACTCCGGCGTGGTGGGCGACGTCGGAGATGGTCACCCGGCGGCCACGGCGTGGCCCGCCCTCGGTGCCGTCGTCGCGCGTCCGTCCCATGATCATGAGAGGCTACATGGCCCCTGGATCAGCCCCAAGCCCAGCAGGAGTGCACGTCTCATCGGACGCGGAGAGCGGCAGATCCATGCCGATCCTCATGGTTGGACCCGACCCGGAGTCCCGCCAGCACCATCCCTGGTGGGCAGCGGCGACCTGCTCGGCCAGCTCCCAGTAGGCGGAGGCGCCCGATGGGGACGGGCGGGCAGCCTCCGCGCTGCTGATCGCAGCGTGGCTGAGTCGGGTCGTCGTGGCGCGTCCGGCGGGGACGGCCGCCGTCGCGCCGGGCTCCGGGTCGGGGGTCTGTGGAGTGAGGCTGCGGACTGTGAGCCGCAGCCTGCTCGGTGGATCTTGCTGCGCGGCCACTGTGCCGGCGGTGAGCACCACGGCGGCGTCCACGGGTGCTGTGGAGCGCCCGCTCTCGGTGCCCAGTGCATGGTCGACCAGCGCCAGTAGGCCGGTGTGGACGGCGTCGGTGTCGACCTCTGCCTCGATCTGGGCGAGCTCTCCGAGCACCCGGACGACCGACGCCTCACTCCGGAGGGCCGCCTCGACGACGTCAGGGTTTTGGAGGGGTTCCGTGGCGAGCAGGAACCGCCGCTGAGGGTGTGTCACAGCGGCCTCGCGCTGGACCCCCAGCAGCAGCCGGGCCGCTGTCGTGGCCTGCGGGTGGATGTCCGGGGGAGGGGGCGTGGGCTGCGAGCGGCTCGGTCCCTGCGCCTCAGCGGTGATGGACCGCTGCGCCGGCGGCGTGCCGGTCCAGCGGGAGATGAGCCATGCCAGGGCCGCCACTAGGAGCAGGGACCCCGCGCCGAGCCGGGCGAAGGTGGCGGTGGTGGTCTGCACGTCAGCCTCGGCCGGGGTGGTGAAGTGCAGGACCAGGAACGCTCCGTCCTGGTCGGTGGTCACCCGGCCCCAACGGACCTCTCCGAAGCCGTCGGTGTGCAGGGCCCCGGAGCTGGCCTCGGCGGAGAGCACGGCGTCCATGGCGGTCTCTGACTCGGCGAAGCGGAGGCCGGCGTCGTGCCGCGCATTGTCCAGAAGCATCACCTCTCCGTCGGAGATGGCGATCAGCGCCTCGTGGCTCTCCGGCGTCTGCCGGGCCAGGAAGCTGCGCATCAGCTCGGCCTCGGAGGCGAACTGCTCCTCCTCGCCGTTGCCGATGTGGTGAGAGCCCTCGACGAAGCCGATGAAGGCCTGCACCTCCTGGGTGATGGTCGCATCGGCCTGCTGGTCCACCTCCACCAGCAGAACTGTGCGGCCCGCCGCCAGGGTCGCACCCAGGGCGAGGGTGCTGATCAGCAGGCTCCAGGTCACCAGCTTGAGCCGGGGGCCGGCGGCGGGCGGGACAGGCTCAGTCGTCGTCATCGTCGTCCCAGTCGTCGTCCCAGTCGTCGTCCCAGTCGTCGTCGTCATCCCACTGGGGCGCCGGCTGGGGAATCTGGGACTGCTCCGCCGGGGTCTGCTCGGCCACCTCGGGCTGCTCAGGAGAAGGGGAGGGGGAGGCTTCGGGTGCGGAAGGAGGGTCCCCCGGCTCCCGGTGGGCTTGGTCGTCCGTCACCGAGCGGGAAGGATCGAGTCGACGCTCGACGTCGAGGATCTCAGTGGGCAGGCTGGCCGGTTCCGTGGCCAGCTGGAAGGCGCGCACACCTAGCAGTGCGGCGCCGATGAGCGTGACCGCACCGAGGACCACGAAGACTCGTTTCCACATGACATCCAGAATGCGCGCTGAAGGTGAGAGCAGGATGAGAGATCCGCCGGCCGACGTCGGAGCCTGGGGAAGGGCGCAGGGCCCCTGGCACTCCCCTCGCCTTGAGGGGTTGGATAGAGTGGAGACGGACGTGTCATTCAAATTTGAAACGGCCGGATCTCCCGGTCTGCGGAGGGGGCATCATGAGCAACACTGAGCGTGACCCGCAGGAGCAGCTCTGCGTCAACGGTTCCCAGGCTTCCGGAGGGCTGCGGGACGGCGTCGCGGTGGCTGAATCCGGCGTGGAGGTGCTCGAGCCCCGCGATGTCCCCCTGGGTGGTCCCCGAGCGATGAACGTGCGCCGCACTCTGCCCCAGCGCGCCCGCTCACTGGTCGGTGCCTGGTGCTTCCTGGACTTCTTCGGACCGCATGATGTCACCGAGTTCGGGCCCATGCGCATCCCCCGCCACCCGCACACCGGCCTGGCCACCGTCTCCTGGCTCTTCTCCGGGCGCATCGACCACCTCGACTCCGCCGGACATTGGGCCACCGTCCGGCCCGGTGAGCTGGCACTGATGAACGCCGGCCGCGGGATCAGCCACTCCGAGCACTCCGCGGCGGACACCACGATGCTGCACGGCGCGCAGCTCTGGTACGCCTTCCCGGACGAGCACCGCTTCGTGGAGCCCTCCCTGGATGCGCACCGTCCGGAGACCGTCGCCGGTGAAGGCTGGGAGGCGAAGGTCTTCCTCGGTGAGCTGCTGGGCAGCCGCTCCCCGGCGCGCACCTATATCCCGCTGACCGGCGCGGAACTGCGACTGGAGCCCGGGGCGGTGCTGGACATCGAGGTGCCCCCCGGTCATGAGCACGGGCTGCTTTCGGTCCGCGGCGCGGTGCGCCTCCACGGAGCCGACATCCCAGCCGACCATCTGGGCGTGGTCGGAGCCGGTCCCACCGTGCTGCGGGTCGAGGCCGGTGCGGAGCCGGTGCTGGCGCTGCTGATCGGCGGGGAGCCACTGGATGAACAGATCGTCATGTGGTGGAACTTCGTAGGCCGATCCCACGAGGAGGTCGCCGCGTACCGGGCCGCCTACCAGGCGGAGATGGGCTTCGAGACGCCGCCGCCGGGGTCGCCGATGAGTGTGCGGACGGATGCCGCACTCGGGGCACCTGTGCAGGGAGAGCTGCGTGAGGCGCTCGCCGGTGCGACGTATGAGGACGGCCTCCCGTTTCCGCAGTTCGGTGACTTCCCTCCCGGCCAGGATGCGCCGCTGCCGGCCCCGGCGCTGCCGACCGCACGGATGAAGCCCCGCGGCTGACGCCCTGTGTTGTCTCCGGTTGAGGACAGGATCTGACCGCATAGCTCCGTAGCGTGAGTTCCATGACGGAAACCATGCGGAGAGCGTCCACGGCAGACCCACAGGCCGGATGCACATCACCGACCCCCGACCCCCGGCGGGAGACGTCGACGGTGCCGCCCCGGTCGCCTGAGACGCCTGAGACGCCTGAGGCGCGGCGCGAGGGGCGTCGGCGTCGTCGGGCGCTGGCCCGCGAGATCAGACGCGCCCGCGCCCGTGAGCGGGCCTACCTGCGATTCGAAGCCGAGCAGACGGCCAGACGCTGGAGGGTCGGTGGTTCGGGGGACTTCCGCTGGCTGTGAGGGGCCGTCCGCACCAGATGCCTCTCTCCTCGGTGACGCCGGTCATGTGAGACTGGCCAGGTCAGTCACGTCACCGACAGAGGAGGATCATCCATGGTGCGGATCGGGTACATCGTCGGCAGCTTCGCGGAGGACTCGGTGAACAGGAAGCTCGCCGAGCTTCTGGTGGCTCAGGCGCCCGAGCGCGCGGAGCTGGCGGAGATCGACATCCGGCCGCTGCCGCTCTATGACCGGCACCTCGACGCGGAGTTCCCTGAAGAGATGTCCGCCTTCAAGAAGGAGGCCGCCGCGGTCGACGGTCTGCTGCTCGTCAGCCCCGAGCACAACCAGAGTTTTCCCGCACCGGTGAAGAACGCCCTCGACATCCTCACCCGGCCCCCGAAGCAGGGCGTGCTGGCCGGCACGCCGATGGGGATCGCGGGGGCCTCGCCGAGTCGGTTCGGCACGATCAACGGCCAGACCCAGCTGCGCAGCTTCCTGCCCCTGCTTGGGGTGAAGCTCATGGGGACCCCGCTGATGGCCGTGCAGGTCACCGAGGGAACCTTCGCTGAGGACGGTGCCGACGCGGCACTGGTCCGCCGGGCGGCCAAATACATGGACGCCCTGACCACCTGGGTGGAGCAGCACTCCTGAGAAGAGCGTCAGCCCGCCCCGTGGGCCAGCAGTCCGCAGGCCTGGGCGGCGCTCTGTTCGATCAGCTCCGGAGCCCGCTCCAGCAGCTCCTCCAGGGCGGCTGCGCCGGGGGCGATGGAGAACGCCCCCGTCAGCCCCGCCTGCCGGCATTCGGCCGCGCTGAGCTTCACGGTCCCGGCGACGACGACGACGGCGGCGGCCTGCGGAGCGTGACGTCGCACCGCCTCCACCACCTTCCCGCCCAGGGACTGGGAATCCAGCGAGCCCTCCCCGGTGAGCACGATGTCCGCCTCGGCCAGCGTCTCAGCCAGTCCCACGGCCTCGCCGACCATCTGTGAGCCTGGCACCACCTCGGTGTCGAGCAGGCTCACCATGCCCACCGGGATGCCGCCGGCCGCGCCGAAGCCTGGGGCCTGACGGTACTGCTCTGCAGAGACTCCGGTGTGTGCGGCGAGTACCTCGGCCAGGTGGGAGAGCCCGGCGTCGAGCGCCGCGACGGCGTCGTCGTCCGCGCCTTTCTGCGGGCCGAACACCGCGGCCGCGCCACGTTCCCCGGTGAGCGGGTTGTCCACGTCTACGGCGATCCTCCAGCGAACCGCGGCGGCCCGTGGGTGCAGCCCCGTGGTGTCCACCGAGGCGATCTGGGTCAGCCCCTGTCCGCCGGGGGCCACGGGTGCGCCGGAGGTGTCGAGGAACTCCACGCCCAGGGCGCGCAGGAGCCCAGTGCCCCCGTCAGTGCTGGCCGAACCGCCGATGCAGAGGAGGACCTCCTCCACCCGGGCGCCCACCGCCAGCTCCCCGCCCTGAGGGCCGCTGTCCAGGAGGTGCCGCGCGATGAGCCCCACTCCGTAGGTGTCGGCCCGGCCAGGCTGCAGCGGCACGTCGCTGACCTGAGGCAGGCCGTTGCCCTGGGCTGCTTCGAGGACGGCAGTCCGGCCGTCAGCCGAGCGGCCCACCAGGGCGGTGCCGGGGCGGCCGATGGCGTCGACCACCTCGATCTGCTCGGCCTCCTGCCCCCAGACCGCCAGCAGCGCCTCCAAGGTGCCCTCGCCGCCGTCGGCGAAGGGCAGCTCGATGATCTCCGCTTGAGGGAAGACCTGCCGGGCGCCTCGGGCCAGTGCGGCCGCAGCTTCGGCGGCGCTGGCGGAGCCCTTGAACGAATCGGGGACGCAGACGACGCGCGGTGCTGCTGTGAGGTGGCTCATGATGATGACTCTACGACGGCTGGACCACGGCCCGGCGCACCAGGTGTTCGCTCAGCACCCGCTCATCTGGGACGAAGCCGAGCCCGGGGGCATCGCCGAGAGTGATCCGCGGCCCGGCCCCGTGCAGGCTGTGCAGTCGCTGCGGCCACTGCAGAAACGGCACTTCCAAGCGCACTTCCTCGCCGAGGGTGGCGATCAGCTCTGCGGAGGCGTTCAGCGCCGGTCCGTAGTAGAAGCAGTGGGGGACGACGGCGACTCCGGTCTCCTCCCCGGCGGCGAAGACCTCACGCATCGCCGAGATTCCGCCGATCTTTCCCACGCTGGGCTGAGCGTAGTCCACGGCCCCAGCGCGCATCTGCTCCACCATCCCCTGGACCCCCGAGGCGTTCTCCCCGGCGGAGATCCTGCCGTGCCGGGCGTTGAGCCGGGCGAGGGCGGCGGTGTCATCCGGGGGGAACACGGGCTCCTCCAGCCAGAGCAGATCCGCGGGGGCGAAGGCCTCCAGCGCCGCGGAGGCCTCGGACTCATCCCAGCGGCAGTTCACGTCAGTCATCAGGCCTGCCTCCGGGCCAGCCTGGGCGCGGGCCGCCGCGACAGACTCGGGGGAGGACTCGTGCAGCTTGAAGGAGGTGTATCCGGCCTTCTGAGCTCGCGAGATGTGGTGGGCGACCTCCACCGGGTCATCCCCGTAGTGGACCAGGGAGGCATAGCAGTCGATGGTGTCCCGGGACTGCGGGTTGAGGAGGTGGCGCAGCGGCATCCCGGCACGCTGGGCGGCCAGGTCCCACAGGGCGATGTCCACCGCGGAGAGGGCGAAATGCACCGGTCCTGTACGCCCGAACGCATGGAACGCGTATTCCGCATCTCGACGGACGGTCGCCGGATCGGCGGGGCGTCCGAGGTGGAACGGGGCGACGATGCCCTCCAGTGCGGCCCAGGTGGCCGGATTGGTCCGGTGGCCGAACGCCTCGCCCCAGCCCACGGCGCCATCGGAGTCGGTGAGCTTCACCAGCAGGGACTCCATCCGGGTGAAGGTGTGGGAGGAGGCGTTGTACTCGTCGATCGACTCCTCGCCGATCACCCGGCGCGCGGCGGAGAACGGCATGGAGGTCAGCAGCAGCTCGATGCCTGCGACGGTGGGGAGGCTCTCGGCCATCTCTCTCCTGGGTGGGGGGGCGGAACGGGCGGGCGAGCAGAGGAGTCAGTGGAGCGGGTGAGTCCGCGCGGGCCTTCGGTGAGGTCGTCGTGGGCTGCGTCTCCGAGCCTAGTGGGGTCTCATGATGCCGTCCACGGGTGAGGATGCATGGATTGATACCCAGATGACATGAGAAAAAACGATTCAATTGGTGTTCCCCGGTTTTCCGGGGATGTTCGCGCGGTCAGAGAGTGTCCGTGCCGTCCGTGAGCCCGGCGACTGCCGTTCAGCCTGTATTCACAGCGATCGGTGTGCTTGACCTCACAATGTGGCCTCACTTACCGTGGACAGCACGTACACGGAAAGCGATTTCCCAAAGTTTCGAGGAGGCAGCGATGCTGTCCCAGATGCAGAGCATCGATCCCGGCGCGGAGCACCGTCCCGCCGTGGGTCGGAAGGCGGCGCCATGAGCGTCGTCGCCGAGCTCCAGCAGCTCAAGAAGGGCCCCGCAGGGGGGCGCAAGCGGAAGCACAAGGAGAACAAGGCAGGCCACCTGTTCCTGCTGCCGTGGACCATCGGTCTGATCGGCATCACCCTGTTCCCGATGGCCGCGTCCCTGTACCTGGCCTTCACGAACTACAACCTGCTCCAGTCGCCCGAGTGGATCGGCATGGAGAACATCACCCGGATGCTCGGGGATGATCGCCTGCACAACTCCATCCAGGTGACCTTCACCTACGTGTTCGTCGGAGTGCCGATCCAGCTGGCGGTGTCGTTGGCGATCGCCATGCTGCTGGACCGCGGCATGCGAGGCCTGTCGTTCTACCGCTCAGTCTTCTACCTGCCGTCCATGTTGGGTTCCTCCGTGGCGATCGCGGTGCTGTGGCGCCAGATCTTCGGTCACTCGGGCCTGATCAACCAGCTGCTGGCCATGGTCGGGATCGAGGGTCAGGGCTGGGTCTCCAGCCCGGACACCGCGCTGGGCACCCTGATCATCCTCCACGTGTGGACCTTCGGTGCCCCGATGGTGATCTTCCTGGCCGGTCTGCGGCAGATCCCGGACATGTACTACGAGGCCGCCTCGATCGACGGCGCCAGCCGGTTCAAGCAGTTCTTCGCGATCACCATCCCGCTGCTGACCCCGATCATCTTCTTCAACCTCGTGCTGCAGCTGATCGGCGCGTTCCAGAACTTCACGCAGGCGTTCATCGTCTCGGGCGGCTCCGGCGGCCCGGCGGACTCCACGCTGTTCTACACGCTGTACCTCTACCAGCAGGGCTTCGGCCGCTTCGACATGGGCTACGCCTCAGCCATGGCCTGGCTCCTGGTGCTGATCATCGCCTCGATCACCGCCGTCAACTTCTGGCTCTCCAAGTATTGGGTGCACTACGATGACTGATTCCACGACGACCACACCGTCCGGCGCGCCGGCAAAGAGCCGCGCCGAAGCCCAGAAGGCCGACGCGACAGCGGCCCTGGCCGGGGCGAGCTCCCTCACCTCCGAGGACCGGGCGCCGATGAAGTCGACGACGCCGACCCAGCGGGCGGTCAAGGCCACCGTCAAGCACATCCTGATGATCCTCGCCTCGTTGGCGATGATCTATCCGCTGCTGTGGATGCTGGTCTCCTCGCTGCGCCCCAACGAGGCGATCTTCCGGGAGCCGGGGATCCTGCTCACCACCCTGGAGTTCAACAACTACGTCCAGGGCTGGAACGCGCTGAGCCATCCGTTCAGCCACTTCCTGTGGAACTCGGCGATCGTCGTCTTCGCCTCGATCCTGGCGAACCTCATCGCCTGCTCGATGGCGGCCTACGCGTTCGCCCGCCTGGACTTCAAGTTCAAGATCCCGATGTTCGCGGCGATGCTGCTGACCATCATGCTGCCGGTGCACGTGGTGATCATTCCGCAGTACATCCTGTTCTCGAACCTCGGCTGGGTGAACACGTTCCTGCCGCTGATCGTGCCCAAGATCCTCGCCACGGACTCGTTCTTCATCTTCCTGATGGTGCAGTTCATCCGCGGCATCCCGAAGGACCTGGACGAGGCCGCCCGCATCGACGGCGCCGGTCACATCCGGATCTTCTTCCAGGTGATCCTGCCGCTGATGGTCCCCGCCCTGGCGACCACCACGATCTTCACCTTCATGTGGACGTGGAACGACTTCTTCAGCCAGCTGATCTTCCTGACCTCGCCGGACATGTACACGGTGCCACTGGCGCTGCGAGCCTTCATCGACTCCACCGGCGAGTCGAACTGGGGAGGCATGTTCGCGATGTCGATCATCTCGATCCTGCCGCTGTTCCTGATCTTCCTCTTCGGTCAGCGGTTCCTCATCAAGGGCATGGCCACCACCGGCATCAAGTAGGTCCGTGCCGCACCGTCCGTACGACGGTCGTCCGCCGCTCCCCGCGGCGGGCGGCCGTCGTCGGCGTCTCAGGGTGAGATACCCCGACGGAACACCTGCGATCCACGGAAAGCATGAGAGCACGCCTTCTCATTCCCTGCCGACACGACAAGACTGTTGGGGAGGACATCCCCAGCGCACACCGCAGAAGGAGCTGGCTCCCCCGTGAGCACTGAGAACACACGAACCCGCTACGCGATCATCGGCATGGGCAGCCGCTGCCAGATGTACATCGACGCGATCCACGGACCCCACGCCGACGTCGCCGAGCTCGTCGGACTGGCCGACACCAATCCTGGCCGCGCGGCCTACCACCAGCAGCGCATCGCGGAGGTCCACGGCGCGGAGATCGCGACCTTCGACCCTGCTGAGCTGACCACTCGCATCCAGGCCGAGGGCATCGATCGGGTCATCATCACCAGCCCTGACTTCACTCACGCGGACTACATCGTCGAGTCCCTGGAGGCAGGCGCCGACGTCGTCGTGGAGAAGCCGCTGACCGTGGACGCAGAGTCCAGTGCGCGGATCGCCCGGACCGTGGAGGCCACCGGGCGCGAGGTCATCGTGACCTTCAACTACCGGTACTCTCCGCGCAACACCGCGCTGAAGGCCGCCATCCTCGACGGGAAGATCGGGGAAGTCACCTCGATCGACTTCACCTGGGTGCTCGACACCGTCCACGGCGCCGACTACTTCCGCCGCTGGCACCGGAACAAGAAGAACTCCGGTGGCCTGCTGATCCACAAGGCCTCCCACCACTTCGACCTGGTCAACTGGTGGCTCGCCGACGCCCCGGCACGCGTCTACGCCTCCGGGGGACTGAAGTTCTACGGAGCGGAGAACGCCGCGGCTCGGGGCATCGCTCCGGCTGAGCGCGGCACCCGTGAGGGCTCCGAGCAGGACCCCTTCGCGCTGGACCTGCGCAGTGACGAGAAGCTGCAGAAGCTCTACCTCGACAACGAGCACCACGACGGCTACATCCGTGACCAGGACGTCTTCGGCGAGGGCATCACCATCGAGGACAACCTCGCGCTGATCGTGGACTACGCCCGCGGCGCGGTGCTGAACTACTCGCTCAACGCCCACGCGCCCTGGGAGGGCTACCAGGTGGCCGTCAACGGCACCGAGGGTCGGCTGGAACTCGAGGTGGTCGAGCGGGCCGCCGTGCTCCCGGCCGAGGGCGGGGCCCCGGTGGACCCCTCGGTCTCGGACGACGGCCAGTCCGGAGCGCTCCGTTCCAAGGGGGAGCGCCTGGTGCTGCAGCGGCACTGGGGCGAGGCTCAGGAGATCGAGATCGTCCAGGGCGAAGGGTCCCACGGCGGCGGCGACGGGCTGCTGCTGGCCGACATCTTCAACGGTCCCGGCGAGGATCCGTACAAGCGCCCGGCAGGGCTGGTCGACGGCATCCAGGCGATCATCGTGGGCGTGTGCGGCAACACGTCCCTGGAGAGCGGCGGCCCGGTCCGGGTGGCCGACGTCGACCTGGGCCTCTCCGAGGCGGCCGGCGCCGCCGCCGTCGCGAACTGACACTCGAGCAGAGCACAGGAGACCTCCGATGGCCGAACGCATCATCGTCACCGGCGGCTCGGGCCGCCTGGGCCGCAGCGTGGTGGCAGGCTTCGCCGCCACCGAGCACGAGATCATCAGCGTGGACCGCGCGCTGCCCGAGGAGCCCACTGACGGGGTGGCGTATCGCAGCATCGACCTGCTCGATGCTGAGGCCACGCGGGAGCTCTTTGAGGAGCTGGCACCGACTGCGGTGGTCTCGCTGGCCGCCATCGCCGTGCCCTTCAGCGCTCCCGAGGACGTGATCCTCAAGACCAACGCGGGGATCGCGCACAATGTGACCGCGGCGGCCGTGGCCTCCGGGGCCACGAAGGTCGTGATCGCCTCCAGCCCCTCGATCATGGGATACGGATCCCCTGCCGGCTGGGTGCCGCCGCGGCTGCCCCTGGATGAGGACGTGCCGCCGCAGCCGTGGCATGCCTACGGGCTGAGCAAGCATGTGGCCGAGCAGGTGGCCGCGATGTTCGCCCAGCAGACGGATGAGGTCACGTTCGTCTCCTTCCGGCCCTGCTACGTGATCGCTCCGGAGGAATGGGAGGGCGCTCCCACCCAGCAGGGCCACACGCTGGCCGAACGGCTCGACGACCCGGCGCTCTCCGCGGTGGCGATGTTCAATTATGTGGATGCCCGAGACGTCACCGACTTCCTGCTGACGCTGCTGGCCAAGATCGACCAGGTGGAGAACGGCTCGGTGTTCTTCGTCGGGGCCAAGGACGCGCTGGCCCGGCGGCCGCTCGCCGAACTGATCCCGGAGCACTTCCCCGCCCTGGCACATCTGGCCGGGGAGCTCACGGGGGATGCTCCGGCGTTCTCCATCGAGAAGGCCCGCCGGGTGCTCGGCTGGGAGCCTAGGCGGAGCTGGCGCACCGAGCTGGTGAGTGAGCGGGTCTCCTGATCTGTCCCCGTCTTGTTCGTCTGTCCCCGTGGAGTTCCACGGGGACAGACGAACAAGAAGGGGATACACAGTGGAAGACCGCATGGCGTGAGCCGCGAGCAGCGGTGACAGGATCTGACTTGACGACGGCCCCGGCAGTGATCTGCCGGGGCCGTCGTCGCGCTGGTGGTGACGCGGGGCGTCAGTCCGTGTAGGTGTTGGCGATGTAGACGTCGCAGGTGGCGTTGTGCGAGACCGAGTTGGCCACGCTGCCCAGCACTCGGCTCACGCCGCGCATGCGTTGGTTGCCGACGACGATGATGTCGGCGTCGACCTTCTCCGCATAGCCGATCAGCGCATCGGCAGGCTTGCCGTGCACCGAGCGGGGCAGGATCTCCGCCTCGGGCGCCTTGAGGGTCTCGGCGACCTTCTCGGCGATGTAGCGGGCGTTGTCAGCGTCGGAGACGACCCACTGGTCCGATCCGCTGCTGACGACCTCGGTGCGGTCGTCGGCGTAGGCCGAGACCACATGCAGCGGGGCGTTCAGCTTGATGGCGAGGGTGCGGGCCTTCTCTGCGGCCTTGCGGGCCGTGGGGCTGCCGTCGACGCCGACGATGATCGGACCTGACATGGTGTGCTCCTTCATGGGACTGCGCGATGTGACGTGTTCAGCGTAGTCGAGGACGCGTTGTCGCGGGAGTGGGTGTGGTGGGTCGTTCAGTCCCCCGGGCTGTGCCGGCTTCATGCGCGCTGGGCATGGAGAGACATGCAACGGGCATGATCCAGGCCCCTGCGACCTGTTGAAAGTGTTCTGAATCACAGAGTATCGTGACGCTCACTCACAACGAGAAACCGGTTTCTAGCCGGTGTGGCGGGGATCCGTCACCAGCGACAAGGAGGTCTGCATGGAACTGGATCGGCGACACACGGCGCGCTCGGGGCTCTCCCGACGCACACTGCTCAACCTCGGCATGGGAGGTGCGGCCGCGCTGACCCTCGCCGGCTGCGATCGGTTCGGGGGCGGCAGCGCCTCCGCGGGCGGAGCTGCTGACTCGATCAACATGATCTGGTGGGGCGATGCGGCACGGTCCGAGCAGACCGAAGCCATGCTCGACGTCTACCGGGGCCGTCACTCCGACGTCACCATCGTCACCGACTACGCGGACTCCGGTCCCTATCAGGACCGGATGGCGACACGGTTCGCCGCCGGAGACATCCCCGACATCATGAACCAGCGTCGTGACGGCCTCCGGGAGTACGCGGATCGCGGGACGCTGCTCAACCTCAATGACCACCTCGACGTCCTGGACCTGAGCGATGTGCCTGACACCTACCCCCTGGGACGCGTCGGCGATGACCTCTACGGCATCCCTGCTGGTCTCAACGCGGTCGGGTTCATCATCAACACGGACCTGGCGGGCAGCTACGGGGCCGAAGTTCCCGATCACCTGACCTGGTCCTGGGACGATCTCTGGGACTTCAGCCGGGAGATCACCGAAGCCGCACGGTCCGGGGGCGACGAGGTCTACGGAGTCGACCTCTCCTTCACCACCATCCAGAACCTGGTGGTCTGGGTGCGGCAGGCCGGGGAGGACGTCTATACGGAGGACGGCCTCTTCGGCGCCAGCGAGGAGACGTTGGCCGCGTGGTTCGAGATGTCCGTGGAGCAGCGCGAGAGTGGGGGACTTCCGCCGGCGGGATTCCTCGACGTGACCGGCAGCTCGGCCGCCGAGTCAGCCATCGCGGCGGGCCGTGTGGCCGGGCAGGTCATTCCCACCAACAACCTCGAGGTCCACGGCGAGGTCGTCGATGGTCCGCTGCAGCTCTGCCGTTTTCCGGGCGAGGTGCAGTCTGTGCGTCGGGGGATGTCGATCGACACAGCCATGTACTGGTCCATCGGTGCCGAGGCCCCGAACGTCGAAGGCGCCCTGGACCTTCTCAACTTCATCGTCAACGACGCCGAGGGCAACGCCGCCGTCGGGGTCACACGGGGCCTGCCCTGCAGCGAAGCCGTCGCCGAGGAGATCGCCGATTCCCTCAGCGAGGCCGACCAGGAGTCCATGCAGTACCTCATGGACCTGTCCGAGGAGGATCTGCCCGAGTCCCGCCCGGATCCGGCGGGAGGTTCGGCAGTGCAGGACATGCTGACCGAGATCGACGAAGAGGTCCAGTTCGGTCGGCTGACGCCGCAGGAGGCCGCCGCCCGACTTCGCGAGACGGCCGACAGCGCCATGGGACTGGCATGATCCGGGTGTCGAGAAGGAGGAGCCTGACATGGCGGTGATGGCGACCGAGGCCCCCCAGCGGGCGTCCGACGAGGCGCGGCCGACGCCGTCACCGCAGCGGAGGACACGACGACGGCGCCGCCCGATCCAGTGGGCCGGATACATCTTCCTGCTGCCCTGGTTCCTCGGGATGCTGTTCACGATCGTGCCCTTCGGCGCGTCCTTGTACCTAGGGTTCACGGACTATGACCTGCTCACCCCGCCCAGCTGGGTGGGCCTCGAGAACTTCATCGAGCTCTTCCGGGATCCGCGGGTGGGCCAGTCGCTGATCGTGACCTTCACCTACACGCTGGTCTCGGTGCCGCTGTCGCTGATCGCGGCTCTCGGCGTGGCGCTCGCGCTGAACCGAGGCCTGCGGGGACTTCCGCTCTACCGAGCCGTGTACTACCTGCCCTCGCTGTTGGGCGGCAGCGTCGCCATCGTCATGCTGTGGCGGCAGATCTTCGGCACCCGGGGGATCGTGAACACCTTCCTGGGCTGGTTCGGAATCGACGGTCCGGCGTGGGTCTCTGACCCCAGCACGGCGCTGAGCGTACTGATCATCCTCAATGTCTGGACCTTCGGCGCCCCCATGGTGATCTTCCTCGCCTCGCTGCGACAGGTCCCCACCATGTACTACGAGGCCGCCGCCGTCGACGGCGCCACCCGATGGCGGCAGTTCCGATCCATCACGTTGCCGCTGATCAGCCCCATCATCTTCTTCAACCTGGTGCTGGCCACCATCGGGACGCTGCAGACCTTCACCCAGGGCTACGTCCTCTCCAACGGCTCCGGAGGGCCGGCCGGCTCAGCGCTCTTCTACAACCTGAACCTCTACATCGAGGGCTTCAGCCGCTTCAACATGGGTTACGCCTCAGCCATGGCCTGGCTGCTGCTGGTGATCATCGCCGCGTTCACCGCGGTGAACTTCATCGCGCAGAAGTACTGGGTCTATTACGAGAACTGACAGAAAGCAGGCTTGAGATGGCCATCCCCACCACCACGGCCACCCCGACGGCGGCCCGTGCACTGACCCGGAGACAGCGGTCTCGAGGCGACTCCGGGGACCTCGATCCCGGTCCGGTGGACGCCCAGGACACCGCCCAGCGGAGGTTCCTGAGGCATGTGATCCTGTGCGGGGTCGCGCTGCTGATGATGTATCCGCTGCTGTGGATGCTCTCCAGCTCGGTGAAGCCGGATGCCAACATCTTCACCGAGCAGGGGCTGTGGCCCTCGGAGTGGCGGTTCGAGAACTACGCGGACGGCTGGAACTCGCTGCAGCACCCCTTCGGGCACTACATCGTCAACTCGGCGATCGTGGTCAGCCTCAGCATCGTGGGCACCGTGGTCAGCTCGGCTCTGGCCGCCTACGCCTTCGCCCGTCTTGAGTTCCCGGGACGGCGGTTCTTCTTCGGACTGGCGCTGATCACTCTGATGCTGCCCGGCCATGTGCTGCTGATCCCGCAGTACATCATCTTCTCCGAGCTCGGCTGGCTGAACACCTACCTGCCGCTGGTGGTGCCGAACTTCCTGGCCTCGAACGCCTTCTTCATCTTCCTGATGGTCCAGTTCATGAGGGCCCTGCCCAAGGAGCTCGACGACGCCGCCCGGATCGACGGCTGCGGTCCGTTCCGGATCTTCTTCCAGATCATCGCCCCGCTGTGCGTGCCCGCTTTCGCCACGACGGCGATCTTCACCTTCATCAGCACCTGGAACGAGTTCTTCTCCCCGCTCATCTACATCACCGATCCCAACCTCTACACCGTGCCGTTGGCTCTGCGGCAGTTCATGGATGCCGAAGGTCAGTCCGCGTGGGGTCCGATGTTCGCGATGTCAGTGGTGTCCTTGCTTCCGATCGTGGCATTCTTCATCATGGGTCAGCAATACCTGGTCAAGGGCATCGCCACCACAGGCCTGAAGTGATCCTGGCGTGACGGCCCGTCCTGCCAGGGGTATCACCCTCAGCTGAGAGGAATCGGATGGTCGCGCCATCTCCGCCCCCTGCCACGTTCACCAGCATCTCCGCCGGAGAGGACTGGGAGCATGGCATCCCGGTGGGCACCGGCCGGGTGGGCGCCCTCCTGCACGGGGCTCCCGGGGAGCACCGGGTGGACCTCACCCATGAGGAGTTCTTCCTCCCGGTCAATCCGCGCGGTCCGGCGCCGGATCTGCGGTCCCGACTTCCGGGCATGCGGCAGGCGATGATGGAGGGTGACGCCGCGAGAGCCGGTGATCTGCTGGCCGCCGCGGCCGCCGAGCACAGCCCGGACGGGTCCCTGATCTGGACGGATCCCTTCGTCCCGGCGGCACGGCTGACGATCACCGATCCGGAGGCCGCACCCGTGCCGGGCAGCCGACGACGGCACGTGGATCTGAGCACCGGCGTCGCCGAGATCAGCTGGGAGGACGCCCGTCGAGGCCGGCAGACGCTGCGGATGCAGCCGCACCACGGTCAGCAGAGCGTCCTCCTCACGCTCAGCTCCCAGGCTTCGGGCGAGCTCGGACTGCGACTCTCGGAGGGGGGCGGGGATTCGTCCACAGAGGGCCCCGCCGCTCAGATGCGGTCCCACGTTGTCCTTGACGAGGGGCAGGCACGGTTGCGCGTCGGCGCCGAGCGGACAGCTCATGAGACGGCGGAGACGACAGTGGGCCCCTTGCCGGAGGCCGAGCGGCACGGCGACGGCGCCGTCGTCGCGCGGCTGCCCCTGCGGCCCGGAGTCGAGACCGTGCTGCGGCTCCATGTGACGGTGGAGGGGGCGCCGGCCCATGACCCCCTCCTGGGCGCGAACGCCTCATGCCTGTCGACGCCGCGGGAGGTGCTGGCAGCGCGCAGCCGGTTCAGCCTCGGGGTGCGGCACGAGGCCGCGGAGCATTCCTGGACCGATCGGTCCACCGAGGAGCTGCTCGCCGCCGCCCGCCAGGGCGAGCCCGCAGCCGAAGATGCCCTGGTGGAGCTGGTCTACGCGGCCTCTCGGCATACGATCATCTCCTCCACCGGGGTGCTGCCGCCGAACCTGACGGGCCTGTGGCAGGGCACCCGGTCTCCGGCCTGGTCCGGGGACTATACGCTCAACGGCAACGTCACGCTGGGGGCGACCGCCTCGATGATCTCCACCGGCATGCCGGAGCTGCGATGGAGTCTGCTGCGACTGATCTCCCGCCACCTGCCGGATTTCCGAGAGAATGCGCGCCGGGTCCTCGGCGCCGAAGGGCTGCTGCTGCCCGCTCGGCTGAGCACCCACGGGCATTCCACCCACTTCTCCGTGGAATTTCCTCACCTCTTCTGGATCGGCTGCGGGTCCTGGGTGCTGCGGCAGGGCTGGGACCTGTTCTCGGCGACCGGAGACACCACCCTGCTGCCGTGGCTGTGGTCCTTCGCCCAGGAGGTGATGCGCTGCTGCGAGACCGCCGTGCACCACCACGACGGCACCGCCCATCTGGTGCCCAGCTACTCGCCGGAGAACACCCCGCACCGGGCGTCGAACCCCCTGGCCGTGGACGCCACCTCCGACATCGCTGCGATCCGCGACGCCGCCGTCGTGGCGACCCGGATCGGGCGGCTGGTCGGCGATGAGACGCATGCCCGGCGTTGGGCTCGGCTGCGGGAGAGCCTCCCGGCGCCGATGCTGACCCCCGACGGCGCGCTGGCCGAGTGGGCGCACCCCGGCTTCCCTGATGAGCCGCACCATCGGCACGCCTCCCACCTGTACGCCTTCGGAGCCGAGGGGGACGAGGTCTTCGACACCCCGCAGATGCGGGCTGCCGCCCTGACCACGGTGCGGCAGCGGCTCACCTACCGCGAGTCGGACCCGCCGGAGACCATGCAGATGGCCTTCGGCCTGTGCGAGCTCGGTGTGGTGGCGGCCCGCCTCGGCGAGGCCGAGTTGGCGCTGAGGATCGTGCACACGCTCGCCCAGCAGCACTGGCACCCCAGTATGATGTCCACCCACGACCCGTCATCCATCCTCAACGCTGACGCCTCGGGAGGTTTCCCGGCCGTTGTCGCTGCGATGCTGCTGACCAGCCGGCCCGGCCAGGCCGTCCTGCTGCCGGCGCTGCCCGAGAGGTGGTCCACCGGCGCCGTCAGCGGTCTGTGTGGACCGGAGGGGCTCATCCTCGAGGAGCTTGTCTGGGGCACGGGTCACGCCCGCGCGACGCTGCGCCGTCGCCCCGGGTCCCAGGCGGCCTGGACGTCACGGTGGCTGGAGGTCACGGCCGGAACCGGCTGGCGGCACGCCGACGGGACGCCGAGCCGCACCGTGGAGCTGGGGGAGGAGCCGCTGACCCTGGAGCTGCGGCGCGGCTGAGAGCGTGCGGGGCCGGCACCGGTGGTTCCGCTGACGCCGCTCCCGGCCCGGATGATCAGGCGCTCCGGGCAGCCCGCACCCGGCCTTCACCGAGCTCCAGCAGGCGGTCCACCTCGCCGGCGCCGACCCGTCGATCCACCACGACGGCGAGCAGCTCCACCGGGTGCACCTGACCGGCGGCCAGCGTCAGCGGGACGTCCCAGGCCAGGGCCGGACCGAGCCCGATGTAGTCGGAGGCCCGCACGAACCAGGGCGACGGGTCCTCGGACTGCTGGGCCAGCACCAGGCTCGCCCACTGATCGTTGTGGCGGACCGCCACCGAGACCCACCGGGCGGGTGTCCCATGGACGTCCTGAACCCCTTCGGAGTTCATCACCTCCACCTCCGCGCCGGATGCCAGGCGCCAGAAGAAGCCTCCATAGCCGGCACCCGGGCGGCCCCGGACCGCCGGGCTGGCGATGGTCAGCGGCCGCTCCGCCCGCAGCAGGGAGGACCAGCGCATCGCCCAGGCCTCCGTCTCCGCCATCCCGGTCCCGGTGATCTCCCGGCTCTCCTGCAGCTGGAGGCGCTGGTCCTGGTCGCTCCAGCGGATCTGCTGGTGCAGCGTGGCCCCTCCGTGGAGAGTCTCCATGTGCTCCACATGCTGGTGTCCATGGTTCGGCAGCAGCATCGGGCCGTGGTCGGCGTCGAAGGTGCGACCGCCCCAGTAGGTGGTGCCGTCCACATCAGGGATCGTCATGGAGACGCCGTAATGATGCCGGTGGTCATCCGGGCTGCGGTCCGTCAGCAGCCGCCCACGCAGACTCCGCACCGGGTGCAGGTGGGGTCGAGGGCTGTGGACCGTCGGCATCCGCTCCCCGCCCATGCTGTGCGCGAGGACCAGCTCTCCGAGCCGCAACTGCCAGCCTGCGCCGCGCCGGGACCAGCGGGCCCCGTCGTCGTCGCCCGCGGATCCACGAGCGGGTCGGTGGGCGGTGCCGGAGAGATCGGTGGAGGGGGCGGTGAGCTCCCGGGCCGGCGGCACCGGGCCGGTGCTGGTGCGCACCGTGAGCTCCGGGGTGAACGTCTCCGGTGCGGTGCCCCGCGTAGGCCCCGGAGCTGTGCTGCCTGAAGCGGCGGCAATGGCCTCGGCCAGCAGCTGCCAGGCCCGGCGTCCCAGCTCCGCGTGCGGCACGTTGACGGTCGTCAGCGCCGGATTCGCATAGCGGGCGAGCTCGATGTCGTCGAAGCCGGTGACCGAGAGGCCGTCCGGCACCCTCACCCCGGACTCGTTGAGGCGAGCCAGCAGCCCGAAGGCGGTCAGATCGTTGAACGCCACCACGGCAGTGGCTTCCGAGGCCAGCACCTGCTCGGCTGCCTCGAATCCCGCGTCGATGGTCGCCCCGCCCGGCAGCTGGTCGATCCGCAGATCGGGGTGGCGGGTCAGCGAGGTCTCCAGGGCCTCCCGGCGGGGGATGTCGGAGAGACTGCCGTCGGGCCCGCCCAGATAGGCGAGGTGCCGGTGGCCCAGGCTGGTGAGATGCTCCACCAGCCGGTGGATCCCCTGGGCGTGGTCGATCACCAGGCTGGGGATGTCCGCGTGGGAACTGGTGCGATTGACCAGCACCACGGGGCGCAGCTGGGGCAGCAGCTCATCCAGGGTCTGCTGCGGCATGCGCGGGTTCACCAGGATGAGCGCATCGCAGCGGGTCCGGGCCTCCTGGGCGAGGGTGGCCTCATCGGCGGTGCGGTCCGCAGTCTCGGCCACCAGGGTGCGGTAGCCCTGCGCCTCGGAGGCGTCCATGACGCCGCGCAGCACCTGGTGGAACATCGGGTTGCGCAGATCCGGCACGACGACGGCTACTGTGCTGGAGCGCCCCAGGGAGAGGCTGCGGGCCAGGGTGCTGGGGCGGTAGTTCAGCTGCGCGGCGGCCTCCCTCACGCGGTCGGCGATGTCCGGGGCGACAGTGTCCTGGCCGTTCATGACTCGGGAGACGGTGGCCCGAGAGACGCCCGCGGCCACGGCGACCTCGCCGATCTTCGGGCCGTCCTTCAGCACCCGTCCCATCACACTCTCCTGCCGTCCATACAGACCGTCACGGCAGAGAATACACCGCGGGCGTCACGGGGAGCCGTGCCTCCGTCCGCAGGACCGGACGGCATCGACGCACCGGCCTGAGCACCGGAGACGCACCGTGCGAAGAGCCCGACCTCAGACCCGATCCACCGTCCCTTGGTGGCGGTGAAGCTGGGGGAGACGTCGTGCCAGTCGTCCTGCGGGTGGTGCCGCCAGCGGAAGGTGGCTCGGGCGTCGTCGTCGTGGGCCATGCTCAGCTCCACTGCGGAGGAGACCGGCTCCTCGTGCACCACGTTCTCGCCGGCGTCGTCGCCCGTGCGGCAGATCAACCAGGTGCCGTCCGGCCTCTGCTCCAGGCCGATCCAGGCATAGCTGCTTCCGAGGACGGTCAGGCCTGCCTGCGCGCCGGGGACGGCCCCGGTCAGATGGAGACGCGTCGTCCAGCGGCTGGCCCGGCCCGGCAGCTGCTGGCCCAGCACAGCGCCGTGCTGACGCAGGTCCTCGGTCGAGACCGGCAGGGCTGCGAGGTCCACCGTGCCATCCCCCCGAACGTGGAGCCAGTGCGGCTGCGGGTTGGCCTGCCAGTGCCAGCGGGGGGCGAGCACGGTGCTGCGGAACTCGTCGCTGCGGGACGGTTCGCGCTGCGGCGGCGCACCGGATGCGGCCCCGGTGGACGATGGCGGATGAGGCAGCGTGTGCCGGCGCACGGGGCGGCCGCTGATCTCGTCCACCGGCTCGCCCAGGCGGGGCCATCCGTCGTCGCCCCAGCGCATCGGCTGCAGGTGGACCACCCGGCCGAAGGGGCCGCGGTCCTGGAAGTGCAGGAACCAGTCCTCGCCCTGAGGCGTGGTGACCCAGGCGCCCTGGTGCGGGCCGTTGATGTCGGAGTCGTGCTGCTCGAGGACGATCCGGTGCTCATACGGGCCGGCGATGTTCCGGGAGCGGAACACGTACTGCCAGCCGGTGGCGACCCCTCCGGCCGGGGCGAAGATCCAGTGCCAGCCGTCCCGGCGGTAGATCTTGGGGCCTTCCAGCGTGGTGCAGTCGGGTATGGCATCGCCGTCGATGATGACCCGGGCGTCGTCCAACGGTCCACGCAGCTGCGGATCCACCTCCACGAGGCTGATCCGGTTCTTCACCCCGGCGCGGCTCCGCGCCCAACCGAAGACCAGATGGGCGCTGCCATCCTCGTGCCACACCGGGCAGGGATCGATGAGCCCGCGGCCTTCCAGCAGCAGATGCGGGGTGCTCCACGGCCCCCGGGGGTCCGTCGCGGAGGTGACGAAGATGCCGTGGTCCGGGTCCGGGTGGACGATGTGGAAGACGCCGTCGTGGTGGCGCAGGCTCGGTGCCCAGACGCCCTGACCGTGGCGAGGCGCGGCGAAGTGTGGTGCCGGCGGCACAGCCGGCAGTGCGTTGGTCACATGCTCCCAGTTCACGAGGTCCCGGGAGTGCAGCACGGGAAGCCCCGGCGCCCGGTTGAAGCTGGAGGCGACCATCCAGTAGTCCTCGCCCACCCGGATGGCGTCCGGATCCGGCCAGTCGGCGTCGAGGATCGGATTGGAGTACGTCGCCCCGGACCGGGTGGTGCTCGGGTCGGCCGTGGAGGAGGGCCCGGGGGACGAGGTCATCAGGTGGGGGTGGTCCATCGGGTCCTTCTCTGCCGGGGTCGTTGGCTCAAGCTGACGGGGGGGCGGGCCGCCCCTCTCGCACCAGAGGGGCGGCCCAGGGACGGGACGCACCGCTCAGGCGCCCGCCCCGGATCGGTGGGTCACTGCAGGGAGGACTCCATCTCGGCCATCATCTCCGTGGCGGCCTCCTGCGGGGTCAGGCGGTCGAAGTAGACCTCGGACTCGTAGCGGAAGAGCGTCTCGCGCATCGTGGAGAACCCGATGGCGGGCACCGGCTCCGGCTCGCCGAGCTCCGGTTCGATGTCCTGGAGGAACTCCGCGGAGCGCGCGTCCGCGCCCTCGAGTTCGTCCAGCACCGCGGCGCGGACGTTCTCGTCGGCCGGCAGGCCGCGGTCCGTCAGGGAGATCAGGCCGGCGTCCTCGGAGCTGATGAAGTGCTCGATGAACGCCTGGACCTCCTCGGGGTGCTCTGTGTCGGAGGAGGCGGAGAGCAGCATGGAGGACTTGAACCACATGCCGTGGTCCTCGGCCTGTCCGGTCTCGGACGGGAAGCGCAGCAGCTCCATCTCGGCGCCGCTCGCGTTGGCCAGGGTGGGCAGCTCGTTGGTCCACCAGCCGCTCAGCGCGGCGTGTCCGAGCCCGGCCTGGGACTGCTCCGGGCCCAGCTCCATGTCTTCGGACAGCGCATCGGCCGGGGGCATGCCGCCGTCGTCCATGAGGTCGCGGAAGTACTGGAAGTAGTCGGTGGCGAGCTCCTCATCGAAGCCGAGCTCGCCGTCCTCGGTGGTCAGGTGGGCGCCGTGCTGCCGCAGCCACACCTGGAAGGCGCCGGGCTGGTTCAGCGAGACCGCGCCCCAGCCGTCGTCGAGGTTCTCGCTGAGCTCCACGGTGATGTCCCGGTAGTCGTCCCAGGTCCAGCTGGAGTCGTCCGGCATGTCCACTCCGGCCTCGTCGAAGAGGTCCGGATTGGCCACCAGGGCGAAGGAGTTGATGCCGATGGTCACGCCGTAGAGGCCGTCCTCGGTGCGGCCGTTGTCCACGATGTCCGGGTCCAGGCCGTCGACGTCCACCCCGGAGAGCTCCATCAGCGCGTCACGGTCGGCGTATTCGCGCAGGTACTTGTCGTCCATCTGCACGACGTCGGGCATGTCCCCGGCCGCGGTGCGGGTGGCCATCTGGTCCCAGTATCCGGAGTCACCATAGGCGGCCTCCACGGTGATCCCCGGGTGGGCGGCCTCGAAGGTCTCGATAATCTCCTCGGTGAGCTGCAGCCGATAGTCGGATCCCCAGAAGGCGAACTCCAGGGTGACGTCGTCGTCGGACCCCTGCGTGGTTCCGCCGTCGCCGCAGGCGGTCAGCCCGACGACGACGGCGAGGCCGAGGGCCGCGGCGCGTGGCCCCCGAGGGGCGGGGCAGGTGATGGGGGTGAACATGATGGTCTCCATCCGCGTCATGGTGCTGAGAAACCGGTTTCTCAGAGGTGTTGGACCACGACGTTAGTGAGACTCCTGGGGACCGTCAAGGGCCAGGGCTGGGATCGACGGTGTCGGTGCGGCATCGTGGGATGCCGACCGAGCTGCCCCTGGTCGCGCCGCCGCCCCATCCGGGGCCGGTCAGGCTCAGCGGCGCAGCACCGCAGGGCGGGCGATGCCGGCCACCTCGACGGTGGGCCAGCGCTCGTCCACGCTGAGTACGTCAATCCGGCCCCCGTCGGTCCCGGCGCGCAGCACCACGGTGTCCTCCACCTTCGCCCCGAGGCCGAGCTGCCGGTCCCAGCCGGTCGGGTTCCAGGCGAAGGCCTGATTCTCATGGATCAGGTCCGGGACCCCGGGGAAGACGCGTGGGTCACGGCCTTCGTAGCCGGCGGCCCCACCCTGATGATGCTTCGTCCATTCATCGGCGGCGAAGCCGTGGCGCACATAGGACTCCTTGAGGGTGCCGAGCACGGACTCCAGCCGGGCGCCCGGGCTCAGCGCCGCGAAGGCCTCGGCCTCCACGGAGAGGATGCGGGCGTCCATCTCCTCCTCTCCGGCGACGACGTCGCCGAACCCGACCCAGCGGGTCACATTGGCGATCAGGCCCTGCCGACGCGCGCACACCACAGCCATCGCCCGGCGGCCCAGCGGCGCATCGGTGGGCAGCGGGTGGCGGTGCACCGCCCGGGACTCCCCGTTGACCAGCAGCACCACCGGGTCCGCCCCGGCCTCGATGATCCGTGGCGCCAGGGCCGCGGCCAGCTGCCGCTCGGTCGTCTCCGGGGTGACCTCGCCGAGCACATCGGTCAGCGCCTCGGCGGAGGCCCGGCACAGCGCGCGGTAGCGCTCCACCTCCACCTCGAGCAGCGAGGCGCGGGCGCTGCGCAGCGGCAGGGCGGCGGCGGATTCGCCGGTGAGCGTCCAGCCGGCGGCCTGCGGGAGCCATGCGCGGACGTCGTCGACGTCGGCGTACCAGTCCAGCTCGTGGAGGCTCACCGTACCGTCGTCGAGGAGTGAAACCAGAGGTGACAGCTCCTCCTCGCGGATGCGTGCCGACTCGTTGCTGAACACCCCCACCGCGACCCCGTCACGGTGCACCACCGCGCGCAGGATCGGTGGGCCTGCCAGGCTGATGTGGACCCGTGCCCCTGCGAGCAGCCAGGACAGCGAGCCCGCGGTGGAGAGCACGAGGGCGTCGGCCCCGGCCTCCTCGAGGACGGCTGTCAGACGTGCGTGCTTCGCGTGGAACTCCTGCTCAGGGGTCATGCTTCTCCTCGTGGTCGATGTGATCGGCGTTGCCTCCGCGGTGTGGGCCCTGATGAGCGACGATCAGCGATCACAAGGGCCCACAGTGCGGAGTCATCGTGAGATGCGGGTCGCGGTCAGCTCTGCCGACAGTCCGCTTCCCAGTGCGGCGGCCTCCGCACGGTCCAGCAGGCCGTCGACGACGGCGACCCGCACCCGGCGTGCCACCGGCTCATCCGGAGCGGCCAGCACCGGGGAGTCCCAGGCCAGGGACATGCCCACCCCGGGGTAGCCGGCGTGCCGCACGAACCAGGGATCCTCGTCCGTGGAGACCAGCACCAACGTCGCGTCGCCCGGGCCGTGCACGGAGCCGAACCGCCCGGAGACCGCCAGCCAGTCGCTGACGCTGCCGTGCACAGCCTCCTCTCCGGAGGCCTCCGCCGTGAAGATCTGCGCGTCCGCCAGGGAGGGCAGCCGCCAGAAGAAGCCGCCGTAGCCGCCGCCCAGCCGCCCGTTGGAGCCCGGACTCCCCAGCGAGACGGGCCGCTCCACCGCAGGCGTGAGAGCGAAGGCGACGTCGAGCTCCCAGGCGCTTTCGTCCCGGGCGGTCACGGTGACGGTCCGCTCCTCGCGCAGCAGCGCCTCCCCGGAGCGGTCGAGCCACTCCAGCTGCTGGGTCAGTCGCTGGCCGTCGTCGACATCGTCGATCTGCTGCGCGCGGGTGAGGATGCGGCCGTGGTCGTCGCGCCAGATGTAGCGGCCTGCGGAGCGCACGTAGGTGCGTCCGCCCCAGAAGTTGGTGCCGTCCACGTCCTGCAGGGCCACGTTCACGCCGAGATGCCAGGTGTGGTCCAGCGGCTGCTGGTCGGTGACGACGACGCCGGCCCGGGTCCGCACCTGGTCCAGGAAGGGGCGCGGGGAGTCAGTGGGGGAGATGTCCTCCCCGGTGCGGAGCTGGGCGATCGTCGGGCCTCCGGGCAGGCTCAGCTCACCGCTAGCGGCGGCGGAAGCGGCCCAGGGGGCGCCGAGCGAAGAGAAGGTCGAAGGAGCCTTCACCGCGCGGGCGAGGTAGTCCTCGATGTGCGGGATCACCGGGTGCCTCTCGGGCCCGGAGTCCACCTGCTGCACATGCCGCTCCTCGATCGGTGCCGGGTCCTCCGCCGTGCGCACCGCCTCCAGCACCCGCATGAACGCCCCGGCCTCGCGCAGCGGGGAGAGCAGCGCCTCGGCCCTGCCCTCGCGCACGTCCAGGAGGTTCTCCAGCAGGTCGGTGCGGGCGAACTCCACTGTGCGCGGACGTCCGGCCTCGCCCGCGTTGAACGGAGCCTCGCGGTTGGGCGTGATCTCGAGGCGATCCTCGGTGTAGTAGAGCTGCGCCTGCCCCTCGGTGCCGTAGATCGTCACCCACGGCGGCCGGTGGTCTTCCGGAGCGCAGAGTGTCAGCGCGGCGGTCACCGGGATCCCGGCGGTGGTGCGCAGCGAGACGATCGACGTGTCATCGGCCTCGATGCGGTGGGCGTGGTGCAGCTCGGTGGCGAGTCCGGCGACGTCGTCGGCGTCGCGGGCCCCGGCGATGTGCAGGGCCGTGCGCACCGCGTGGGCCAGCGGATTGGTGACCACGCCGTCGACCACCTGGACTCCGTCGAGCACGCGGCGGCCCGCCCAGGGAGCCCGAGCGTAGTAGGCCTCTCGGCGCAGCCAGAGCCCGGTGGCGCCGACGGCGCGCAGCTCACCGATGCCGCCGGGGGCCTCGGGGGTGCTGAGAAGCTCTTCCAGGGCGGGCAGGGCGTGGGAGCCGATGGACTGGAAGCCCACCTGCACCCGCCGTCCGGCACGCTCCGCCGCGGCGAGCAGGTCCTCGAACTGGGCGAAGGTCGCCGTCGGGGGTTTCTCCAGCAGCACGTCGGCGCCCATCGCCAGGGCTTCCAGCGCCAGGTCATGATGCGTGTTGATCGGGGTGGAGATGATCACGACGTCGGGACGGTGCCCGGCCTCGCGTGCCTCGGCGAGGGTCTTATGGACCGGGATGTCCCCGCGGACCTCGGGCCCGGGGTCGCTGTAGCTGGCGCCGGCGATCAGCCTGGCCCGGCCCAGCTCGGAGAGCCGCCTCAGGTTCCGCAGATGCTGGCGGCCGAAGCCGTCCAGGCCCACCAGCAGCACCGACGTCGGGGTGGTTCCTTCAGCAGTCATGGCTCTCCTTGGAGTGACAGACGCATCGAGTGGCCACGGATCGCGGTATCTGCCCTCCCGACACGGCGTGTCAGGCAGGAGGTTCCGTGATTCATGGCCACTCGACGGATGAGGTGGTCAGACGGTGGCGGATGAGGTGGGTGCAGAGGAGGCGTCCGCGGACGCAGCCCTCAGGAACGGTTCCACCAGCTCGGCGTAGCGCTCCTTCATGGTCTCCAGGGTCACCGCGGCGTCCTGGTCGTTGATCTCGCGGTTGAAGATCTCCACCTCGACCGGCCCCGTGTACCCGGTGTCGGCCACCCAGCGGGAGATCGTCGGGAAGTCCACATGACCGTCGCCCATCATCCCGCGGGACTTCAGCGCGTCATCGGCGATCGGCAGGTTGAAATCACACACCTGGTAGCTCGCCAGCCGACCCTCGCGACCGGCGCGGGCGATCTGCTGCTGAAGCTGCGGGTCCCACCACACATGGAAGGTGTCGACCACGACGCCGACCGTCTCGGCCGGGTGCGGCGCTGCGATCTCGAGTGCCTCGCCCAGGGTGGAGAGCACCGCGCGATCGGCGGCATACATCGGATGCAGGGGCTCCAGCACCAGGCGGACGTCGTGCTCGGCGGCATAGGGCACCAGCTCGGCGATCCCGTCGGCCACCCGGGCCCGGGCGTCCACCACGGACCTGTCGGCGCGGTCTCCCGTCCCGCCGAGCAGGTGCGCGGCCGAGGGGAGCCCCCCGACGACCATGATCAGCTCACGGGTGCCGATCGTCGCGGCCTCACGGATCGCCGCCCGATTGGACTCCAGCGCGGCGGACCGGCCTTCGGCATCGGCCGGGGTGAGGAAGCCGCCGCGGCAGAGCGTAGTGGCGGTCAGGCCAGCGACGGAGATGATCTGCGCGGCCTTCTCCGCCCCTCCGGCCTGCTCGAGCAGGTGCCGCCAGGGGCCGATGTGCCGCAGCCCGGCCGCGGCGACGGCGTCGACCGCCTCCTGCAGGGACAGCTTCGGGGTGGTGCCGGTGTTCAGTGACAGGTCGAAGCTCATGAGACGCCTCCAGTCTTCAGCAGCGTGGTCATCCGCTCGGCGGCGAGCTGCGGGTCGGTCAGCAGGCCGGCCTGATCGGCGAGCACGAAGGTGTGCGCCAGATGCGGCAGCGAGCGTCCCGAGTGCAGGCCCCCGACCAGCTGGAAGCCGGCCTGGTGCCCGTTGAGCCAGGCGAGGAAGGCGATGCCGGTCTTGTAGTAGAGCGTGGGCGCGGAGAAGATGTGCTTGCCCAGCTCCCGGGTGGAGTCCAGGATCGCCCGGCCGCGGGCGGCGTCGCCGGCGTCGTAGGCCTGCAGGGCTGTTGAGGCCGCCGGGTAGATGGCGGCGAAGATGCCCAGCAGCGCATCCGAGTAGGCGGTCTCGTCGCCGTCGATCAGCTCCGGATAGTTGAAGTCGTCCCCGGTGTAGAGCCGCACCCCTTCGGGCAGCGCGGCGCGCAGCTGGGTCTCGTGCTCGGCGTCGAGCAGCGACACCTTGACGCCGTCGACCTTCGCCGGGTTCTGCCGGATCAGGGTCAGGAACGTCTCGGTGGCGGCGGCGACGTCGTCGGAGCCCCAGTAGCCGGCCAGGGCCGGGTCGAACATCGGACCCAGCCAGTGCAGGATCACCGGCTGCTGGGCCGCCTGGAGCAGATGGGAGTAGATGCCCAGGTAGTCCTCGGGGCTGGAGGCGACCTTCGCCAGGGCGCGGGAAGCCATGAGGATCACTTTCGCCCCGGAGGCCTCGACGACCTCCAGCTGCTCCAGGTAGGCGTCCAGCACGGCTTTGACCCCGGCCTCGCCGGGCTCCACCGTGGCGGGGTCGAGCTGGTCGGTGCCGGCCCCGCAGGCGACTAGGTCGCGCACGGTGCGACCGGCCAGGGCGGGGTAGGTGCCGGCGTCGACGACCGAGGCGGCCTCGGCGGCGGACCGGCGGATCAGCTCCTTGGTGGCCTCGAAGTCCAGGCCCATGCCGCGCTGGGCGGTGTCCATGGCGTCGGCGACGCCGAGCCCGTAGGACCACAGCTCATGGCGGTAGGCGAGGGTGGCGTCCCAGTCCAGCTGGGCGGGGGAGCCGGGGGCGTTGTCGGCGGTCATCACCGGCACCACGTGGGCGGCCGCATAGACCTTCCGGGAGGTCAGCGGCTTCTCAGGGCGGGTGAAAGGGCCCAGCGAGGAGTCGGCCTGGCCGGTCATCGTGTACTCGGCGGTGCCGCCCTCGAGCGTGGGCAGGGTCAGCGTGGGCAGGCCGGCGGCCTGCGCGTTCGCCACGGGGGTCTCGGTGCTGAGGGTGCTCACAGGGTGATCTCCGGAATGTCGATGGTGCGGCGCTCGGCGGCGGACTGCAGCCCGAGCTCGGCCAGCTGGACGCCGCGTGCGGCGGAGAGCAGGCCGAAGCGGTGTTCACGGCCGGCGACGACGTCGGCGAGGAACTCCTCCCACTGCAGCTTGAAACCGTTGTCCAGCTCGGCGTTGGCGGGCACCTCCATCCACTGGTCGCGGAAGGACTCGGTGACAGGCAGGTCGGGGTTCCACACGGGCTTCGGGGTGTGGGCGCGCTGCTGGGCCACGCACTTGTTCAGCCCGGCGACGGCGGAGCCGTGCGTGCCGTCGATCTGGAACTCGACGAGCTCGTCGCGGTACACGCGCACGGCCCAGGAGGAGTTGATCTGGCCGACGACCTCGTCGCCCTCGGGGGTCTCCAGCTCGAAGATGCCGTAGGCGGCGTCGTCGGCGTCAGCGTCATAGGGCTTGTCGTTCTCGTCCCAGCGCTTCGGGATGTGGGTGGCGGTCTTGGAGGTCACGGACTTGACCTTGCCGATGATGCCCTCGAGCACGTAGTTCCAGTGGCAGTACATGTCCGTGGTCATGGAGCCGCCGTCGGCCAGGCGGTAGTTCCAGGAGGGTCGCTGGGCGGGCTGGTGGTCTCCCTCGAAGACCCAGTAGCCGAACTCGCCGCGCAGCGAGAGGATGCGGCCGAAGAAGCCTTCCTCCACCAGGCGGCGCAGCTTGACCAGGCCGGGGAGGTAGAGCTTGTCATGCACGACGCCGGCGGTGATGCCGGCGGACTTGGCCTGGGATGCGAGGGCCACGGCCTCCTCGAGGCTCTCGGCGGTGGGCTTCTCCGTGAAGACGTGCTTGCCGGCGGAGATGGCCTTGGAGAGCGTCGCGTAGCGCAGGGAGGTCATCGAGGCGTCGAAGACGATGTCGATGGAGGGGTCGTTGATGGCGCCGTCGAGGTCGGTCGTGAAGTGCTCGACGTCGTGCGTGGCGGCGAGCTCCTTGATCTTGGCCTCGTTGCGGCCGATGAGGATCGGCTCGACGGTCACCTGGGAGCCGTCGGGCAGTGTGATGCCGCCCTGGTCGCGGATCGGGAGGATGGACCGCAGCAGGTGCTGGCGGTAGCCCATCCGGCCGGTGATGCCGTTCATGGCGATGCGGAGGACGCGGGGCTCGGTCATGGGATCGGGGCTCCTTGAAGGTGGTGGCGGGCCGATGAGGTCGGAATGCGCTTTCCACGGTAGTATCGAGGGAAAGTGTGTGTCAACTGTCACAGTAGGAGCGTCAGATGGCTGTCCGCCTGGCTGATGTGGCCAAAGCCGCAGGGGTCTCCCAGTCCACGGCCTCGCGTGTTCTCAACGGATCCACGCGCCGGCCCAAGCTTGAGATCGCCGACCGCGTGCGTGCTGCGGCCGAGGAGCTCGGGTACTTTCCCAATGCGCAGGCGCAAGCGCTTGCCCGATCCTCGGCAGGGCTCATGGGGCTGATCGTCCATGACATCGCGGACCCGTACTTCTCCTCGATCGCCCGCGGCGCACAGCGTGGCCTGGCCGGCACCGGGGTGCAGCTCATGCTGGCCTCCACCGAGCGCGAGGCCGCCGCCGAGATCGAAGCTGTCCGTGCTTTCATGTCTTATCGGACTGACGCGATACTTCTTGCGGGTTCCCGGGGTACGCAGGACGACGCGCTGCTGCAGAAGGTCCTGGAGACCTATCAGGACAACGGCGGCAAGGTCGCTATGATCGGCCAGCCCTTTCCCAGTGCCGGGGGCGTGCAGATCGACAACGAGGGCGGGGCCGCTGCCCTGGCCGCGGAGCTGCTGAAGCTCGGACATCGGCGGTTCGCGGTGCTCGGCGGCGAGGCTGAGCTCTCCACCTCCGCCCAGCGCTCGGCAGGGTTCCTGGCCAAGCTGAAGTCGGCCGGCGTCGTCCCTGAGGTGGTCCGTGAGGGCACCTTCACCCGCGACGGCGGCTACTTCATGATGAGTGAGCTGATCAGCTCGGGCGTTGTGGCGTCCTCGTCGGCGCCGCTGTGCGTGTTCTGCGTCAATGACGTCATGGCGCTGGGCGCGATGGCTGCGATCCGGGCGGCGGGTCTGCGCGTTCCCGACGACGTCGCGCTGGCCGGTTTCGACGACATCCCCACGCTGGGCGACCAGTTCCCCTCGATCACCACGGTGCGGCTGCCGCTGGAGGAGATCGGCCGCATGACGGCATCGATGACGCTCAACAACGGCGAGGCGGAGCGCCGCATGGTCGTGGAGGGCACGCCCGTTCTGCGCGATTCCACCCGGCTGGACTGAGCCCCCGCCCTCGGCCGCCTGCACCGCAGGATGTTCCGGGACTTCTGACGCCTCGTGGGCTCCGAGATGCTCGTCAGGGCTGGCGGGACGGGCCCCCGCTTGCGCCCCCTCGATCCTTCTGCGTCCATGCATTGACGTGTGATGAAGATCTCATATAGCGTAACGGCGACTAAATGTTATCGATAACGTTTGCTTTCGCAAGGCGCAGAAGGCAGGCCTGGTGAAAGGTGGCGGCATGAAGACTACGACCCATGGACTAGGCGTGACGATCGTTGCCGTGACTGCCCTGCTGGTGGCTGGGTGCGGAAACTCCGCAGGGGAGGAGGGGGATGTGGAGCTCCGCTTCCTCTGGTGGGGTTCGGATACGCGTCATGCCCTCACGGAAGAGGTCATCGAAGCCTATGAGGAGGAGAATCCGGGGGTCTCGATCAGTGCGGAGTATGGCGGGTTCGACGATCACTGGGATCAGCTGGCCACCCAGACGGCGGGAGGCCAGGCTCCGGACATCATCCAGATGGATGAACAGTACCTGCGTGAGTACGCAGATCGCGGCTCCCTGCTGGAGCTTGAGGGCATCGATCTGACCAAGCATGACGAGGCGGCCGTAGAGAACGGGAAGGTAGACGGCCAGCAGTTCGCCGTCACCATGGGGATCAACGCCCAGGTGCTCGTCGCCGATCCGCAGGTCTTCGATGAGGCGGGGGTCGAGCTTCCCGATCCCATGACATGGACCTGGGAGGACTACGCGTCCATCTCCGCGCAGATCACCGAGCAGCACGAGGATGCCTGGGGGACCTCCATCCCAGGTGGCATGGGTGCCTTCCAGACGTGGATGCGTCAACAAGGAAGGAGCGTGGCCACGGACGCGGGAGAGCTTGGCTTTGAGGCCTCGGACGCCAGCGGATATTTCCAATACTTCCAGACCCTCATGGATGACGGAGTCTTGCCCCCGGCTGAACTCATCCAGGAGAACGCGGGGAGCACGATGGAGCAGTCCCTTGCGGCTACGGGTCAGCAGGCGATCTCCACGTGGTGGAGCAACGAGGCTGTGGCCCTGTCCGCCGCTGCGGATCGTGACCTGGAGATCTTGAGGTACCCGAGCTTCACCGGCGACGCCGCGGATGCCGAGCCCTGGTACAAATCGTCGATGTACCTCTCGGCGTCCGCCGGCACAGATCATCCTGAGCAGGTGCAGGACTTCATCGACTTCTTCGTCAATTCAGAATCCGCAGCGGAAATCGTGGGAGTGGAGCGCGGTATCCCGCCGAACCAGGAGATGCGCGAGCTGGTCGCGGAGGATCTCAGCGGTATGGCTGCTGAGACGCTCGACTATATCGACGGAATCGAGTCGGACCTTGGCCGACCGGAGCCGATCACGCCAGAGGGTGGGTCTGATTTCAGTTCAGTGTTGGCGAGATATGAGCTCGAGGTCATCTTTGGTCGGCTGAGCCCCGATGAGGCTGGGCGTTCATTGGTCGAAGAAGCCTCCGCTCAGCTCTCGTGAACTGCATGATCCACATGCTCGCAGTGCCCGGGAGAGATCGGTCGCTCAGGAGGGCGCGGGTCCTGTTGACTCGCGGATAATCAGCTCATTGATCTCCTGCAGCTCCTCGGGGCATGGTCTCCCTGTGACGCGGGACAGGAGTGCCTGCATCGCGAATCGACCCTGCGCTTCTCTGTCGACGGCCACTGTCGTCAAGGAGGGGACGAGGGCGTGGCTGACGTCAAGGTCGTCCCATCCCGTGACGCTGAGATCCTCGGGAGTGCTCAAGCCTGCTTCCCAGGCTGCCCGAATGGCGCCGATCGCGATGTGGTCGCTGGCTGAGACGACGGCCGTCGCGTCCAGGTCCAGAAGTGAGGTCATCGCCTGATGGCCTGAGGTGACAGACCATCCGCATTCCTTGACGCCACGCGATGTCAGGCCGAGCGCAGCGATCGCTTCGTCATAGGCGCGTCGTCGCGAGGCAGCGGTGGTCCACTCCTGGGGGCCCGCCAGGTGGATGAATCGGCGGTGTCCGAGCTCGGCTAGGTGTTCGATGATGCCCCCGACCAATGTGCTGTCAGCCAGCGGGCCCTGGCCGCGGAAGTCGGCATCGAAGTGGTCGAATATGTGCAGCGCGCAGGAGGTCGCCGTCGGGCCATGGCTTGCGAGGCCCGAGATGGAGCCGAACGACAGGACCCCCTCGACGCGGCCTGAGTCCACGAGATCCTCCACGACGCGCGCCCGGTCTTCCGGGGCCCCCTCGGTCAGGGTGATCTCCAGGGCGAATCCGGCCTGGTGTGCCACGTCGGCGGCCGCCATCACGGAGCGCGTGGGGACGGCTTGGATCCGCGGGGGCATGACCAGTGCGAGGACGCCTGTCAGACGAGTTCGCATGGATCGGGCCACCAGGTTCGGGCGATAGCCCAGCTCGGTGATGGCAGCCTCGATGCTTTCGGCGGTTCGTGTGCGAAAGCCGCCGTCGCGCCGGAGGTAGCGCGACACGGTCTGAGCGGACACGCCCGCGCGCTCTGCGACCTGCCAGACCGTCGGCCGACCGGTGGGGCGACGACTCATGTGGACTCCTCGGCACGTTGACGGAGATCGTGGCCAGCATATCCGGGACCTTCCCACATCTCTTCGGGGATAGTTGGGCTGTGACACCATCATTGACCTGTGAGGCATGTCACCCTAGATTGTCAGGACAAGGTGAACGATCACACCATAGGGGGACACCATGGAACACCGCCGTTCCGCCGCCAGACCTGCCTGGACGCTGCAGCCGCGCCGACGTCGCGGGACCTCTGCCCTGACCGCCGGGCTTGCCGCCGCTCTGGCGCTCACCGCCTGCGGGGGAGGAGGGGGTGGCGACGACGATGAGGTCACCCTGCGCTTCGTCTGGTGGGGATCCGATGCGCGCCACCAGAACACCCAGGAGATCATCGACGCCTTCGAGGAGGAGCACCCGGACATCACCATCAGTGGTGACTTCGGCGACTGGGACGGGTACTGGGACCAGCTCGCCACCCAGACCGCCGCCGCCGACTCCCCGGACATCATCCAGATGGACGAGCTCTACCTGCGCGAATACGCGGACCGTGGATCGCTGCTGGACCTGGACCAGGTCGACACCTCGCAGATGGACGACACGGTCGTGGACAACGGGCGCACCGAAGGGGGTCTCTATGGGATCACCATCGGCATCAACGCCTTCACCATCCTGGCCAACCCGGACCTCTTCGACGAGGCCGGGGTGGAGATGCCCGACGACGCCACCTGGACCTGGGACGACTACCGGGACATCGCCGTGGAGCTCAGTGAGGACCTCGACGGCGCCTGGGGCGCCGGCGGCTTCGACGAGACCGGCGGATTCCAGACCTGGGTGCGCCAGCAGGGCGGACATCTGAGCAATGACGAGGGTGAGCTCGGTTTCACCGTCGAGGATGCCGAGAGCTATTTCGAGTACATCGCGGAACTGCTGGACTCCGGGGCGACGCCTTCGGCCTCGGCGCTCGCGGAGGACCAGGGTGTCGGTCCGGACCAGTCGCTGACCACCGCCGGGGAGGTCGCCATGCGCGCCTGGTGGTCGAACCAGTCGGTGGCGCTTTCCGAGTCGACTGGCACGGAGCTGGAGCTGCTGCGCTTCCCGAGCCACACCGGCGATGCTGAGGACGCGGCGCCCTGGTACAAGTCCTCCATGTTCCTCTCCGGCAGCGCTGCCACGGATCATCCCGAGGAGGTGCAGCTGTTCATCGACTTCTTCGTGAACTCTGAGGAGGCTGCGCTGATCGACATGGCGGAGCGCGGCATCCCGCCGAACAACGAGATCCGGCAGACCGTCACGGAGGAGCTCGAGGGCCCTCAGCTGGCCATGGCCGAGTACATCGACCAGATCGAGGGTGAGCTCGGCCCCTCGGAGCCGGTGCCGGCGATGGGCGGATCGGCCTTCCAGCAGATCCTCTACCGCTATCAGGACGAGGTGCTCTTCGAGCGGATGTCCCCGGCTGACGCCGCCGAGGCGATGGTCGGCGAGATGGAGGGCGAGCTGCGCTAGGCGGGTGCTCAGGTGCATTCCCGAGCCGTATCGTCGCATGTCGAACCGGCACTGTGGAATGACCTCTCGCCCATTGAGGCGTGACACACCTCACACATAGGGTCATGGAGTCGCTCTGCCCGTTCCATGAGGGGATCCATGCACTCCACACGTCGCCGCGCCTCGTTGGCGCTGCTCACCGCCTCCGCGCTGCTGGCCACCAGTATGGCCGGCGCCACCGCATCGCCCGAGGCCCCCACTGGCCCTGAGGAGGTTGAGCGATGGCACACCGCCCATGCCGGGGTCGGCTCCGGCGGTGAGGTGACAGAGCACGACGACGGCACGCTGACCTTTGACGCCGTCGGCAACAGCGGCAAGATCGCTGACTCCGAGGACGGCTTCTGGTACCACTACACGGAGATCGACCCGGAGGCCGAGAATTTCACCCTCGAGGCCACCTTCGAGGTGCAGGAGGCAGCGCAGAAGGACAACCAATCCGGCTTCGGGCTCATCGCCGTCGATGACTTCATCCCTGACTCCGGCGCAGCCCGCTACTTCAACTCCGCCGGCACCCAGATCGCCAAGTTCCACACCAGCCTGGACGGTGAGACCGGCACCCGCTACGGCACTCCCGGCGGGAGGGTCGTCCACGGCTACACGGAGGCTTCCACTCAGAACTCCTCCGACCGGGACATGAGCGACTCCCGTGCCTTCGACTGGCACCACAAGGACGGGCTGGTCGAGGGAGACAACGCGAACCCGCCGCGCTTCGAAGCCGGCGACGTCTACGAGCTGACCCTGCGGAAGTCCAACACCGGCTTCCACGCGATCTGGCATCGCGACGGCGAGGAGTTCGAGTCCATCAGCTATGACCCGGACATGCTGCTGGTCCAGGACGACGAGCGCTACTACGTGGGGCTGTTCACCGCGCGCAACATTCGCACCGCCGTCACCGACTGGAGCTTCACCACCATCCACCCGGATGACGACGAGGATCCGCTGGAGCGTCCCACCGAGCAGGTGACGCCAACCCTGTCCACAGACATCACCAGCACCACCCCGCACGCCGAGATCGAGGTGCCGCTGCTCGCCGACGCCTACGGCGAGGCCGTCATCCTCGACGAGGACGGCGAGGAGGTCACCGAGACGGTGGACCTCGAGCCCGGCCAGCGCGAGCTGGTGCCGCTCGACGGCCTGGAGTCCGGCGACAACTCCTTCACCGCCCGGCTCACCCCGGACGAGGAGCAGCCGCACTATGAGGACTGGGAGGAGCTAGCCTCCACGGATCCGGTGGAGCTGGAGCTGAGCTTCCATGTGGCCCGCTTCGGCGACCCGGGGGAGTCCCTCCACGTGGCCCCGGACGGCGATGCCGACGGCGACGGGACCCAGGCGGGCCCGCTGGACCTGCCTACCGCCGTCGCCTACGCCCAGCCGGGTCAGCAGATCGTGCTGGCCGAGGGTACGTATCAGCCCCAGGAGGCGATCGTCGTCGAGCGGGGCCGCGACGGCACCGCGGAGGAGCCCATCACGCTGATGTCCTCGCCCCACGGCCGGGCCACCCTGGACCTTTCGGAGTCCTCCAGCGGCGGCCTGGTGCTGCGGGGCGACCACTGGCACCTCCATGACCTGGAGATCACCCGGTCCCGGGGCTATCAGAAGCCGCTGCTCATCCAGGGCCACCACAATGTGATCGAGCGGATCGAGACCCACCACAACGGGGACACCGGACTGCAGATCTCCGGCAACGGCCACGAGTCTTTCGAGATGTGGCCCTCGCACAACCTGGTGGTCTCCTCGGAGTCACACAACAATGCCGACCCCAACGTCAACGACGCCGACGGCTTCGCCGCGAAGCTCACGGTGGGAGAAGGCAACGTGTTCCGTCACACCATCTCGCACCACAATATCGACGACGGCTACGACCTCTACGCGAAGTCCACCACTGGCTCGATCGGCACGGTGACCATCGAGGACTCCGTGGCCTACAACAACGGCTGGCTCGAGGAAGAGGGTCTGGACGTGCTGCGGCAGGGAAACGGCTTCAAGCTGGGCGGCGAGTCCATGCCGGGTGACCACCTGCTGCGCAATTCTGTCTCCTACAACAACCTCTCCCACGGGGTCACCTCCAACTCTGGGCCGGACGTCCGTCTGGAGGAGGTGACCACGGTAGGCAACGGGCTGGTCTCCGGGGAGATGTCTGGGTCCGGCATCCAGCTGCACACCAACGCGGCGGAGACCGCCTATGAGATCACTGGTGCGCTGTCCTGGCGGGGCAGCCGTGAGGACTCGCTGCAGCTGGACCAGGAGGACACCTGGCTGCTGCAGGACCCGAGCAACTACTTCGACGGGCAACGCGCCGGCGAGGACGACTCCCGCCCGGCCGCGGTGGCCGAGGACTGGTTCGAGTCCATGGACGTCGACGGCATCCGCCCCGAGATCGGCGAAGACGGCTCGGTGCAGATGCACGGTCTGCTGGAGCTGACCGACGTCGCCCCCGAGGGTACCGGCGCCCGCATCGGCGCCATCGAGGAGCCCACGGTTATCGAGCTGCTGCCGGAGGTCGGCAGCGGCTCCGAGGGTGGGGAGGACGGCGTCGGAGCGCCGCCGCGCGGTCCAGGCAACAACAACGGCCGGGGCCATGGCCCCGGGGAGAACCCGGGTCAGGGACAGGGTCGGGGCGTGGTGGATCACCCGGTCCACGGCTGAGCCTCTCCGGGGTGCCGCTGCGAGGCGGCACCCCGGCGATCATCTCGTGGCCGCATCGTTCCATGCGAGATCCGCATCACGGATATGAATCGTTTTATTGACTGTGCCGTGCGTCACATCCTAGCCTGGTGTCACTCTCATCACTCAGGGCGGAGCGCATAGTTGAATCGTTCCATTGATGACGGCGGCCGCGTGGCACATGCTTCGCACGGCCCCCGCTCCGCACCTCACCGCACACACCAGGGGACGCACATGAAGCACACGAAGCCGGCCAGACTCTCAGCAGCAGCAGTGATCGGCGCTGTGGCCCTCACCGCCTGCGGCGGCGACGGCGAAGGTGGCGCCGACGGCGCAGGAGAGATCGAAGAGGTCCACCTGCGCGTGGCCTGGTGGGGCTCTGACCACCGCCACGCCAACACCGAGGCGATCATCGACGACTTCACCGAAGAGCACCCGCACATCACCATCGACGGAGAGTTCAACGACTGGACCGGCTACCAGGACACTCTCGCCACCCAGGTCGCCTCCGGGGACGCCCCTGACGTCGTCCAGCTCGACGACGAGTTCATCCGTGAGTACGCGGACCGCGGGGCGCTGCTGGAGCTCACCGACGTCGACACCTCCGGCATCGACCCCACCATCGTGGAGGGCGGCCAGTCCGAAGGGGTCCAGTACGCCATTCCCACCGGCGTGAATGCGCTGGTCATGATGGCCAACCCGGAGCTCTTCGAGGAGGCCGGGGTGGAGATGCCCGATGACACCACGTGGACCTGGGAGGAATTCATCGACGTCTCCTCCACCATCCAGGAGGAGACCGGGGCCTACGGCACCAACAATCCCATCGCCCAGACACTCATGGTCTGGCTGCGGCAGCAGGACAAGGGTCTCTTCACCGAGGACGGTCAGCTCGGCATCGAGGCCGACGACGCCGCGGAGTACTTCGCCTTCCTCGAGGAGCTCGTCGAGGAGGGGGCGCTGCCCAGCGCCTCCGAGATGGCGGAGGAGGAGTCGGCCGTCATGGAGGACTCGCTGATCGCCACGCATCGGTCCGCCATGGGCATGTCCTGGACCAACCAGCTGCCGGCGCTGACCGAGGCATCCGGAGTGGAGCTGGTCCCGCTGCGCTTCCCGAGCCCCACGGGTCAAGCTGAGGACAACGGCCTCTGGTTCAAGAACACGATGCTGATGGGCGCCACCTCCGGCACGGACCATCCGGAGGAGGCTCAGCTGTTCATCGACCACTTCATCAACTCGGTGGACGCCGGCATGCACAACCTCATGGACCGTGGCCTGCCCTCCAACGAAGAGGTGCGCGAAGCCGTCGTCGAGGAGGTCGACGGTCAGGATCTCGTGGTCGCCGAGCTGGTGGACGCCCTCGGGGGTGAGATCACCTCCGCCGAGCCGATGCCGCCGGTCGGCTTCACCGGCATCTCGGACGAGCTCTCGCTGCGCAGCCAGGACGTCTTCTTCGGCCGTATGGATGCCGATGAAGCCGGCGAGTCCTTCGTGGACGCCGCGAACCGCATCCTCGAGTGAGCTGAGTCCGTCCAGCGCGGCAGCCCGACTCGCACGGCAGACCGACCATCAGAAGGAGAGGCATGAGCACACGTTCGGCACGCCTGACCGGTGCGGCGCTTGTCGCCGCCCTGGGCCTGACGGCCTGCGGCGGCGGAGGTGGTGGCGGTGACGGTGAGGACGACGATGTCACCCTGCGCTTCGCCTTCTGGGGCTCGGACACCCGGGTGCAGAACACCGAGGAGATCATCGAGGTCTTCGAGGAGGAGCATCCGCACATCGAGGTCGTCATCGAGTACAACGACTGGGACGGCTTCTGGGATCAGCTGGCCACCCAGGCCGCCGGCGGCGAGGCTCCGGACATCTTCCAGATGGACGCCCCGTACCTGCGCGAATACGGGGAGCGCGGCGCACTGCTGGACCTCTCCGACGTCGATCTCAGCGCCATGCCCGAGGACATCGTCGAGTCGGGCAGCATCGACGGCGAGTACTACGGACTCGCCTCCGGGGTGAACGCGGTGGCGGTGGTGGTCAATCCGCGGCTCTTCGAGGAGGCCGGGGTGGAGATGCCGGACGACACCACCTGGACCTGGGAGGACTTCGCGGACATCGCCACGGAGATCACCGAGAGCCTCGACGGCGTCTACGGCGCCTCCGGGCCGGCCGAGCCGCAGTCGCTGCAGGCGTGGGTCCGTCAGCAGGGCGTGCAGCTGACTGACGCCGACGGTGAGCTCGGTGTGGAGGTCCAGCACCTGGAGGACTATCTGAGCTACGTCGATGAGCTGCGCCGAGCAGGGGCCTACCCTCCGGCGGAGGTCATGGTGGAGGAGCTCACCGCTCCGCAGGACCAGTCCCTGGAGGCGTCCGGCGGTGCCGCGATGGCGTTCAGCTGGACCAACCTCCTCGGCGCGCTGCAGGACGCCGGCGGGGAGGAGCTCGAGCTGCTGCGGCTGCCCAGCCCCACCGGAGACGTCGCCGATGCCCAGCAGTGGTACAACACCGGCATGGTCTCGGCCTCGTCCAGCACCGATCATCCGGAGGAGGTGGTGGAGTTCCTGGACTTCTTCGTCAACGATCTGCGCTCGGCGGAGATCAACATGACAGACCGCGGACTCTCGGCCAACACCGAGATCCGGCCCCAGCTGATGGACACCATGGACGAGGCCAACGCGACCGCCGCCGAGTTCATGGATGAGATCGAGGACGAGCTCGGAGAGCCCGCACCGGTGCCTGCCACCGGCTTCGGGCAGCTGGCTGACGTCATCCACCGGTACGAGGCGGAGGTGTTCTTCGAACGGATGACCCCGGCCGAGGCCGCGGAGGCCATGCACGCCGAGTTCGAGTCCACGCTCGGCTGAGATCCGGCGGGCGTCAGCCGCCCGCCCCACAGGCGCGTCGTCGGGTCCCTGTGATCCGCCCGGCGACGGAGACCCCACGGGGTTTCTTGGAGGGGACGGCCCTGGTGCGAGGTCGTCCCCTCCAACACGTCCGCACACCCGACCCCCACTCCCGAAGGGAAGCCCCTCATGACCCCGGCCGCCGCCCCAGATCCGCGCAGCACGACGTCGACCCCCGCCGCTCGCGCCGAGCTCCTGGAGGGGTTCCGCGCCCCCGACCCCGCCGCACGCCCGATGATGCGCTGGTGGTGGTTCGGGCCCGACGTCGATCGGGAGGACATCGTCCGGGACCTGGACAGGATGCGCGAGGCTGGGATCGGAGGTGTGGAGGTCGCCGTCGTGTACCCGCTCAGCGAGACCACCGACCGCTTCCTCTCCGAGACCTTCCTGGCCGATCTGCGGCACGCCGCCGAGGCGGCCGAGGAGCGAGGGCTGCGCTTCGACGTCACCCTCGGCTCGGGGTGGCCCTACGGCGGCCCGCATGTGGACGAGACCACCGGGGCACGGAAGCTCAACTGGACCCATGAAGAGGTCCCGATGGGAGAGCATCGACTGCCGATCCCTGCCATCTGGCCCGGCGACGAGTTCATCGCCGGCTACATCGGAGACGGCACCGCCCACGAGACCCCGGAGTCCTTCAGCCCGCTCGAGACCGATGGCGAGGAGCTCATCATCCCCGCCGGACGGGGCCCACGGGTGGTGCTCCTGGCTGTCTCCCGGCTGACCCGCCAGTCGCTCAAGCGTGCGGCCGTCGGTGCCGAGGGCTGGGCGCTGGACCACCTCTCGGCCGAGGCCGCACGGGCGCACATCGCCGCCGTGGCCGAGCCGCTGGTCGACGCGGTGGGGGCCGAGCGCCTAGGCACTGTCTTCTGCGACAGCCTCGAGGTCTACGACGCCGACTGGGCGCCGTCCTTCCCTCAGGAGTTCAGGGCTCGGCGTGGCTACGACGTCCTGCCTCACCTCTGGCGGCTCACGCTGCCCGGGCAGGGCGGCGCCGCGTTCCGCGCCGACCATCACCGCACCGTCACCGAGCTGCTGGAGGAGAACTTCATCCGGGTCTTCGGCGACTGGGCACGCTCACGGGGCGTGCCCTTCCGCATCCAGGGCTACGGCGTCCCCGCGGCGACCGTGAGCTCCTACCGCCATGCGGACCGTTTCGAGGGCGAAGGCTGGGGCTGGGACGTGGTGACCGCCTGCCGGTGGGCCAGCTCCGCCGGGCAGATCTACGGTCAGCAGGTCGTCTCCTCCGAGGCGTGGACATGGACGCATTCGCCCTCGTACCGCTCCACGCCGCTGGACATCCTCGCCGAGGCCCAGGATCACCTGCTGATGGGGATCAACCACTTCATCGGTCACGGCTGGCCGAACTCTCCGCGGCCGGAGGACGGCACCTTGGGTCGGGTCTTCTACGCCTCCGGGGCGCTCGATGATCGCAACACGTGGTGGGCGGCCGCCCCGGCCCTGTGGGGCACGATCCACCGGCTCTCCTGGCTCATGCGGCAGGGAAGCCGGCTCTCCGACGTCGGGGTCTATGTGCCCGCCCGGGACGTCTACGCCGGCTTCGCGGCGGCCGGTCGCACCGACCTCTACAAGGAGACCCGGCGGCACATCGGAGACGAGCTGCCCCATGCCCTGCGCACCACCGGGGCGGACTATGACCTCTTCGACGACGACGCCGTCGACCGCCTGGAGCCCACGCGGTTCCCTGTGGTGGTGCTTCCTTATGCCCGGGACATCCCGGAGCGTACCCGTGCCTGGCTGAGGTCGGTGCTCGAGGCCGGAGGCGCCGTGCTGGACCTTGGCGGCGAGGCGCATCTGGGTGTGGCCGTGGACTCCGCCGCCGAGGCCGCCCGCTGGGTGGCCGGTCCGGTGAGCCTGAGCAGGGGGGACGGCTCACCCAACGACTCTGTGGCCGTGACCACCCGGCAGCTCGAGATGGACGGGTCCGGGGGAGGAGGCCTCCGGGTGCACTTCGTGGCCAACACGGGTTCAGAGCCGGCTGAGGTGCGGCTGAGGTTCCGGGACGACGCCGAGCGAGCCCTCTCCGGGGACGTGCTGGAGCGCTGGGATCCCGAGACGGGGCAGGTGCTGGGATTCCATGCGCTGCCGCTCCACGGGTCCAGGCACCTGGATCTGCGCCTGGAGGCCTATGAGTCCGCTGTGCTGATCCAGCACGGCGAGGAGGCGCCCCAGGCGCTTCCTCCGGTGTCCTTCCGTGAGGCCGCCGAGGTTCCGGCCGGCGCCGTCGTCGAGCTGGAGACCTGGCAGGTGCGCTTCCCGGACGAGGACGCGGCCGCCGAGGTCACCCCGCCGCACCAGTGGGAGCAGATCGATGGCCGGCAGATGTACTCCGGCACCGCCGAGTACACCACCCGGATCACCGTCCCCGAAGGGAGCCGGCAGGTCATCCTGGACTTCGGGGAGGCCGCACCTCACCAGCTGGCCGATCCTGCCTCCAGTGGCCTCATGGAGGCCTCCTTCCGCGCCGAGGTGGAGCCCCCTGTGGGGGTGATCGCCGTGGTCCATGTGGACGGGCGCCGGGCCGGCACGGTCTGGAGGCCGCCCTACCGTCTGGACCTCACCGACCTGGTCACCCCGGGCCAGGAGCATGAGCTGAGCGTGGAGGTCGCCAACGTCACCAGCCATCGGCTCGCCGCCGACGAGGGGCTGCCCCGCATGGTGGAGACCGCCCGCGCCCATCACGGACGCCGATTCGGCATGCAGGCTTTGGAGCTCGCGCTCGCCGACGTCGCCTCCGGGCTGCTGGCCGTCCCGCGCCTGCGGGTGGAGTGAGCCGCCCTCTCGTTGAGCCGGTGAGTTTCCGCCCGAACTCCGCTCGTGGGGGCGTCTTTCCGGCCGAAACACACCATCTCAACCGGGTCGGGGTCGGGGGTCGGGGTCGGCGCCGGGGCTGGGGCCTTCCGGTTGGGCCTCCTGACATGAGACGAATGGAAGTAGGCGAGAGAAAGGTGGGACCCGCGATGACCTCAGGTGGAGCGCATGTCGTCCAGCCAGGAGCCACCATGCCCGGATCCGGGATCCTCTTCCCGGAGGAGGACCGCGACGCCAGCCCGTACACCGGGTACACCCGCGCCCATTGGGAGGCCATGGCCGACCACCTCGTCGGCTCGGCCTGGCGCTGGGCCAGTCCGGGCCGGGCGCACCTGAACCTTCCTGGCCGGGCCTCGCGCAGCGGGGTCCGATCCGACGGGCTCGAGGGGTTCGCCCGCTCCATGCTGGCGGCCGCCTTCCGGGTCCGTGGCGCCGATGGCGCTGACCCGCACGGCTGGCTGGAACGCTATGCAGAGGGTCTGCGAGCAGGGACGGCAGCGGCCGGAGTCCGCGGGGCCGAGCCGTGGCTGACCATCCGGGATCATGATGTGCAGGGCCAGCCCATGGTGGAGTCCGCCTCCGTCGCGCTGTCCCTGCGGCTGACGCGGCCCTGGTTGTGGGATCAGCTCGACCAGGATGTCCAGGACTCTGTGGAGACCTGGCTGCGCGGGGCCATCACCTCGGTGCCGGCGCCCAACAACTGGTACCTGTTCCCCTACTCGGTGGCCGGGTTCCTGGAGTCCGTGGGACGCGGGGACGAGCTCACCGCCGCCGCCCAGGAACGGGCCCTGCACCTGCTGGAGACCTGGGACAGGGGCCAGGGCTGGTACACCGACGGCGACGGTCAGGCCTTCGACCACTACAACGGCTGGGCGCTGCACCTCTATCCGGTGCTGGACGCCCACCTGCGCGGCGAATCCGGGATCCACGGCACCCGGCTGGAGGAGTTCCTCCAGGAGTATCGGCACCTCTTCGGCGCTGACGGGGCTCCGCTCTTTCAGGGCCGGTCGATGACCTACCGCTTCGCAGCCGGCGCCGCCGTCGCCCTCGGCGCGGTCACCGGAGACACTCCGATGCCCCCGGGGGAGTCCAAGCGGCTGCTGAACTCCACGTTGAAGTACTTCCTGGACCGGGGGGCCTTCACCGAGCACGGGCTGCTCAGCCTCGGCTGGCACGGCCCGCACCCTGCCACGGTCCAGCCCTACTCGGGACCGGCCTCCCCGCTGTGGGCCACCAAGTCACTGATCGGGCTGTTGCTGCCCGCCGATGCTCCGCTGTGGAGCGCCGCCGAAGGGGAGCGGCCGCTGGATCATCACGACGTCGCTTTCGGCATGACGTCCACCGGCTGGGCCGTCCAGGCCACTCGTGAGGACGGCATCGTCCGGGTGCACAATCACGGCAGCGACCACCTGCGGCCCCATCAGGCCGAGGACGCCCGCGGAGAGGATCCGCTGTACTCCCGGCTGGCCTACTCCACCGCCACCGGCCCGACCCCCCGTGGCGATGTGCCGGACAACCATGTGGCGCTGCGCTTCCGTGGGCGCAGCAGCGCACGGTGCCGTCTGCACCCGCTGGGAGCCGGCGGCGGTGGCGGCTGGGCCTGGGCAGCCTCCTGGCACCGGCCCATCTTCCCGGGCGGATCGGTGGCCATGCCGGGGCTGCGCCTGGAGTCCTATGTGGTCGCCCGCGGGGCCGAGGAGGTCCGCATCGATCGGATCCTCGGGGTGTGCTTCCCGATGGAGGTCCAGCACACCGGCTGGGCGGTGCCCCCTGGCGGTGAACTCACCTCCACGCTGGAAGGGCTCCACGGCTGGGAGGCCCACGAGCAGCTGACCTCCCCGGCGGGCACCGCCTTCGCCGAATGGTGCGAGATCCCGTGCCTGCGCGCGGGGGTGAGCGGCTCTTCGGTGCTGGTGTCCCGGGCGCAGCTGCGCGGCCGCGTGCCCGCGGCCGAGTCATCAGGCCTTGCCGCAGGTGAGGCTGGCGGTGACACTGGCCGGACAGCCGACGTCGGTGGGGCCGGTGCTGCCGGAGACTCCGCCGTCGGCGTGGTGGACCTGACCGTGACCTCCGAAGGAGTGTCCTTCCGCTGGACTGACGAGGACGTGCTCACCACGGTGCGCTTCGACCCGGCGGAGGTCAGCCGGCACGAAGGAGGCGAGGGATCATGAGCTGGAAGCTCAGCGTCAGCACCCTGGGAATGCCCGGCCGTCCGGTGGTGGAGTCGGTGCGCACCGCGCTCGACCACGGCTGCGACGGTGTCGAGCTTCGCGTGCACCCCGACGAGGAGGTGACTCTCGGGATGGGCGACGGCGCCGCCCGGGACGCCGCCCGGCATGTCACCGACGCGGGGCTGGAGATCTCCTGTCTGGCCGGCTACGTGCGGGTCTGCGGCGGCACCGAGGAGGACGACGACGCCGTCATCGAGGAGCTGCGGGCCCTGATCCGGCTGGCGGAGGTGATGGGCGCACCGTCCGTGCGGGTCTTCCCCGGCGGTACGCACGCCGGGCGGCAGGCGGCGCACCGACGGATCGAGGCCGTGCTGGAGGACCTCACGTCCACCGGCGTCCAGCTCCTGGTGGAGACCCACGACTCCCACCCCACCGCCGAGGACGTCCTCGAGCTGCTCGCCCCCTTCGGCGAGGACCCGCGCGTCGGGGTGCTCTGGGATATCCTGCATCCGTTCATCAACGGCGAGGAGCCCTCCACCACTGCCAGTCTGCTGGGTGGGCGGGTGCACTACGTGCAGGTCAAGGACGCCTCCATGGCCCAGGACTGGAAGCCTGCCGTCACCGGTGAGGGGGACCTGCCCCTGGAGGAGATCGGAGGGCTGCTGGCCGGCGGCTCGGGCTGGATCTCCCTGGAGTGGGAGCGCGCCTGGTACCCGGACATCCCTGAGATCTCCGTGCCGTTGGCCGCCACCGCCCAGTGGTTCGAGAAGACGCTGCGCTGAGCGGCACGAGAGACCCCGCCTCTGTCCCAGGAGTCCCCATGCCGCACCGACCGCAGTCCCCGACGGCGGACTGGTTCCGTCAGCGGGTCGAGGGGCACCTGATCCCGCGGCTGCAGGCCCACGGGCTGGTCATGCACTCGCTCCTGGCGGTCCACCAGGGGCAGCTCCGGCACGAGACCTACTGGCTCCCCTACGGTCCCGAGCGGCCGCATCGGCTGTACTCGGCGGGGAAGTCGCTGGTGTCCCTCGCCGTCGGTGCCCTGGTCGACGACGGCGCCCTCGCCCTGGACGACCTCCTGGTGGACCACTTCCCTGAGCATCGTCCCCGGGCACACCCCTGGGTGCGGGCGATGCGTGTGGAGGACCTGCTGAGCATGCGCACGGCCCATGGGCAGAGCACCTACGCCCAGGTCGCGGACCCGGACTGGGTGCGCACCTTCTTCACCGTCCCGCCCAGCCGTCCGCCGGGGACGGTGTTCGCCTATGACACCTCGGCCACCCTGGTGCTCACCGCGCTGGTGGAGCGGCTCACCGGGCTGCCCTTCGAGGAGTTCTTCGCCGAGCGGATCGGCCGGCATCTGGGCATGGAGGCCCCGCTGCGCGCCCTGCGGAGCCCCCTGGGACTCCCCTCGGAGGCCTTCGACCACCATCCCACCTGGCGAGAGGTCGCTGAGAACCCGGCCGGGGTCGCCCACGGCGGCTCCGGGCTGCTGGCCACCCCACGGGACCTCGCCCGCATCGCCCAGCTCTGCCTGCAGCAGGGCCGCGCGGGCGGGAGGCAGGTGATCTCCGGGGAGTTCCTGTGCGCCGCCACCAGTGTCCAGACGCCCACCGTCGCCGGCGGCTTCGCCCACCCGGAGGCGCAGCTGGGCTACGGCCACCAGTTCTGGCGATGCCGCCGGCAGAGCTTCGCCGCCTGGGGGATGGGCGGGCAGATCATGCTCGTGGTGCCCTGGTTGGAGGCCGCCGTCGTCGTGACCGGGGACAACCAGCACATCGAATCCGACGCTCAGCTCCTCCACGACACGCTGTGGGGCGAGCTGCTCGATCCGCTCGCGGAACAGGTCGGGGCAGCCCCGGGTGAGGTCCGCGAAGGGGCTTCGGGTCCCGTGGCCGACGGTCCGGCCCCGCTGCTGGAGATTCCCGACGACGTCACCGCCCCACGCGAGCTCGCCGGGGTCTCCGGGGCCCCGCTGCCGATGTGGCTCGCCCATGACGCCGGCACCTACCGCGCCAGCTTCGCCCTCGAGACCGGGCCCGGCAGGCAGTCCGAGGCGCTTGGGGCCGGGGAGGAGCTCGTCGGCCTGGAGATCCGCTCCACCGGGGATCTCGGCGAGCTGACGCTGCGCACCGCGGACGGGAGACGCCTGAGGTTCCCCTATCGGTATGGCGGGCACGCGCGGCATGATCTGCCCGGCTACGGCTACGAGACGCACACCTCCGGGGCCTGGCTCGACGGGAATACGCTCTCCGTCCACGCGCACGTCGTGGGGGACTGGCTCGCGCAGATCCAGCTGCTCGTCCACGTCGGCGACGGCGCCCAGATGGTGTGCCGGATGCGCGCCTCGGCCGAGTTCTTCGCTCAGGAGTTCGACGGGCTGCTCATCGGGCGCCAGGCGTGAGCGGCCCTCGCTCAGGTGCGGGAGAGGGCCAGGTCAGAGGCCTCTGCTGGTCGGCCCGGATTGTCCGGGAGGCGTCCCCCTCCGGCTCAGTGATGCACGAATGCTCAGTTGAGCGGCATTGTTCATACGCGGAGTGAATCACTGCATGTCGAAGCGGCAATGGTGAACCGGTGGAACGTCGTTGACGCGCCGTCAGCCGCCGCCCTACAGTCATGGAAACCGCTTGCTGGGTGATGCTGATCACATCTCGCATCGACCGTGGCCGGCGGGGCTTCGCACCGTACCGTTCGATGAATGAGGAACCTATGAAGAACTTCACGCGACTTTCCAGGATTGTGGCCGTGACGTCCCTGTCCGCCGTGGCCCTGACGGCCTGCGGCGGCGACGCCGACGGCGGAGGAGGGGGTGAGGCGGGTGGAGACGAGGACGTCCAGCTGCGCTTCACCTGGTGGGGCTCGGACTCACGCCACCAGACCACCCAGGAGATCATCGACGCCTTCGAGGAGGAGCACCCGCACATCACCGTAGCCGACGAGTATGGCGACTGGGACGGCTACTGGGACCAGCTGGCCACCCAGACTGCGGCTGGAGACATGCCCGACATCATCCAGATGGACGACAAGTATCTGCGGGAGTATGCCGATCGAGGTGCCCTGCTGGACCTCAGCGACGTCGATGTCTCCGAGTTCGACCAGGACTCGGTGGACAACGGGCGCACGGAGGACGGCCAGTTCGGCATCACCACCGGGATCAACTCGCTGGCCCTGATCGCCAACCCGGAGCTCTTCGAGGAGGCCGGTGTCGAGATGCCGGACGACACCACGTGGACCTGGGACGACTTCGCCGAGATCAGCGCCGAGCTGAGCGAGAACCTCGACGACGGCTACGGCACCAACGACCCCAATGAGCCCGGCGGCTTCCAGGTCTGGCTGCGTCAGCAGGACAAGCACATGACCACCGACGAGGGTGAGATCGGCTTCGACGCCGCCGACGCAGCAGAGTACTTCCAGTTTTACCTGGACATGGTGGACGACGGGATCCCCTCGGCCGCCGTGATGTCCGAGAACCAGTCCAGCGGCCCGGACCAGTCCCTGCTGGGCACCGGTCAGGTCGCCATGGCTCCGTGGTGGACCAATCAGATCAACGGCCTCTCTGAGGCCGCCGGGGTGGACCTGGAGCTGCTGCGGTTCCCCAGCAGCACCGGCAGCGCGGAGGACAACGGCATGTGGTACAAGTCCTCGATGCTGATGTCGGCCTCGGCCACCACCGACCACCCGGAAGAGGCGCAGCTGTTCATCGACTACTTCGTCAACTCCGAGGAGGCCGGGCTGCTGAACCTGGTGGACCGTGGCCTGCCCGGGAACAACTCGGTGCGGGAGGCCATCCTGCCCGAGCTGGAGGGTCCGGACCTGACCTCCGCCGAGTTCATCGAGGAGATCGAGGATGAGCTGGCCGGACCGGAGCCGGTGCCGTCGCTCGGCTTCTCCGGCCTGCAGGACATCATCTACCGCTACGAGATGGAGGTGTTCTTCGACCGCCAGTCGCCCGAGGACGCGGCGGAGAACATGATCTCCGAGATGGAGGCCGAGCTGCGCTGATCAGTCGCCTCGGCTCGGTCGAGACCGCGACTGCGGGTCAGGGTTCGGATGAGCCCTCAGGGTGGTCCCTCAGCAGAGGGGCCGCCCTGCTCGCATGCCCGGCCAGCACCAGCAGGATCCAGTACGAGTAGGACCCAGCACGAGCAGGACCCAGCACCAGGAGGAGCATGAACCCGTCCGCCGACATCACCGTCACCCCGCGCTGGATCGCCCGGGACGGTGTGCCCTGGTTCCCCGTCACCGGGGAGATCCACTACAGCCGCATCTCCCCGGAGCGCTGGTCGGACGTGCTGGGCCTGGCCCGCGCCGGCGGGCTCACCTCGGTGGCGACCTACGTCTTCTGGAGACACCATGAGCCTCGTCCCGGGGAGTTCGACTGGTCCGGGCCCCGTGACCTGAGGCGCTTCATCCGCCGTGCGGCGGCCCACGGGCTCGAAGTTGTCGTCCGCCTGGGCCCCTGGTCCCATGGCGAGGTGCGCCACGGCGGCTTCCCGGACTGGCTGGTGGGCTCGGGAGTCCCCACCCGGCGCGACCATCCGGAGTACCTGGGGCGGGTGCGTGCCTTCTACGCGCAGATCGTCGCCCAGCTGGAAGGGCTGACCCACGACGACGGCGGCCCGGTCATCGCCGCTCAGATCGAGAACGAGCTGGCAGATCAGCCCGAGCATCTGGCCACCCTCCGGACCATGGCTGAGGAGCTGGGGCTGCAGGTCCCGCTGTGGACCGCCACCGGATGGGGCGGCGCCCGCTTGCCTGAGAGCCTGCTGCCGGTGTGCAGCGGCTACGCGGACGGGTTCTGGGCGGATTCGCTGACCGCATGGCCGTCGTTCTGCCGGGTCCATTTTCACTACGAGGAGGTCCGCGATGATCTCGGAGTCGGCGACGACGTCGCCCGGGCACTGGCCGCCGAGGCCACGCCGGTCTCACCGTCCGCGGCACCGCTCCCGACTGCTCCGCAGTCCCCGGACCCGCAGACCCCCTTCCTCACCTGTGAGCTCGGCGGCGGCATGCACGTGGCCTATCACCGACGCCCGCTGGTCAGCGGGGAGGACGTGGCCGCCCTCGCCCTGGCCACCATCGGCAGCGGTTCCGTGTGGCAGGGCTTCTACATGTACGCCGGCGGCAGCAACCCGTTCGGGGGCGGAGCCGCGCATCCCGACGGCGAGCAGGAGTCGCAGGCCACCGGCTACCCCAACGACGTCCCGCAGATCAGCTACGACTTCGGTGCACCCATCGGGGAGCACGGCCGCGTCCGTCCGCACTACGAGATGCTGCGGCGCCAGCACCTGTGGCTCGCCGCGGACGGGCACCGGCTGGCCGCGATGCGCAGCCGGGTCGGGGGCGGGTCCGCGGAGGACTCGCACAGCCTGCGCTGGGCGGTCCGCTCCGACGGCGACTCCGGCTACCTCTTCCTCAGCACCTACGTCCCCGACGGCCACCTCGACCCTCAGCCCGCCCTGCAGCTGCGCCTCGGTCCCGAGCAGGGGCTGGACTCCTCCCAGCTGGTGCCCCATGAGCCGGTGGATCTGCCGGCCGGCATCTCCACCGTGTGGCCGGTGAACCTACCGCTGAATGACCGTACCCGGCTGGTCAGCGCCACCGCGGAGCTGCTGACCCGCTTCGAGGAGGAGGGCGGCGCCGTCGTCGTGCTCACGGCGCGGCGCGGGATCCCGGTGCAGCTGCTGCTCGCCGGGGTGGTGGAGGTCTCCGGTCCGTGCCGTGCCACCGGCACCGATGACGGCGACACGTTCGTCGAGCTGACCGCCGACCCCGGTCCGGAGGTCCTGCTGACCTGCGGGAGCGTCCGCCTGCTGATCCTCGACGAGGCCACCGCCGACCAGCTCGCCGTGCTGCCCGTGGACGGCCGGGAGTCGATGGTGCTCTGCTCCGCCCCGGTGCACGCTGAGCCGGTGCACGCTGAGCCGGTGCCCGCTGATTCGGTGCGCCCCGCCGCGACCCGGCTGGTGGTCCACACCGAGGAGCCCGAGGTGACGCTCGACGTCTGGCAGGGCGCCGGCACCTTGCCGCGGTGGCGGCGTCGGCTGGTGTCCGCGCCGCGAGCGGGGCAGCAGGAGGTGCTGTGTCGCAGTCTGGTCCTGCCGGCGACGGCCCCGCAGCCCAGGGTGGGCGGCCCGGAGGAGAGGCTCGCGGCTCCCACGGACTTCAGCGGCGCCGCGCTCGTGGAGCTGTCGATCCCCGAGGAGCATCTGGAGGACGGGGGCCAAGGGTCCGGACAGCTGCTCCTGCGCGTGGACTGGACCGGCGACGTCGGCCGTGCTCGACTCGGGGACCGGCTGATCAGTGACCACTTCTGGCATGGCCGGGAGTGGGAGATCGATCTGACTCCGTGGCGGGATGCGCTCCGGCGTGGTCCGCTGACCCTGGAGCTGCTGCCCTGGTGCGCCGCAACAGGCGTGTGGGTCCATCCGTCAGTACGGGAGGTGGAGGACGGTGTCGTGGTGCGGTCGGCCCGACTCATCCGACGCGAACGGGTGGTGGTCACGGGCTGAACTGTCGCGTTCGTGTTGATTCATGTTTGAATGTGATGGTTCAATAGCTGTGATACGCGTTACTCGACCCAGTGAGGCACCCATATGCTGGCAGCTCAGCGTCAGACCCGCATCACCGAGATCGTCCAGAGCCGAGGAGCCGTCAGCGTCACCGAACTGGTGGACCAGTTCGGCGTCTCCGACATGACCATCCGGCGTGACCTCGATGCGCTCGCCGGACGCGGCCTGGTCGTCAAGGTCCACGGCGGCGCCGTGCTCAGTCAGACACGCCGCACCGAGGAGCCCGGCTTCGAGGTCAAGTCGGTGCAGATGGAGGCGGAGAAGGCGTCCGTGGCCGAAGAGGCCGCCCAGCTCGTGCAGCCCGGGACCTCCGTGGCGCTCTCTGCCGGCACCACCACCTGGGCGCTGGCCCGCCGGCTGCGTGCCGTCGAGGACCTCACTGTGGTCACCAACTCCACGCGCATCTCCGACGTCTTCCAGGCCGACCCCCGGCCGGACCGCACGGTGATCCTCACCGGCGGAGTTCGCACTCCCTCAGACGCCCTGGTGGGCCCCCTGGCGGCGGCCTCGCTGCGCACGCTGCATGTCGACCTGGCCTTCCTGGGCGCCCACGGGGTCGCCGTCCCAGAAGGGTTCACCACCCCCAACTTCCTCGAGGCCGAGACCAACCGGGCGCTGCTCGCCACCGCCCAGCGTCGGATCGTCCTGGCGGACCACAGCAAGTGGGGGGTGCTGGGCATCTCCACCTTCGCCGAACTGGCCGACGTCGACACCGTCATCCTCGACGACGCGCTCTCCGAGGAGGCGGCCGCCGCCCTGCGCGACCACATCGACGAGGTCATCCTCGTCGGACCCCGCCCACTCAGGAGAGAGCACCGGTGAACAGAACCCAGGCCACCCTCGCCGACGGCCGCGAGATCTTCTTCTACGACGACGTCCCCCGCACCCGCACCGTCCACGACACCCGAGACATCGTCCGCCCCGGCGGAGGCTCCGAGCTGCGCTGGGACGCCTACCTGGGGGAATGGGTGGCGGTGGCGGCGGCGCGCCAGCACCGCACGCACAAGCCGGCCACGGCCCTGTGCCCGCTGTGCCCGACCACCGACGAGCGGGCCACCGAGATCCCGCAGGACGACTATGACGTCGTCGTCTTCGAGAATCGGTTCCCCTCGCTGGCCGGAGGTCCGGAGCTGCCGCTGGACAAGCCGGAGCAGGCGCTCGCCGCCGGGGAGGACCTCACCGCGCTGCGGCACCCGGGGGCGGGGCGCTGCGAGGTCGTCTGCTTCACCCCGGAGCACACCACCTCGCTGGCCCAACTGGATCCGCGCAGGCTGCGCACCGTCGTCGACGCCTGGGCGGATCGCACGGCCGCGCTGCTGGCGTTGCCCGAAGTGGATCAGGTCTACTGCTTCGAGAACCGGGGCGAGGAGATCGGCGTGACGCTGCACCACCCGCACGGGCAGATCTACGGGTACCCCTTCCCCACCCCGCGCACCGCCCGGATGCTCGAGTCCGCGCGGGCCACGCGGAAGGCCACCGGGGAGGACCTCTTCGCCCGGACCCTGGCCGCTGAGCAGGCCGCGGGAGAGCGCATCATCTCCCGCACCGAGCACTGGACGGCGTTCGTGCCCGCCTGGGCGCGCTGGCCGGTGGAAGTCCACCTCATGCCCCACCGGGCGGTGCGCACCCTCCCGGAACTCTCCGATGCCGAGCGCGATGACTTCGCCGCCCTCTACCTGGACATCCTGCAGCGTGGGGACCGGCTCTTCGGCACGGCCCTGCCCTACATCTCGGGCTGGCAGCAGGCGCCCGCCTCTGCCGGGGACACGGACTTCCGCCTCCACCTGCAGCTGTTCTCCATCCGCCGGGCGGAGAACAAGCTCAAGTATCTGGCCGGCTCGGAGTCCGGGGTAGGCGTGTTCATCAATGACATCCCGCCGGAGCAGATGGCTCAGCGGCTGCGCGAATCGGGAGGGACGACGTGAACCAGCAGGACGACCGCGTCCGGGCACAGGCGCTGCAGAGCGGCTTCCGGGAGGTCTTCGGCCAGGATCCCGACGGCGTCTGGGCCGCACCAGGCCGGGTGAACCTGATCGGCGAGCACACGGACTACAACGAGGGTTTCGTGCTGCCCTTCGCCCTTCCGCAGTCCACCTATGTGGCCGCTCGTCGGCGCGGCGACGGCCAGGTACGGGTGCATTCGCTCTTCACCGAGGAGACTGCGGAGTTCGCCCTGGAGGGCCTGCGCCCGGGCAGTGTGGACGGTTGGGCCGCCTATGTGGCCGGCATGTGCTGGGGCCTGCGCGAGGCCGACGTCGCCGTCGTCGGCGTGGATCTGCTGATCGACTCGACGGTGCCGCACGGGGCCGGGCTGTCCTCCTCGGCGGCGCTGGAGTGCTCGGTGGGGTTGGCCGTCGTCGAGCTCTCCGGTACCGTGCTGGAGCCGCTGGCGCTGGCGCGCATCGCCCAGCTGGTGGAGAACGACTTCGTCGGCATGCCCTGCGGGCTGATGGATCAGATGATCTCGATGCTCGGCGAGGCCGGGCATGCGGTGCTCTTCGACACGCGCTCGCTGACGCCGACCCTGGTCCCTTTGGCGCCGACGGGCGACGCAGAGGTGCTGGTGATCGACACCCGCGCCCCGCACCGGCTGGTAGACGGCGAGTACGCCGAGCGCCGCCGGCAGTGTGAGGAGGCCGCGGACACGCTCGGCGTGACGTCCCTGCGGGAGCTCAGCGACACCGAGACCGAGGTGGCGGAGCTGCTGGCACCGCTGACCGATGAGACGCTGCGGCATCGTGCCCGGCATGTCATCACCGAGAATCGGCGAGTCTCCGAGGCTGTGGACCTGCTGCGCGACGGAGACCTCGCCGGCGTGGGGGAGCGGATGCGTGGCTCCCATCTCTCCCTGCGGGACGACTACGAGGTGACCGTCCCAGAGATCGACCTGGCGTTCGACGTCGTCTCCGGCGCCGGGGTGTTCGGCGCCCGGATCACCGGTGGGGGCTTCGGCGGCTGTGTGATCGCACTGGCACCGCTGGGCGTGCATCAACAGGTCGAGGAGGCCGTGACGGCCGCCTTCGCCGAGGTCGGCTTCAGCGCCCCTGCGGTCTTCCGGGCGCCCCCGGCCGACGGGGCCCGCAGGGTGCTGTGAGCCCGCGGCGGGCGTTCACGTCTTGTGCTGGAGGAGCTGGATGAGATTGCCGCAGGTGTCGTCCAGCACCGCCATGATGGCCGGGCCGACGTCCATCGGGGGCTGGGTGAACTCCACGCCCAGGCCGGTGAGGCGCGCGTGCTCCGCGTGGACGTCGTCCACGGCGAAGGACGTGAAGGGGATGCCGTCGGCCACCAGGGCTTCCTTGAAGGGAGGGACGGCCGGATGCATGCTGGGCTCGAGGACCAGCTCGGTGCCGTCGGGGTCCTCCGGAGAGACGACGGTCAGCCACCGCGCCTCGCCCATCGGAATGTCATGGCGCACCTGGAAGCCCAGGATCTCGGTGTAGAACGTGCGTGCCGTGTCTTGGTCGTCGACCAGGACGCTGAACTGGTGGAGTCTCATCAGGGGTTCTCCTCGGGTGTGGGTGGGGGTGTCTCTGGCGTGTCGGCAGTCGGGGCCGGCGTTGTCGGTCGCAGCCAGCGCGTCACGATCGGCTCCAGCGGCGCCGTGTTGATGCGGTGGAGCTTGTAGCGGCCCCGGCGGGAGGTCTCCACCAGGCCGGACTCCTCGAGTACGGAGATGTGCTGGGAGATCGCCTGTCGCGAGGAGCTCAGCCGCTGGGTCGCGTAGAGCCGCGAACAGATCTCGAACAGCGTCTGCTCCTCGTTCTCCGTGAGTCCGTCGAGTATCGCCCGGCGCGTGGGGTCGGCGAGGGCTTTGAAGACGTCGGCCATGCCACCAGAGATTAGGCAAGAGCTTACTTGCATGTCAAGGCCTGGTGGGGCGGCCGATGTATCGATAGAGTTAGTTTCGCCACTGTACGTATTTTCATCAGGAGTCCAGAGTGCCCGAGCCAGTGCGGATCGCCATCATCGGTCATGCCTTCATGGGTGCCGCCCATGCCCATGCGTGGCGCACGGCGCCGCGCTTCTTCGATCTGCCCCGGCAGCCCGAGGCCACGCTGCTCGTCGGGCGGGACGAGGCACGCACCCAGGCTGCCGCCGACCGCCTGGGCATCCCCGAGATCGCGACCGACTGGCGGTCCGCCGTGACCCGGCCGGACATCGACGTCGTCGACATCTGCACTCCCGGAGACACCCATGCGGCGATCGCCGAGGCGGCGCTGGCCGCCGGCAAGCACGTGCTCTGCGAGAAGCCGCTGGCGAACTCCGTGGCCGAGGCGGAGTCGATGGCGGCCGCCGCGGCCCAGGCCGCCCAGCGCGGGGTCCGCACCTTCTGCGGGTTCAGCTACCGTCGCACCCCCGCCCTGGCGCTGGCCCGACGCTTCGTGGAGGAGGGTCGTCTCGGGGAGATCCGGCACGTCCGGGCTCAGTATCTGCAGGACTGGCTCTCCGACGCCGATGCCCCGCTGACCTGGAGGCTGGACAAGGAGACCGCGGGCAGCGGGGCGCTGGGCGACATCGGCGCCCACTCCGTCGACGCCGCGCAATGGGTCAGCGGCCAGCACATCGAGGGTGTCTCAGCACTGATGCACACCTTCGTGACCTCCCGTCCGGTCTCCGGCTCATCCCAGGGGCTCGGAGGCGCGGGGGACCTGTCCGGGGAGCGGGGCCCGGTCACCGTCGACGACGCCGCCGCCTTCACCGCTCGATTCTCCGGCGGGGCCGTCGGAGTCTTCGAGGCCACCCGGTTCGCGCTCGGCCGACGCAATGCCAACCGCCTGGAGATCAACGGCAACAAGGGATCGGTGGCCTTCGACTTCGAGCGGATGAACCAGCTCGAGTACTTCGACGGCGCGGACCCCCAAGAGGCCCAGGGGTTCCGCACCATCCACGTCACCGACGCCGTCCACCCGTACACGGACCACTGGTGGCCTGTCGGGCACGGACTGGGCTACGGGGACCTCTTCGTCCACCAGGTGGCCGATGTGCTCACCGCCCTGGACACGGAGGAGCCTGCCCGGCCGGACTTCCAGGAGGCGCTGGACGTGCAGCGAGTCCTCCATGCGGTGGAGGCCAGCGCGGCTGATGCCAGCCGCTACACGCCCGTGGCCCGCTGACGCGGCGGCCGACGATCCCCAGAGGAGACACCATGACCAAGAGAGCGATCATCGTCCGTGGCGGCTGGGAGGGCCACCAGCCTGTGGAGGCCACCGAGCTGTTTCTGCCGTTCCTGAGGCAGAGCGGCTACGACTGCCAGGTGCACGAGTCCCCGGCGGTGTACGCCGAGGAGGACACGATGTCCGGGGTGGACCTGATCGTGCAGTGCATGACCATGTCCACCATCGAGAAGGACCAGGTCCAGGGGCTGCGGGCCGCCGTCGCCGGCGGTGCCGGGCTGGCCGGCTGGCACGGAGGCATCGCGGACTCGTATCGGAGCAGCGACGCCTACCTGCAGCTCATCGGCGGGCAGTTCGCCCACCATCCGCCCGTGCCCCCGGCCGAACGCACCGGGAAGCAGTCGGACTTCTACATCCCCTACCGCGTGGACATCCTGCCTGAGGCGCAGGACCACCCGATCACCCGCGGCCTGGAGAGCTTCGAGCTGGTCACCGAACAGTACTGGGTGCTCCATGACGACCTGATCGACGTGCTGGCCACCACCACCCTGCCGCGCCGCAGCTTCGATGAGTGGGAGCGCCCCCATGTGAATCCGGCGATCTGGACCCGCCGGTGGGGGAAGGGGAGGATCTTCGTCTCCACCCCCGGCCATCGGGTGGAGGTCCTGGAGCACCCCAGTGTGCGCACCATCATTGAGCGGGGGATGCTGTGGGCCAGCCGGTGAACGGGAAGGGCGGCCGCGTGCGCATCGGCATGGTCGGTGCGGGGAACATCAGCGGCCAGTACCTGAAGACCATCAGTCGACTGGACGCTCTCGAGCTCACGGCCGTCGCCGACTTGGACCTGAGCCGGGCCGAGGCGGTGGCCACCGCCCACGGCGCGGCGGCCGAGGACCTGGACGGGCTGCTCGGCCGTGCCGACGTCGACGTCGTGCTCAATCTGACGGTCCCTCAGGCCCATGCCGAGGTGTCCTCGGCGGCGATCCGCGCGGGCAAGGGTGTGTACGTGGAGAAGCCCTTCGCGGCCGACGTCGCGGCCGGGCGCGAGGTGCTCGACCAGGCGCGCCGGGCGCAGGTGGTGATCGGCAGCGCCCCGGACACCGTGCTGGGCAGCGGCGTGCAGACCGCCCGTGCCGCGCTCGACGCCGGCCGCATCGGCACCCCGACGAGCGCCACGGCCACGCTGATCATCCCCGGGCACGAGGCCTGGCACCCGAACCCGGACTTCTACTACCAGCCCGGCGGCGGGCCCCTGATGGACATGGGCCCCTACTACCTCACCGCCCTGGTCACCCTGCTGGGGCCGGTGCAGCAGGTGATCGGCGCGGCCAGCGCCCTGCGGGACGAACGCATCATCGGTTCCGGTCCACGCACCGGCGAGCGCATCCCGGTGACGACGCCGAGCCACGTCACCGGGGCCCTCGTCCACGCCGGCGGCGCCGTCTCCACTGTGGTGATGAGCTTCGACGGCGCCGCCACCCACGCGGCGCCGATCGAGATCCAGGGCACGGAGGGGGCGCTGGCGGTGCCGGACCCGAACCACTTCGACGGAACGGTCTCCCTGGCCCGCAGAGGAGCCCCGTGGCAGGAGCTGCCCGTCTCCGCCGGCTACCGGGGAGCCTCCCGGGGGTACGGGATCGCTGACCTGCTCTGGTCCGGCGCCTGGGACGGGGACCCCCGGAAGGGCCGGTCCCAGGGCGAGCTGGGCCTCCACGTGCTGGAGGTCATGGAGGGGTTGCTGGCCTCTGCCGAGTCGGGCCGCGCCGTCGTCATGACCACCACGGCGAAGCGCCCGGAGCCGGTCCCGCTCAGCTCCGGATGAGCGACCCTCATTTGATCCCGGTGTTGGCGATCCCCTGGACGAACTGCCGTTGGAAGATCAGGAACACCGCCAGCAGCGGCAGGACCGTCACCGTGGCCACGGCCATCACCGCACCCCACGGGGAGCTGAAGGCAGGATTGTTGGTCAGCGTGGACAGTCCCACCGGCACGGTGAGGTTCTCATTGCCCTGCAGCACCACCAGGGGCCAGAGGAAGTCGTTCCATCGGGTCATGAAGCCGAGGATGACCAGCACGCCGACCAGGGGTCCGCAGGTGGGCAGCACCACCTTCATGAATGTCTTGAACTCGCCGGCGCCGTCGAGCCTTGCGGCTTCCAACAGCGCGTCGGGAAGGCCGAGCATGTACTGCCTGGCGATGAAGATGCCGACGACGTCGAACAGAGTCGGCAGGATCACCGCCCACGGAGAGTCGACCAGGCCCATGCGGGCGACGATGAGGAAGGCGGGGACCAGTGTCACCTGGATGGGCATCATGATCGTCACCAGGAAGGACGCGTAGATGACGCCCCGGCCCCAGAAGCGGAACTTCGCGAGGGCGTAGCCGGCTCCCAGGGAGACGCAGACGCTCAGTGCGGTGCCCAGCCCTGCGATGAACAGCGAGTTCCCGAGCCACTGCCAGACGGGTTGCTCGGTGAAGACCTCGGTGAAGTTCTGCGTGGTGGACTCCGTGGGCCACAGGTAGGGCTCCTGGGACTGGGACTGTCCCCCGGGCGTGAAGGCGGTGACGGCCATCCAGTAGATGGGGAACACCATGACGACGGCCAGCGCCGCCAGGGCTGCCGTCAGGGCCCAGCGGCGTCTGCGGCGGCTGGTTCTGGGGTCGCCGGTTCTCATGCGATCTCCTCTGCGCGTCGTGCGGCACGCTGTCTCAGGACGGTGAACACCAGGAGGATCGCCACGAGGAGCAGGCCGAGTGCCGCGGCGTATCCCATGCGGGCGTCGGCGAACGCCGACCGGAAGATGTACTGGATCAGCACTGTCGTGGAGAACCCGGGCCCGCCTCCTGTCATGACGTAGATGACGTCGAAGGCCTGGATGGAGAACACCACGTTCAGGATGAGGAGGATCCAGGTCGTCGGGCCGAGCAGGGGCCAGGTGATGCTGCGGAAGCGGGTCCAGGCGGACGCCCCGTCCACCGTCGCGGCCTCCTGGAGCTCGGTGGGCACCGACTGCAGGGCGCCCAGATAGATCACCATGCAGAATCCGATGCGCGTCCAGACGACGACGGCGATGAGCGTGAACATGGCCAGCTGCGGCGAGGTCAGCCAGGGTGCCCGGTCGACTCCGAGAGCTGCGAGGACGTTGTTGACGACCCCGTAGTCGCCATGGAATATCCAGGACATCACGACGCCGACCACGACGCCGGCGGCGACCATCGGGACGAAGAACGCGGCTCGGAGGATCGATCGTCCCGGGAGGTTTCGGTTGAGCGCGACGGCGAGCGCCAGTCCGATCCCCATGGAGGTCGGGACGGTTCCGACGGTGAACACGAGCGTGTTCGTCAGCGCGGTCATCAGGAGGCGGTCCTGCGTCATCGTCGCGTAGTTGTCCAGGCCCACCCAGTCACCGCCTCCGAGTGCCGTGGTCTCCTGGAAGCTGAGCGTCACCGCGATGATGATCGGCAGCAGCGCGAAGGTCAGGAACAGCACCGCCGCCGGGGCGATGAACACGTAGGGGGCCGTGGTGCGAGGTCGGCGGCGTCGTCGGAGCTGCTTTGGGCGGCCTGCTCGGCCTGCTCGGCCAGCGGGGACGGCCTCCTGGTCCGCCGGGCGGCCTGGGGCCCGCCGTGGGGCTTCACTGATCAGTGACACTCTCCATCGCCTCCATCATCTGTCGGGCCGTCTCGTCCGGTGAGAGCTCACCGAGGAAGCACAGGTCGAGGAAGTCGGCGAACACGGCGTTCAGGGAGCTGAAGAAGCGACCTGTCTGGGCGCGGACCATCTCGATCGGGATGGTCGTGCCCTGGTCGATGAACCGCTGCATCGTCTCCGGGTGGGCGGAGTATCCGATGTCATCGGCGTCGAGCGAGGCGCGTGCGGGGAGCCAGTTCCCGTGCTGGCAGAACGTGATGACCTTCTCGCGACTCGTGATGTGGGCGACCAGCTCGGCCGCGAGCTCAGGGTGCTTGGACGAGCGTGTGACGGCCAATGCGTTTCCTCCGAGGTCGGAGGCCTCCTGGGAGTTCCTGATCATGTACGTGGTGCCCCACTCGTCCGGCATCTCCTCGTCCAGCTGAGCGATGGACTCCGGGTTGTTGAGCATGAGGCCGATCTGGCCGGTCAGGAAGAGGTTCCGTGCGACGTCCCCGCCACCGGACTTGGCCATGTTCCCCGGGGAGACCAGGCCGTCGGCGTACCAGCGCCGCCCGAACGAGAGCGCCTCGATCGCCTCCGGCGTGTCCATAGAAGGTGTCTCGCCGTCGTCGCCCAGGAACGTGCCGCCGTTCTGGTGGATGAGAGGCATCCACCGGTAGGCGGTCTCTGGCCCTGTCCAGCCGTAGCCGAACCCGTAGCCGCCGGTGACCTTCCTGGCCTCCTCGGTGATCTCAAGGAACTCCTGCCACGTCCAGGCGTCCTGGAGTCTCCCCGGCGGGGTGACGCCGATCGTCTCCATCACGTCATGCCTGTAGTAGGTGATGAAGTTGTCGGTGTGCTGGAAGACGCCGTAGAGGCCGTCCTCCCGGTCCCCGATGGCCCAGAAGGCGTCCGAGTAGTCCTGCCGATAGCTGTCTGGGATCGCCGAGGAGAGGTCCACCAGGCTGCCGTTGGCGGCGTATCGTCCGATCTGCTGTGGCGTGATGCGGATGATGTCCGGGGCCAGGTCGGCCGCCAGCCGGGTGATGAACCACTGGTGGAACTGACCGGTGGTCACCTCGACGGCGACGGAGGTCCCGGGGTGGTCGGCGACGAACTCGTCGGCCATCTGCTGGTAGGACTCGAGGTCCAGAGGGATGTTCCAGGACGAGAGTCTCAGGTGGGTCGTCCCGGTGGGTTCGCCGGTGCAGGCGGCCAGGGCGCCGGCTGCGGAGATGCCGGCGAGCGCGATGAACCGCCGCCGGGTCGGTCCACGATCTCCTGTCGATGATCGTGTCCGTCCTTCTCGGTGCAGGGGCATCGCTCAGCTCCGCAGCGTCTCCGGCAGCAGCTCCGCATGCGCGGCGAGCAGCTCCTCGGTCATCTGGTGGATCTCCTCCACGGTGAGCAGCGCGGCGGTGAGCGGGTCCAGGGCGACGGCGTGATGCACGTGTTCGCGTGATCCCTCCAGCGCGGCGCGCACGGCGAGCTCCTGCACGTTGACGTTGGTCCGGTTCACCGCGGCCAGCTGCGGGGGCAGGTCGCCGAATCGGGTCGGGCGCAGGCCGGCGCCGTCCACCAGGCAGGCCACCTCCACACAGGCCGTCGCCGGCAGGTTGGTGATGACCGATCCCTGCGCGCCGGGGGCGAAGCCGGCGTCGCTGTTGGGCACGTTGCCGTGCACCACGGCCGGCTCTCCGGTGATCATCGAGTTGACGATGATCGCCCCGTACTCCAGCGAAGGCTTCAGCTCCGCCTTGAGCTCGGCCAGCTGGTCGCCGAGGTCCCCGGAGGCGTCGTGGGCGGCGCAGATCTCGAAGTAGTCCCAGCGACTGGGGATGTACTCCTCCACCAGCTCGGGGTTCTTGCGGAAATAGGGCAGGTACTCGGAGGCGTGGTGGCTGGACTCGGTCTGGAAATGCCCGAAGGTCTGCATGATCGCGGTGCGGACCTGCTCGTTGCCGCCCTCGTAGTCGCTGGCCGCCTCGGCCTCGCCGCTGTGGTCGCCGTCGTCGGCGGTGAGGGATGACGCCGCCCGGCCGCGCTGATGCCGGCCGCCCATGACGTCCCGCAGCCGCGGGTAGAGGTCTTCGTCCCCGCGGCGGAAGGAGAGGATCCAGGCCTGGTGGTTGATGCCGGCGCTGGTGAAGGTCACCTCGTCATAAGGCACTCCGAGGGTGCGGGCCAGCATCCGGGTGGTGCCCTGCACACTGTGGCACAGTCCCACGGTGCGCAGTTCTCTGGCGTTGAGATAGGCCGTGGCCATGGCCATGGGGTTGGCGTAGTTGATGAACTGCGCGTCCGGGCACAGCTCCACTGCGTCCTCGGCGATCGCCTCATAAGCGGTCACGGAGCGCAGGAAGCGGAACACTCCGCCGGGGCCCAGGGTGTCTCCCACGGCCTGGTCGATGCCGTGGCGCCGCGGGATCTCGACGTCGTGCCGGTAGGAGTCGATGCCGCCCACCTGGAAGGTGATGATGACGACGTCGGCGTCGCGCAGGGCTTCGCGGCGGTCAGTGGTCTGCTCGACGACGGTGGGGAAGCCGTGATGGTCCACGAGTCGCCGGGCGGCGGTGGCCACGCGGTCGAGTCGGCCGGGATCGATGTCCATCAGGGCGAGGGTGGCGCCGCGCAGTGCGGGGAAGCTGATGAGATCGCCGATGAGGCGGAAGGGGAAGACGAACCCGCCGGCGCCGATGATGGCGATCCGGGGTCCGGCGGGTGCGTGGTCGTCGAGGGCGGGGGCGGGAGCTTCGGCTGTGACGTGGGTCATGAAAGTCACAGTAGGCCTGCCGATGCTGAAGGAGCCTCCGTCGAAGTCGGGAGAATTTCCCGGATCCTCCTCTCCGGGTAGGGTGGTCCGAGTGATTCAGGACACACTCGGCATGCTCGACGTGCAGGACATCCCACCGGCCATCTGGGTCCGGCGCGGGCGGCCTCCGGCCATGGAGCGCGCCCACCGTCATGATGATCTCGAGATCAACATCGTGGTCCGCGGCAGGCTGGACTACCTGCTCGGCGGGCGGCGGATCTCCATCGGCCCGGGCGAGATCGCGCTGTTCTGGGCCGCCTTCCCGCATCGGCTCATCGATCCGGGCGAAGCGGACGTCTGTTGGGTGCATCTGCCCCTGAGTACGGTGCTCGGCTGGGGTCTGGGTGAGCAGGAGATCGGCACGCTGCTGCGGATGCGTCCGGTGGTGGTCCCGCTTCAGGAGGTCCCGGTCCGCGTGGTGGACCTCTTCGAGGTCTGGCGCACCGAGCTGGCCGGCGATGACGCCGAGATCGCCCTGCTCGAGGCGCAGGCGCTGGTGCGGCGCGTGCTCGCCGGCCATCGCAGGTCCGGGGCGGCGGCGGGTGCGTCGGGCGGGACGTGCGGGGCGCCGCAGGAGCCTGAGGGTGCGGCGCACTCCGGGCAGGGTGCGGCCGAGCACGCCGTGGCCATGGCCCGCTACCTGGCCGCGCATCACCGGCTTCCGGTCTCGGTCTCCGACGCCGCCGGTGCGGTCCACCTCTCGCCCACCTATGCGATGGGCGTGTTCAAGAAGGTGCTGGGCATGACGGTGGCCGAGTATCTGACCATGTGTCGGCTGGCCGAGGCGAAGCGGCTGCTGCTGACCACCGACTGGTCGGCCGCCGACGTCGCCCACGCGTCCGGGTTCTCTTCGCAGAGCAGCTTCTATGTGCATTTCAAGCGCGACGTCGGCACTTCTCCGTCGGGGTATCGCCGCCGGTATGACTTCATGTCGCACTGACATGGCCCTGGGCGTTGACCGGTGAAGCGGGTCACAAATAGTCTCATGAAACGATTAAATCAGCGTGTCGCCCATCATCGGGCGGCACCCTTCCGGAAGGCTCCCGCCATGGCCAGGCCCCTGTCCAGCATCCCCTGCGCATCCGATCGCCCCCTGTCTCGGACCGCTTCACGCCCCGCTGCTCGCACCACGGCCGCGCTCGCCGTCGTGGCCGCACTGGCGCTGACTGCCTGCTCCTCCGACGCCGACGCTGGCGGTGCCGACGGCTCCGCCGATGAGGAGATCGAGCTGCGTTTCACCTGGTGGGGCAGCGGGCTGCGGGTGGAGCAGTCGGAGGCGATCATCGATGCCTTCGAGGAGCAGCACCCGCATATCAGCATCGAAGGCGCCTACTCGGACTTCGGGGGGCACTGGGAGCTGCTGGCCACGCAGACCGCGGGCGGTGACGCCCCGGACATCATCCAGATGGATGACAAGTACCTGCGCGAGTACGCGGATCGCGGTGCCCTGCTGAACCTCACCGAGGTGGACACCTCGGGCATCGACCAGGACTCGGTGGACAACGGTCGCACCGAGGAGGGGCTGTTCGGGATCACCACCGGCATCAACTCGCTGGCCCTGGGCGCCAACCCGGAGCTCTTCGAGGAGGCGGGGGTGGACATCCCGGATGACACGACCTGGACCTGGGAGGACTTCGCCGAGATCACTGAGGAGCTCAGCGCGAATCTCGACGACGCCTACGGCACCAACGAGACCAATGAGCCCGGAGGGTTCCAGGTGTGGCTGCGGCAGCAGGACAAGCACCTCACCACCGACGACGGCGAGCTCGGCTTCGACGTCGGGGACCTCGCCGAGTACTACGAGTATTGGCTGGAGCTCATGCACGCCGGGGCGATGCCCGCCGCCGGCGTGATGGCGGAGAACCGCGGGGCGGACCCTGAGCAACAGCTCATCCATACCGGTCGAGTGGCCCTTGCGCCGATGTGGACCAGCTCCCTGGCAGGCATCTCCGAGTCGGCCGGAGTCGACATGGAGCTGCTGCGATTCCCGAGCCAGACGGGCAGGGCCGAGGACAGCGGCCACTGGTACAAATCCTCCATGTTCCTCTCCGCCTCCGCGCAGACCGAGCACCCGGAGGAGGCGCAGCTCTTCATCGACTTCATGGTCAACGACGTCGACGCCGGCCTCTTGGGCCTCACCGACCGTGGCCTGCCGGCCAACCAGGAGGTGCGGGAGGCCGTGCTGGAGGCGATCGAGGGTCAGGACTTGGTCTCCGCGGACTTCATCGAGGAGATCGAGGACGACATCGCCGGCCCTGAGCCCATCCCGACGCTGGGTTTCTCCTCGCTGCAGGAGATCATGATGCGCTACGAGGACGAGTTGTACTTCGAGCGGCTCAGTCCGCAGGAGGCCGCGGAGAGTGTGTATCGGGAGATGGAGGGCGTCCTTGAGTGACCACTCGGCACGTCGAGACCATGCTGACCAGGCCCTGCGTCCGGGGCTGACCGAGGCGCTCACCCGCCTCCGCTCGCCTGATCGCTCCCTTCTGAGCTCCACGCTGGCCGGCGGGCTGGCTCAGACCGGGGCGGGGTTCGCCGCCGTCGGCGGTCCGCTGCAGCGGCGCTGGAAGCAGGCGATGCTCGAGCTGGACGCCTGCATCCGTGATCAGCGCGGGGTGCCGGTGCTGCATGAGGGCGGGGCCTACGACGGCGCCTGGATCGAGTCCACCGGCACCATCAGTGCGGAGGTGCTCTCGCGGTTCGTCCCGGAGGTGGCCACCCACACCTTCAGCCTCTGGGCCGAGCATCAGCGCGAGGACGGGCTCATCTCGTACAAGGTCACCCAGGACGGCCCGGCCTTCAGCCAGATCCAGATCGTCACTCCGCTGGCACGGTCCGTGTGGACCCACCATCGGCTGCACGGTGCGGAGGCCGGCCCGGGCGCCGGAGCAGACGCCGCCTGGCTGCGCCGCATGTACGCGGCGATGAGCCGCAACGACGACTGGCTGGCCCGCCATCGGAACACCCGCGGCACCGGAGGCGTCGAGGCGTTCTGCACCTTCGACACCGGCCATGACCTCTCCCCGCGGTTCTGGTTCGCTCCGGACCGCTGCCTGGACGGCGAGGCCTCCCGCTGCGACCCCGAAGCGCCCGGGGTGCCCTATGTGGCACCGGACCTCACGGCGAACGTCGCCTGCCAGCGGGCGTATCTGGCGCTCATCGCCTTGGAGCTCGGAGAGGACCCCGAGCCGTGGCGGCAGGCGGCGCGCACCAGCCTCGAGGCGCTGTTCGCCCAGTGCTGGAACTCCGAGGACGGCACCTTCTACGACCTCGATGCCACCGGCGAGCCGGTGCGGGTGCTCGGCGACGTGCTGCTGCGCGTGCTCGCCTGCGAGGTCGGCGACGGCGATCTCTTCGCCGAGGCGCTGCGTCGTCACCTGTTCAACACCGCCCGGTTCCTCGCCCACTACGGGTTCACCTCCCTGGCCATGGACGACCCCCGGTTCGACGCCGACCACACCCGCAACTCCTGGGGCGGGCCGGTGAACTTCCTGACCATGATCCGCGCCCCGCACGCCTTCGAGCACCACGGCCGCCCCGCCGAGCTCGCCGTGGTCACCCGGCCGGTGCTGACCGCGCTGGCCGTGGCCGAGAGCTTCCCGCAGTGTCTGGACCCCTGGAGCGGGGAGGCCGGCTACACCTCGGGCTACTCGCCTGCGGTGCTGTGGATGCTCGACGCCGTGGAGCGGCTCTGCGGGGTCCTGCCGCTGCCCCTCGGTGGGTTCGCGGTCACTTCGTTGGCGCCCACCCGGCTGGACCACGGTGCGGCCGCGCAGGCGGTGGCCTGTTCGCGCCGCGTGACCGGCACCGCGTGGGAGGCGCTCTCCGATGACGTCGGCACGGTGCTGCTGCGTGAGGGCGTCGAGCACCTGAGCATCCCTCGTGGCTGGCGGGTGGAGCTCGACGGCCTCGGCGCGGTGACCGCCGTCGTCGGTGTGGCCCCGCATCCGGTGACCGGACGGCTGGACGGCCCCGGTGCTCCCGGAGGCGGCACCGAGGAGCTGACGGTGGCCCCGGATGAGCGCATCCGCTGGGAGGCCGGCGTCGTCGTCGACCGTGGCGGGCCCGAGTTCATCGCGCCGCGGCACGGGCGGTGATGGGCCCGTGCTGAGCATCCAGGACATCCAGATCCGTGACCCGTATGTGCTACCCGATCCCGCCCGAGGCCGGCACCTGCTCTTCGGCTCCACCGACGCCGACATCTGGAAGGGGCGGGCCACCGGCTTCGACGTCTACACCTCCGCCGATCTGCACGACTGGGAGGGCCCGGAGCCGGCGTTCCGCGCGCCGGAGGGCTTCTGGTCGCAGACAGAGTACTGGGCGCCCGAGGTCCATGAGCACCGCGGGCGCTGGTTCATGTTCGCGACCTTCGGGCCGAGTTCCGGTCCGGGTGCTGCGATCAGTCGCCGCGGCACCGCGATCCTGGTCGCCGACCGGCCGGAGGGCCCCTACGTGCCGCACAGCGACGGGCCGGTCACCCCGCCTGACTGGGAATGCCTGGACGGGACCCTCCATGTGGATCAGGCAGGCCGGCCCTGGATGGTGTTCTGCCACGAATGGGTCCAGGTCGGAGACGGGACCATCTGCGCGGTGCCGCTGACCGAGGACCTCCGGGCAGCCGACGGCGAGCCGGTCCTACTGTTCGCCGCCTCCGAGGCTCCCTGGTCCGAGCCGGTGCACTCGAGGCGACACGGCAGCGGTCATGTCACGGACGGGCCCTTCCTGCACAGCACCGCTGACGGTGCTCTGCTGATGCTGTGGGCCAGCTTCCGCGGCGGCCGCTACGCCCAAGGGGTGGCGGTCTCGGAGTCAGGGACCGTGAGAGGTCCGTGGCGGCATGAGCCGCATCCCCTCTACGAGGCCGACGGCGGCCACGGGATGATCTTCCGGGCTCTGGACGGCCGCCTGCTGCTGACCCTGCACACTCCGAACCGGACGCCGGAGGAGCGGGCGGTCTTCATCGAGCTCGAGGAGGTCTCAGGCGGACTGCGAGTGCGGTGATGGGGACAGTTGGACTGCGCTTTCCCGCCTGCGTTGACAGGTGAGTGCGGTCACATCTATCGTGAGAGAAAATCGTTTCAACGCCCCGGGATCGGGGCGCCCCTGTCAGCATCCTCAGATGGAGTTCTCCCTCATGCCCAGCCCCCATTCGCGTATGACCGGCCGCACCGGCCGCTTCGCCACCCTCGCAGCGGCCGCCACCGTCGGCGCCCTGACCCTCTCCTCCTGCGGAGGAAGCGGTGACGACGGCGGCGACGTCGAGCTCCGCTTCGCCTGGTGGGGCTCGGACTCTCGCCACCAGGCCACCCAGGAGATCATCGACGCCTTCGAGGAGCAGAACCCCGGCATCTCCGTCTCCGCCGAGTTCGGCGACTGGTCCGGCTACTGGGATCAGCTGGCCACCCAGACCGCCGCCACAGACATGCCGGACATCATCCAGATGGACGACGCCTATCTGCGCGAGTACGCCGACCGTGGCGCCCTGCTGGACCTGGATCAGGTCGACACCTCCGCCCTGGACCAGGACGTCCTGGAGAACGGCCGCACCGAGGACGGGCTGATCGGCATCACCACCGGTATCAACGCCATGGTGCTCATGGCCAACCCGGAGATCTTCGAGGAGGCCGGGGTGGACATGCCCGATGACTCCACCTGGACCTGGGACGACTACCTGGAGATCACCTCTGCCATCTCGGAGAACGTCGACGGCGTCTATGGCGCCACCGGCCCCGGTCAGCCTGCCGACCTGCAGATCTGGCTCCGCCAGCAGGACAAGCATCTGACCACCGACGACGGCGAGCTCGGCTTCACCGAGGATGACGCCGCCGAGTACTTCGAGCACCTCCTGGAGCTCATGGAGGAGGGCGGCTACCCGGGCGCCTCCGTCATCGCCGAGGACCAGACTCCCGGTCCGGACGAGTCCATGACCGCCTCGGGCGAGGTGGCGATGGGCATGTGGTGGACCAACCAGCTCTCCGCGATGTCCGGCGCCGCCGGCACCGAGCTGGTGCCGCTCCGCATGCCGTCCCACACCGGGGGTGCCGAGGACAATGGCATGTGGTTCAAGTCCACGATGCTGATGTCGGTGGCGGCCACCACCGACCACCCGGAGGAGGCGCAGCAGTTCGTCGACTTCATGATCAACTCCGAAGAGGCTGGCGAGGCCAACCTCACCGACCGTGGCCTGCCCACCAACCTGGACGTCCGCGAGGCCGTCATGGGACAGATCGAGGGTGCGGATCTGACCTCGGCCGAGTTCATCGAGGACATCGACGACGAGATCGGCGAGCCGGAGCCGGTTCCGGCCATGGGCTTCTCGGCGATGCAGGAGATCCTGCAGCGCTACGAGCTCGAGGTGTTCTTCGAGCGTCAGTCCCCGCAGGACGCCGCCGCGCAGATGATCTCCGAGATGGAGACCGAGCTGCGCTGACCCTTCCCCGCTGACCCTTCCCCGCTGATCACGCGTTTCGTCCCCGTCGTCTTCGCTTGTCCCCGTGGAATTCCACGGGGACAAGCGAAGAAGACGGGGACTGATGCACATCCGGCCCCACCACCAGGAGATGAGACGCATGACCGCCTCGGAGCACGACGCCACCGCCCGCGACACCACCTCGCTCGACTGGCCCGCCGTCCCCGGCCTGGCCTTCGGCGGTGACTACAACCCTGAGCAGTGGCCCCTGGAGGTTCAGCTCGAGGATGTGGAGCTGATGGGGCAGGCCGGGGTGAACCTGGTCAGCGTCGGCATCTTCTCCTGGGCGATGCTCGAACCCCGCGAGGGCGAGTATGACTGGGGCTGGCTCGACGACGTCCTGGATCGACTCCACGCCCGCGGCGTCTCCGCGGCGCTGGCCACCGCCACCGCCTCCCCGCCGCCGTGGCTGACTCACCGGCACCCTGAGATCCTGCCCCAGGACGCCGACGGCTCGACCCTCTGGCCCGGTGCCCGGCAGGCCTATTCGATCTCCTCCCCGGTCTTCCGCGACTATGCGCTGCGGATGACCAGGGCGGTCGCCGAGCGCTACGCCGCCCACCCTGCCCTGGCGCTGTGGCATGTGGACAACGAGCTGGGCTGCCACAACGCCCATGACTTCTCCGACGACGCCGCCGCGGCGTTCCGCTCCTGGCTCGAGGCCCGATACGGCACCGTCGAGGAGCTCAACCGCGCCTGGGGCACGGCGTTCTGGTCCCAGCGCTACAGCAGCTTCGACGAGATCCTGCCGCCCCGCAAGGCGCCGATGTTCGTCAACCCCACGCAGAACCTGGACTTCCACCGGTACTCCTCCGACGAGCTGCTGGCCTACTTCCGAGACATGAAGGCCATCCTGCGAGAGCTGACCCCCGCTGTCCCGGTGACCACCAATTTCATGTGCACCACGCGGTCCAAGCACATGGACTACTTCGCCTGGGCGGCGGACATGGATGTCATCGCCACCGATCACTACACGATCGCCGATGACGACGAGCGGCACATCGAGCTGGCCTTCAGCGCGGACCTGACCCGCGGCGTGGCCGACGGTCGGCCCTGGATGCTCATGGAGCACTCCACCAGTGCGGTGAACTGGCAGCTGCGCAACCGGACCAAGTCGCCGGATGAGATGCTGCGCGATTCGCTGTCCCATGTGGCCCGCGGTGCGGATGCGGTGATGTTCTTCCAGTGGCGGCAGTCCGCCGCCGGCGCGGAGAAGTACCACTCGGCGATGGTCCCGCATGCCGGCGCCGACACCGACGTCTTCCGCACCACCGTGCGGCTCGGCGAGATCCTGCAGGCGCTGGAGCCGGTGCGGGGATCCACAGTGCGCGCGCAGACGGCCGTCCTCTTCGACTATGAGGCCTGGTGGGCCTCCGAGCTGGACTCCCATCCGCGCAATGACTTCTCCTATCCGGAGGAGGTCATGCACTGGTACCGCGCCCTGTGGCAGGCGGGGGTGACGGTCGACGTCGTCCATCCCTCGGCGGACCTCAGCGGGTATCGCGCGATCGTGGTGCCCTCGCTGTACCTGGTGCGCGACGAGCACGCCCAAGCGCTGGCCGATGCCGCCGAGGCCGGGGCCTCAGTGCTGATCACTTTCTTCAGCGGGATCGTCGACGAGCACGACGCCGTCCGCCTCGGCGGGTACCCCGGGGCGTTCCGCGAGCTGCTGGGCATCCGCACCGAGGAGTTCTGGACTCTGCAGGGGCGGGACTCCCACGCTCTCGACGACGGCGGGCGCGGCGAGTTCTGGGCGGAAAAGACGCATCTGGTGCCGGACCAGGGTGCCACGGCAGTGCGCAGCTGGGCCGAGGGGCCGCTGGCCGGGCATCCGGCGGTGACGAGGCGTCCTCTCGGCGCCGGCGCCGCCTGGTACGTGGGCACCCGCCCCGACGCTGCCACGCTGCGCCAGCTGGTCGACTCCGTCCTGGAGGAGGCCGGGGTGGCCCCCGAGGCCGAGGCGCCGGAGGACGTCGAGGCGGTGCGCCGCCATGGCGAGGACGGAGTAGCGTACCTCTTCGTGCTCAACCACACGGCGCAGGACGCCGTCATCACCGCCCACGGTCGCGAACTGATCACCGGAGCCGAGGTGGCCGGTGAGCTGACCGTGCGAGCGGGGGAGGTCGCCGTCGTCGCGGAGGGTTGCTGAGGTTTCAGCACCGCCACGCGACTGCCGCTGACAGCGAGCCAGGGTCTCCATGGGCTGCAGCCATGGTTGCTCTCAGAAGAGATTGTGGAGATCTATCTCTCTGCTCCGCTGATCGAGCTGACGTCCGACTATCGGCTCTAGCTTCAGAGTTCGTCCAGCAGCTGCCCCAGCCGTGAGATCTCCGCGGTCTGGTCGGAGTGCACGTGGCCGGCCAGCTCCTGGACGGCCAGGTCGTAGCCCTCGGCCTGCACGCCCTCGCTCATCTCCAGCGCGCCTTCATGGTGAGTGATCATGCCCTCCAGGAAGAGCATGTCGAACTCCTCGCCCTCGGACTGCCGCAGCGCGGTCATCTCCTCCGTGCTGAGCATGCCGGACATCATGGCGTGGTCGTGTCCGTGCCCGTGGTCCTCGTGGGACGGGGTCCTGCCCTCGGCCACGTCTCGGGCCTCCTGCGGCACAGGGAGTTCGCGCTCCTCCAGCCAGTCCGCCATATAGCCGATCTCGCCCTTCTGGGCCAGGTGCATTCGCTCGGCGAAGGTCTTCAGCTGCTCGGAGTCCGCCCGGTCCGGGACCAGGCCCGTCATCTCCATGGCCTGGGCGTGATGGGCGATCATCATGGTCATGTACTCGGCGTCCAGGTCATTCCACTCATCCGTGACGCCCTGTGCACCGTCGTAGTCCTCAGGCTCCACTCGTTCGGCCTCGTCACCGGGATTCTCCGGCATCAGCACCGCCGAGGACGGCGTGGGGGAATCCTCCGGATCCTGGGCGTCCGGGGAGCAGGCGGAGACGGCCATCAGACCCGCCAAGCCGGCGGCGATCAGACTCGTCGATCGCCTCAGATATGACACCGGGTAGAGGGCTGGGGCCTGCTGACCTGCTCGAACGACGGTGAAGGATCTCACGAAGGAGCCTCTCGGTCGGTGCTTGCTCATACGAACCACATATTCAGAATCTCTAGACCTGAGTCATGTGATTCGCAATACTACAGGTATCCAACCGAGGAGGTGTGGACGCCCGTGCGTCTTCAAGAAATCACCCGAAGCAAGGCGAGATCCGCCGCAGGAGTGGCCATGTCGCTCCTGCTCGCAGGCACTGTCATGACTCTGACCGCCCCGATCTCTGCGGCGAGTCCCGAGGAGCGGTCCTTCACCCCGGAGGACGTCGCTCACGAGGAGTTCTTCAGCGAGGAGGAGGTCGGCGAGGAGGCGTTCGACGAGGACGCGATGGTTGAGCGGCTCAGCGAGCTGGAGGGCCAGGAGCTCGACGGCGAGCAGAGCGCCTCCGGAGAGCCCGATGTGGGGCCGGGCGAGGTGGCCAGCCACAATATGGAGCACCTGAGCAACGTCCCGAAGAACGGTCCGCTGCAGTCCACCGGCTCCGACATCGCCTTCCAGGGCGACTACGCCTATGTGGGCAACTACGACGGGTTCACCGTCTACGACCTCGCTGACCCGGCGAACCCCGAGCAGCTGGTGCAGGTCCACTGCCCGGGCCCGCAGAACGACGTCTCCGTCTACAAGGACATCCTGATCCTCTCGGTGGACGCGCGCATGGAGGATGACACCTGCGGCGCCGATCGCACCGGAGACACGCAGGACTACTGGGAGGGTCTGCGGGTCTTCGACATCAGCGACCCTGCTGAGCCGGAGTATGTCAAGGCCGTGGAGACGAAGTGCGGCTCGCACACCAACTCCCTGGCGCCGGCGATGCACGGCAACGTCCTCTACGTCTATGTCTCGTCCTACTCGCCGAACCCGGCGCTGGCGAACTGTCAGCCGCCGCATGACCTGATCTCCGTGGTCAAGATCCCCGTCAACGCCCCGCACGCCGCCAAGGTGACCTCCGAGCCGGTGCTCTTCCCCGACGGCGGCTATGAGGGTGACGACCGCGGCGGCTACACCGAGACCAGCGGCTGCCACGACATCACGACCTATATCGAGCATGACCTGGCCGCCGGTGCCTGCATGGGCGACGGCATCCTCATGGACATCTCGGACCGGGAGAACCCTGAGGTCATCAGTCAGGTGCGCGACGTCGAGAACTTCGCGTTCTGGCACTCAGCGACGTTCAACAACGACGCCAGCAAGGTCGTCTTCACCGACGAGCTCGGAGGAGGCGGCTGGGCCACCTGCACCGAGGAGTTCGGAGAGACCCTCGGCGCCAACGCCATCTACGACATCGTCGACGGCGAGCTGGAGTTCGCGTCCTACTACAAGATCCCGCGCATCAACTCTGAGAACGAGAACTGTGTGGCCCACAATGGGTCGCTGATCCCGGTCCAGGGTCGAGACCTGATGGTGCAGTCCTGGTATCAGGGCGGCATCTCGGTCTTCGACTTCACCGATTCCGCGAACCCGGAGGAGGTCGCCTGGTTCGATCGTGGTGAGGGCATCAGCGACGGCGGCACGTGGTCCTCGTACTACTACAACGGTTTCGTGTACTCCTCCGACCTGTCCATCGGCTTCGACACGTTCCAGCTGGACGACTCGATCGACGGCGACGCCCGGACGGATCTGCAAGAGCTGAACCCGCAGGGCCAGGAGAGCTTCTGATCCGCTGAGCCCAGCTCTGCCGAACACGCAGAAGCGCCGGGTCGGTCCCTCTTCGGACCGGCCCGGCGCTTCTGCGTGTAGACGGCTGTGGCGAGCCTCAGCCGTCGAGCTGGATGTTGCCGTCGATGCGGCGGTTCAGCCCCCACGGGTTGGCGGCCTGCACGGGGGCGGGCAGCAGCTCCTCAGGGAGGTTCTGGTAGGCCACCGGGCGCAGGAAGCGTTCGATCGCCAGGGTGCCGACGCTGGTGGTCCGGGAGTCTGAGGTGGCGGGGAACGGGCCGCCGTGGACCATCGCGTGGCCGACCTCGACGCCGGTGGGCCACCCGTTGGCGAGGATGCGCCCGACTCGCTGCTCCAGTACCGGGACCAGGGCCCGGGCGGTTTCGTAGTCGGCCTCGGTGATGTGCAGGGTCGCGGTCAGCTGGCCCTCGAGCGCCGAGGCCGCCGCCACCAGGTCCTCGACGCCGTCGTAGCGCACCACCAGAGAGGCCGCGCCGAAGACCTCCTCGTGCAGCACCGGGTTGTCCAGGAACTGCGCGGTGGAGGCGCTGAACACCACTGGGGCGGGGGCGTTCTCGCCGGCACCCTGGGAGCCGCGGCCCACCAGTTCGACGCCGGCCTGGCCGCCCAGCTGCTCCACCCCGGCGTTCCAGGACTCGGCGATGGACTTCGTCAGCATGGTCTGCCCGCCGAAGTCGCCGGCGGCCTCGCCGACGGCGGCCAGGAAGGCGTCACCGGCCTCACCGGTGGGCACGAACACCAGGCCGGGGGCGGTGCAGAGCTGCCCCGAGGAGCCGGTCACGGAGGTCAGATAGGCCTGGGCCCGTCCGCGCAGGTCCTCGGCGTCGCCGCTGAGGGCGCCGTCGAAGAAGAACACCGGGTTGATGGAGCTCATCTCCGCGTAGACCGGGATCGGCACCTCGCGCGTCGCGGCGGCCTTCATGAGGGAGACCCCGGCGGCCCGCGAGCCGGTGAAGCCCACGGCCTGGATGGCGGGGTCGGAGGCCAGCGACTGTCCGATGGAGGCGCCGGCGCCGTAGATCAGCGAGAACACACCGGGGTGCAGGTCGAAGGCGGCCACGGCCTCGGTGATGGCGCGGCCCACCAGCTCCGAGGTGCCCGGGTGGGCGTTGTGGGCCTTGAAGACCACCGGGCAGCCGGCGGCCAGTGCGGAGGCGGTGTCGCCGCCGGCGGTGGAGAAGGCCAGCGGGAAGTTGGAGGCGCCGAAGACCGCCACCGGCCCCAGCGGGATCCTGCGCTGGCGCAGATCAGGCTTCGGCAGTGGGGTGCGGTCCGGGTTCGGGGTGTCCAGACGCGCACCGCGGAAGTCACCCTGACGCACGACGGCGGCGAAGAGGCGCAGCTGGTTGACGGTGCGGCCGCGCTCACCCACCAGGCGGGCCTCGGGCAGGCCTGTCTCGGCCATGGCCCGGGCGGTGATCTCCGGGCCGAGGGCGTCGATGCTGGAGGCGATCTTCTCCAGGAAGGCCGCGTGGGTCTCCGGCTCCAGCTGGGAGAAGCTCTGGTACGCCTCGGCTGCCGCGCTGGTGGCCTGGGCCAGCTGCGCCTCGTCGATGAGCGGGTATCCCGGCTCCAGGGGTTCGTCGGTGGACGGGTCGAAGCCGTGCACGGTGCGGTCGGTGCCGGTCACCGGGCGTCCGGCGATGAGGGACTGTCCGGTGAGGGTGGATGCGGTGGTCTGTGTGGTCATGCTCAGCTCCTGGTCGGTGCGGGGCGGATGGTGCTGTGCGGGTCTGTCAGTGATGGTCTCAGACGGCGGACAGTGCCGGGGAGGGGCTTTGCGGGCGGATCCCTGCGGCATCGATGAGGTCGGTGAGGTCCTGCAGATCCTGCTCGGCGAGGTCCTGCAGCGGTGGTCGCACCGGGCCGGCGTCGCGTCCGACGGCCTTGAGCCCGCCCTTGACGATGGAGACGCCGTAACCCTTCACCCGGTCGCGGATGTCCAGGTAGGGCAGCACGAATCGGGTGAGCTTCTCGGTGACGGCGGAGCGGTCCTGCCGGCGCACGTCCGCATAGAACTCCAGGGCGAACTCCGGGACGAAGTTGTACATGGCTGAGGAATAGGTGCTCATCCCCAGCTGCAGCATCGGCAGGGCGAAGGTCTCCGCAGTGGGCAGCCCGCCCAGGTAGAAGAGCCGGTCGCCGTTGGTGGCGACGACCCGGGTGACGGCCTCGATGTCTCCGGTGGCGTCCTTGAACCCGATGAAGTTCTCGTGCTTCTCGGAGAGCCGGGCCACGGTCTCGGGGCCGTAGACGGCGTTGGCCCGGTTGTAGACGATCACCCCGATGGTCGTGGCGGCGCAGACGGCGTCGACGTGAGCCTGCAGGCCCTGCTGGTCGCATTCGGTGAGGTAAGGCGGCAGCAGCAGCAGACCCTGGCACCCGGCGGCCTCGGCGGCGCGGGCGTTCTCCACGGCCTGGGCCGTGGAGCCGCCGGCGGAGCCGAGCACCGGCACGTGTGCACCGGCCTCCTCCACGGCCATCCGCGAGACTCGCGCGTTCTCCTCGGGGGAGAGGCTGAACCCCTCACCGGTGCCGCCGGCGGCGAACAGCCCGGCTACGCCCTGACGAGCCTGCCAGGTGAGGTGCTCGCGGTAGCGGTCCTCGTCGACGGCGAGGTCCGGGGTGAAGGCCGTGACGGGGAAGGAGAGCAGGCCGTCCTTGAGGTGATCGGCGAGTTCCTGGGGTGTGAACTGCTGGACTGGGTGCTGGGACACGGGGGACCTTCCGATGGTGAGGCTGGGGCCGAGCGCGGGCCGCCGGGAATGACTGCTCAGGCGCGGTGGACCCCGCGAGCGAGCCTTGTCTCTCACTGTAGGAACGTCCTCGGGTGGGCGTCCAAGGCCGCTTTTGTATGGGTTTATGTCGTGCAGGTATGACAGGTGGCCCAGTCATGCTCGGCAGGTTCACTCCTGGTGATCGAGTGCGGAGAGCAGGCGCAGCAGGGCGGGGTTGCGCTGGCCCCGGCGCCAGATCGCATGCAGCTGGACGTCGTCGGTCTGGTCGGCCAGCTGCAGGTGCTTCACCCCGGCGACCCCGAGCCGCTGGGCGGACTCGGGGACGAAGGCCACGCCGCGGCCGGCGGCCACCAGCGAGACCATGGTGAGGATCTGGCTGACCGTGTGGACCACGTTGCCGTGCTGGATGGGCACGTTGCGGATGGCCAGGTCGTAGAAGTACCTCGCCTTGGTGGGGGAGTACATGATCAGCGGGACGTCCTGGAGGTCCTCTCCGGAGACCGGACGGTTCAGCGCGGCCAGCGGATGGTCCTCCGGGACCGCCAGCTGCAGCGCCTCGGACTGCAGGAGCCGGGACTCGAAGTGCTCATGATCGATGGGCGGGCGGGCGAGGCCGAGGTCGAGCTCGCCGTTGGCCAGGGAGTCGACCTGTTCGCGGGTGACCTGCTCACGCAGGTCGATGTCGACGTCGGGCAGCTGCTCGGCCAGCGTGGCGAGCAGGCTGCCGAGCACGGAGAACCCGGAGGCTGCGGTGAATCCGATGCGGAGCACCCCAGCCTGGCCGCGGGCGATGCGCCGGGCGGTCAGCGGGGCCTGCTCGGAGGCGATCAGCAGCTTGCGGGCATCCGTCAGGAAGGCCTTGCCGGCGGTGGTCAGGGCGACCTTGCGGTTGTCCCGCTCGATGAGCTGCACCCCGACGGTCTTCTCCAGCTTCTGGATCTGGCGACTCAGCGGCGGCTGGGTCATGTTGAGCCGCTCGGCGGCGTGGCCGAAGTGCAGCTCCTCCGCGACCGCCACGAAGCTGCGTATCTGGTCCAGCGTGAACACCATGCACTCCAAGTATCGGTTGGGGGAAGCGTGATCCCTTCCGAGCATCATGGTGTCATGCAGGTCACAGCTGTTCAAGGTGGGGCGGCGGTGATGCCCAAGGGGCATGGCATGGTGCTCAGTCCGCGAGCACCCGGCGCCGCGAGGCTGAGAGGTGGCTGCGCATCGCCGCCGAGGCGGCGGTCGGGTCACTCTCGGCGACGGCGTCGAGCACCGCCTGGTGCTCGGCCTGCGGGAGGGAGGCGTCGTCGTGGGTGGTCTCCAGTCGAGGACGCGGCATGGCGATCATCGACGGGCCCAGCTGCTCGACGGCGGAGAGCAGGTGCGGGTTCCCCGAGGCGGCGGCGATCTCGCGGTGGAACATGAAGTCCTGCTCCACTGCCGTGGCGGGGTGGTCGGCGCCCCGGGCGAAGGCCTCGAGTGCGGCCCGGAGGTTCTCCAGCTGGGCGGGACTGCGCCGCCGGGCGGCCAGGGCCGCGGCCTCGCACTCCAGCGCCATCCGATACTCGATCAGCGTGGCGCGCTCCTCGGGAGTGTGGGGCGGCGGCGGGGCGTCATGACGGTGCTCGGCCGGCGGAGTCAGGGCGAAGCTGCCTGCTCCGCGGCGCGTCCGGATGAGCCCGGCGATCTGCAGGCGGCCCAGTGCCTCGCGCACCACAGTGCGGCTGACCTTGTGCTCCGTGATCAGCTGCGCCTCGGAGGGCAGCTTCTCGCCCACGGCGATCTCGCCGTCGAGGATGCGTCGACGCAGATGCTCGGTCAGTGCGGTGGTGCGGTTGATGCTCATGTCCAGATTCTGCCTGACGACGGCGGATGAGCGGCTCAGCGGGTGCCGAACTCCACGGATTCGGTGGTCCATGATCGGGCCTGCTCGGTGAGCGTGATGCCCAGCCCGGGACGGTCCGGCACCAGCATGCGGCCCTCGCGGATCTCCAGGCGCTCCTCGAAGAGCGGGTCCAGCCAGTCGAAGTGCTCCACCCAGGGCTCGGTCGGGTACGCCGCGGCCAGGTGCAGATGGATCTCCATCGCGAAGTGCGGAGCCAGGCCGAGTCCGGCGTGATGGGCCAGGGCGGAGAGCCGCAGGAACTGGGTGATGCCCCCCACGCGCGGGGCGTCGGGCTGGATGATGTCGCAGGAGCGCGCGTCGATGAGCCGCTGGTGCTCGGTCACCGAGGCGAGCATCTCCCCGGTGGCGATGGGGGTGTCCAGGGCGGTGGTCAGGGCGGCGTGGCCCTCGGCGTCGTAGGCGTCCAGGGGCTCCTCGATCCAGATGAGGTCGAACTCCTCGAACCGGCGGCCCATGCGCAGCGCGGTGGCGCGGTCCCACTGCTGGTTGGCGTCCACCATCAGCGGCACCTCGGGGCCGAGGTGCTCGCGGACCGCGGTGACCCGGCGCAGGTCCTCCGCCGTATCAGGCAGCCCGACCTTGATCTTGATGCCGCCGATGCCCTCCGCCCGTGACTGGTCGGCCCGTGCGGTGATCTCCTCGACGGTGGCGTGGAGGAAGCCCCCGGAGGTGTTGTAGGTGCGCACTGAGTCCCGGTGGGCGCCGAGGAGCTTGGCCAGCGGGAGGTCGGCGCGCCTGGCCTTGAGGTCGTAGAGGGCGATGTCGATCGCCGCCAGCGCCTGGGTGGCGACTCCGGAGCGCCCCACGGAGGCGCCGGCCCAGAGAAGCTTGTCGTAGAGCTTGGCGATGTCATGGGGGTCCTCGCCGATGACGTTCTCAGCGACCTCCTTGGCGTGTGCGTACTGGGCGGGACCGCCGGCGCGCTTGGAGTAGGAGAACCCCACGCCCTGGTGGCCCTGCGCGGTGGTGATCTCGGCGAAGAGGAAGACGACCTCGGTCATCGGCTTCTGCCGGCCGGTGAAGACCTTGGCGTCGGAGATGGGGGTGGGCAGCGGGAGGGTGGCGGTGGAGAGGCGGATGTGCCGGATCGCGTCAGGGGAGTAGGCCATGACAGTGATCGTATAAGTGCGAGACTTGTATGACTACTGTTGGTTCGGCATCGTGTGATGCGCAGCGCAGGCGCAGATTCCGTGACGTGCCAGGGCGCCGCCGCGTAGGCTGGATGGGGACAGCCGAGCCCTCGGAGAGTCCCGTGGGGCCGCCCGATCAGGATGGAGGATCGACCGTGACCTCACGATCGACGTCGCCCCAGGGTGACCCTGGCCCGCAGCCTGAGGATGCCACAGGTCTCGAACCCGGCGGAGGAGTGCCGCCCGGTGAGACGCCGCCCGATTCCGGGAGCACCGCTGACACGCAGCCCGAATCCGCGCCGCGGAGGCCGCCCAGGTCGAAGCCCGTCATCGCGATCGTGGCGGTGCTCGTGGCGGTGCTCCTGCTGATCTTCATCGGCTACATCGCCGGCATCCTCGGCTGACGCCGTCGGAGGTCGGAAAGCCTCAGGCTCCGACGGTGGACTGGCGGGGCACCAGGGTGGGGGTGAACACCGGGTGCTGCACCGGGGCCTCTGGGTCCTCGATCGCTGCGACGAGCAGCTCGGCCGCCCGCTGGCCCATCTCCGCCGCCGGCTGCCGCACCGAGCTGATCGGCACGGTCGCCGACGCGGCGAACTGGATGTCGTCGTAGCCGATCAGGGCGATGTCCTCAGGCACCTTCACCGCGGCGCGCGCCAGCTCCTGCAGCACCCCCAGGGCCACCAAGTCGTTGGTCGCGAAGATCGCGTCCGGGCGTTCGGCGGCGGGCAGCGCCAGCAGCCCCTGGGTCGCCTGGCGTCCGGACTCCACGTCCATGGCGCCGGTGTCGTACATCTTGACGCTGACGCCGTCGTGCTCTTTGGCCGCCGCTTCGGCGCCCGCGTAGCGGTGGGCCACCTGCCGGATGTTCAGCGGGCCGCCGATCACCGCGATGCGGCGGCGCCCCTGGGTGATCAGGTGCTCGGCGGCGAGGCGGCCGCCGAGGCGGTCATCGGTGGAGACCGAGGAGAACTCGTCGGCCCCGGACTTGCGGTCCACGATCACCACTGCTGTCCCGCGCTCCTTGATCCGCCGGAGCCGGGGCAGGACATCACCCACCGGAGAGATAAGCAGCCCGGAGACGCGCTGCTCTTCGAAGAGCCGCAGATGGGCCAGCTCGCGCTCGCCGTCCTGGCTGGAGTTGCCCAGCAGCAGGGGGCGCTTCATCTCGACCAGGCCCTTCTCCGCGCCGGAGGCGACGTCGGCGAAGAACGGGTTGGCGACGTCGAGGACGATCATCCCCACTGCGCGGTTCTGCTGCTGACGCAGCTGCCGCGCGGCGTCGTTGCGCACGTAGCCCAGCTCGTCGATGGCGCTCAGCACACGTTCGCGGGTGGCCGAGGAGACCTTCTCCGGGTGGTTCAGGGCGTTGGACACCGTGGCCGGCGAGACACCGGCATGCGCCGCGACGTCCCGCACTTGAGCCATTGCCATGGGGACAGGATACCCATGACGAGCCCGTTGCGGCCGAAGGCGACGACGGATGCCCCCTCGGCATGGTGTGATGCATGCAGTGTTGCTAGCATCACGTCGACTGACCAGAGAGGATGCGATGACGCAGACGCCGCACCGGTTGACGGCCTTCGGGCCTGACTTTCCCTTCCCCTACGACCGGTGGCTGGAGCACTCCTCAGGGCTGGGCAGCGTGCCGCCCTCTGCTCACGGGCGAGAGGTCGCGATCATCGGCGGCGGCATCGCCGGACTGGTGGCCGCCTATGAGCTGATGCGCCTGGGGCTGCGTCCGGTGGTCCATGAGGCCGAACGGCTCGGGGGACGGCTGCGCTCGGAGCCGTTCCGCGTCCCCGGGCAGGAGGACTCTCAGGTGATCGCCGAGCTGGGCGGGATGCGGTTCCCCCGCTCCTCGGCCGCGTTCTTCCACTACGTGGACCTGCTCGGGCTGAAGTCCGCCCCTTTCCCCAATCCCCTGACCGAGGCCGCCGGCAGCACTGTCATCGAGCTCGGCGGAGAGTCCTGGTACGCCCGGGCCCTGGAGGACCTCCCGGCGCTGTTCCAGGAGATCGCCGAGGCCTGGGACGGTGCCCTGGATTCCGTGCTGCACCTCAACGCGCTGCAGGAGGCCATGCGCCGTCGCGACTCCACCGCGGTCAAAAAGATCTGGGACGAGCTGGTGCCCGCCTGGGACGACCACAGCTTCTACGAGTTCATCGCCTCCAGTGAGGAGTTCTCCCGGCTGTCCTTCCGGCACCGGGAGGTCTTCGGCCAGGTGGGCTTCGGCACCGGCGGCTGGGATTCCGACTTCCCCAACACGATGCTGGAGATCCTGCGGGTCGCCGTCTGCGAGTTCGACGAGGATCAGCACCTCATCCGTGGCGGTGTCGAGCAGGTGCCCCGTGGGATCTGGACCCGGCCGGTGGATGACGCGGCGCACTGGCCGGCCGGCACCTCGCTGGCGGACCTGCACGACGGCGCCCCCCGCGGGGCGGTGACCAGGGTCTCCCGTGCCGCGGACGGGCGGTTCGCCGTCGTCGACTCCTCGGGCGAGGAGCGGCGGTATGACGCGGTGCTGGCGACGTGTCAGTCCTGGCTGCTCACCACCCAGGTGGAGGTGGAGGAGGAGCTGCTCTCCCAGGAGCTGTGGATGGCGCTGGACCGCGCCCGGTACATGCAGTCGGCCAAGACCTTCGTCATGGTGGACCGCCCCTTCTGGCGCGACGTCGACCCGGCCACCGGGCGGGAGGCGATGAGCATGACGCTGACCGACCGACTCACCCGCGGCACCTACCTCTTCGACGACGGCCCCGACCAGCCTGGAGTGATCTGCCTGAGCTACTCCTGGATGAGCGACGCGCTGAAGATGCTCCCGCATCCCGTCCAGCGCCGGGTGGACCTCGCCCTGGACGCGTTGGGCCGCATCTATCCCGACGTCGACATCCGTTCCCGGGTGATCGGGGATCCGATCACCGTCTCCTGGGAGTCGGACCCGTACTTCCTCGGGGCCTTCAAGGGCGCCCTGCCCGGGCACTACCGCTACAACGAGCGCATGTACTCGCACTTCCACCAGCGGGACCTTCCCGAGCACGAGCGGGGGATGTTCCTGGCCGGGGACGACATCTCCTTCACCCCGGCCTGGGCGGAGGGGGCCGTGCAGACCGCGCTCAACGCCGTCTGGGGGATCATGACCCACTTCGGCGGAGCCAGTCCGGCGGAGAACCCCGGGCCCGGGGACGTCTACGACCAGCTGCGGCCCGTGCGGCTGGCGGAGTGAGGGGCTGAGATGTCGGAGCGGAATGCGGTGCCGCCGGAGCATCCGGCGGAGACGCTGACAGTGGCGCTGGCGCAGGTGCCCCCGATTGATGCGTCCCTGCAGGGTCTCGACGCACCCGGTGACGTCGTCGCTGCTGCGCTGACACGCACTGACCGGCTCGCCGCCGAGGCGGCGGACGTCGGGGCCGACCTGCTTCTGCTGCCGGAGATGCACCTGACCGGCTACGCGATCGGCCGGAAGGCGGTGGAGGCGCTCGCGGAGGCCCCGGGTGGGTCGGCGCTGGCGCGGATGGCGGAGATTGCGCGGAGACATGGTGTGGCGATCTGTCACGGATTCCCGGAGCGGGACGGTGATGAGGTGTTCAACAGCGCGGCGTTCATCGATGAGAGTGGCCGCGAGCTGCTCCGCTGGCGGAAGCTGCACCTCTTCGGCGACGTCGATGCGCAGCAGTTCGACCGGGCCGAGCTGGGCTCGGCTGGGCCGACGTCGGAAGTGGCGGCGAGGGCCGTAGTGGACTGGCACGGCTGGGCGATCGGACTGGCGATCTGCTACGACGTGGAGTTCCCTGAGATCGCGCGCCGGCTAGCGCTGGCTGGAGCGGACCTGCTGGTGGTGCCCACGGCGAACATGGTTGGCTTCGAGGTGGTCTCCCGGCTGCTGGTGCCCGCCCGTGCCCTGGAGAACCAGATGTACGTGGCCTACGCGAACTACACCGGTGCAGATGCGGAGTTCCGGTACAACGGGCTGAGCCTGATCGCCGGACCCGACGGAGCCCCGGTCGTCTCGGCCGGCTCAGGGGAGGAGCTGCTGATCGGCCGGATCAGCGCGTCGGTGTTGGCGGAGTCGCGCCGGAAGAACCCCTATCTGCGGGACCGGCGTGAAGACATCCTGGGCTGAGGCTCAAGTCCTGAGGTGCCGGGCCTCATAGGGCAGCGCCGACCGGCACAGGAGGGGATCATCTGCCTCGGAGTTCTCGGTTCCGGGAACAGTGCTCCGGGTGTGCGTGTTCTGCACGGATGAATCCGCTGATTCCTTCCTGCGCCGACACACAGTGCGGAGGCAGACCCCGATGAGAGGAGTTCACCGATGACTCACCACACTGAGTCCGCTGCACGCACGGACATCTCGATCGACGGCAAGACCATCGCCCTGCTGGTGACCGACGGCGTGGAGCTCCCCGAGCTCACCGAGCCGATCGCCGCGATCCGTCAGGCCGGTGGCACCCCGAAGATCGTCTCTCCGAAGGAGAGCTCCCTGCAGGCCATGAAGGGGGACTGGGAGCATGCCGACCACTTCGACGTCGACCATCAGCTCGGCACCGTCAGCGCGGCCGACTTCGATGCCCTGGTGCTGCCCGGCGGCACTCTGAATGCCGATGCACTGCGCATCGACGAGAAGGCCCAGCAGTTCACGGCCTCCTTCTTCGAGGCGTCCAAGCCGGTCGCGGCGATCTGCCACGGCCCCTGGATCCTCACCGAGATCGGCCAGGTCTCCGGCCGCAGGATGACCAGCTACGCGGCGCTGCGCACCGACCTGACCAATGCCGGTGCCGAGTGGGTGGACGAGGAGGTCGTCGTCGACGGCGGCCTCGTCACCTCGCGGACTCCGAATGACCTCGAGGCCTTCAACCGCACGCTGCTCGAGCTCGTGGCGGAGAAAGCCTGAGGCCTCGTCCTTGAGATCGAGTGGCCACATATGACGTCATGCGACCGGTGACACGCCGTATCCCGAGAGCAGGTGCCGTCATGTGTGGCCACTCGAACTTTCTCTGGAGTTTCCGCCTCAGAAGTGAAACGATTCACATCACGTGAGAACCACCTGAGGAGGACCCATGCGTCGCGTCTGCTTCCAGCTGCAGGTCAGGCCGGACCGGATTGAGGAGTATACGGAGCGTCATGCCGCCGTCTGGCCGGACATGCTCCGTGCGCTCAAGCGCTCCGGCTGGCACAACTACTCACTGTTCCTGCGCGAGGACGGCCTGCTCATCGGCTATGTCGAGGTCGAGTCCCTCGAGGAGGCGCAGGCGGCCATGGAGGCCGAAGAGGTCAACGCCCGGTGGCAGGCCGAGATGGGGGAGTTCTTCGTCGACCTCGAAGGCGCCCGTCCGGACACCGGCTTCCTGGAGCTTAAGGAGGTCTTCCACCTGGAGGACCAGCTCGCCATGGACGACGACGGCGGCGCCGGCTGACGCCGCCGCCGTCGTCGTCGGTGCCTGTGCTCACTCCCCGACGGCGGCGCGAGCCTCGTCCAGCCACTGCTCGGCGGCGTCCGACGGGGTCGCGCCCTGGTGCAGCAGCAGATCGATGATCCGCGGAGTGATGTCCTCGATCGCGGTGGACCCGGCCGGGCCGATCCACCGCTGCGCCGTCTCGCGCTCGGCGACCTCCTCGATGTAGTCCACCTCGGCCTGCTGGTCCTCGTCGAGTGAGCCGCTGAGGATCTCGCGCATCTCCGGGTTGTCCGGCACTCCAAGCTCCAGGCCCATGATCTCCACCGCGTCAGGGGAGTTCACCAGGAAGTCGATCAGCTCGGCGGCGGCCTCCGAGTCCTCGGTGTCGGCGGAGATCGCGTAGAACTGCGAGGACTGCTGCCACACGCCGGGGGTCTCCGCCTCGCCGGGCAGCGGCCACAGCTCGAGCTCCTCGCCCACGGACTGCGAGAAGGTGGAGAGGAAGTTGCTCCAGTCGATCGTCATCGCGACCTGCCCGGTGGCCAGCAGGGTCTCCTCGGGCGCGGCGCCCTCCTGCTCGGTGATGACACTGGCCGGCGGTGCGGCGCCGGTGTCGACCATGTCCTGCATGCGGGTCAGCATGTCCTCGAGGGCGTCCTGGGTGACTCCGACCTGACCCTCCTCGGTGTAGAGGGGTTCGCCGTGCTGGCGTGCGAAGACCTCCACCGTGTCGTGGTCGAAGCCGTCCGCCCCGTAGGCGTCGGTGTTCTCGGCCACCTGCTCGGCGATCTCCTCGAAGTCCTCCCAGGTCCAGGTCTGCGGGTCCGGCCTCTCAGCGCCGGCCTCTTCGAGGAGCGCGGGGTTGACGATGACCGCCAGCGCGTTGCTTCCCGTGGAGAGGGCGTACTGGGTGCCGTCGATCTGCCCGTTCTCCAGCGCGCTCTCGTCGAGCGTACCCAGGTCGAGATGGTCGCTGACGGTGTCCAGGTCCAGCAGGGCGCCGCGGTCGGCATACTCTCCCGGGTAGGCGCCGCCGAGGGTGAAGACGTCGGGTGCGTCGCCGCCTGCGACAGCTGTGGCCAGGCGGTCGAAGTGCCCGGCGGTGTCGGATGACTCCCCGGAGACGCTGTGTCCGGTCTCGGACTCGAAGACCTCGAGGGCCTCCTGGGTGAGCTGGTTGCGCTCGGTGCTGCCCCACCAGGCGAAGCGGAGGGATCCCTCGTCGGGCGATCCGCAGGCGGAGAGCGTCAGGGCCGCGCTGACGCCCAGTGCGGCGGTCAGGTGGAGCGTGCGATGCGGGCGGGATGTGCGTGTCATGGGGTCCTCATCATGGGGAGCGGGTGGGCTCGCCACTCGGGTGATCCCTGACTGCGAGCCCTGTTCTCGCGTTCACGGGGTGCCGGTCTGGTGGCGGAGCCTGGGGTGCCCCTCAGGCTGGTGCGAAGCAGAGGGGCCAGGTGCGAGACACAGTATCCGGCGGTTTGTTTCACCACAAGGCAGAAATGCGAGGTCGGCCGTACTGTCTAGGCATCGCGTGATGCCTGCGGAGACAAAGCCGACCCGGACTCCTTGTGAATCGATTCAATCTCTCCTACCCTGAGTGTGTTCGATCACGTGATCCCCGTCATGAGGGCTGATCACGTGCCTCTCCGACCTCCCTGCAGAAGGGGCAGCCGATGTCTGACTCACTCAACCCCGCCCAGCGTCGTCGAGCCTGGTGGACGGCCGGTGTGGCCGGCATGGCCTCCTATATGGACGCCGGTGCCATCGTCACCACCGGGACTGCTCTGGTGCTGTATCGCGAAGAGTTCGGCTTCGCTGAGTTCCAGTACGGCCAGCTCTCAGCTCTGCTGACCGCGATGATCGCCGTCGGAGCCCTGATCGGCGGCCCGCTCGCCGACCGCTTCGGCCGACGGCGGGTCTTCACCCTGACGCTGTTCCTCTACATCCTCGCCGCGGGCATCATGGTCTTCGCCCCCGACGCGGGTTGGCTGTACGTCGGCATCCTGCTGCTCGGCTTCTCCTCGGGGGCGGATCTGCCGCCGGCCCTGGCGATGATCGCCGAGTCCGCGCCCGATGGCGAGGAGGGCAAGTTCGTCACGCTCTCCCACGCGCTGTGGATGATCGTGATCCCCATCGTCAACGTGATCGGGATCTTCGTCGGCGACATGGGGGCCGACGGGGCGCGGCTGATGTATGCGCACCTGCTCGTCGTCGCCGTCGTCGTGCTCATCCTGCGCTGGCGCCTGCCTGAGTCGGAGATGTGGCAGCAGAAGAGGGAGGCCGTCCGCACCGGCTCCATCGACAAGGCGAGCCTGAAGGTGCTCTTCGGGCCCACGTACCTGTGGGCGCTGATCGGGGTCTCGCTGTTCTACGGCATCCAGAACATCGCCGCGAACTCCAACGGACAGTACGCCATCTATCTCTTCACCGACGTCGGAGGTGCCACAGTCTCCACCGCCTCGCTGCTGAACGTCATCGCCGTCGTGATCGGTCTCGGCGGCACCTTCCTGGTCATGCGGTTCAGCGACACGCCGCTGCGCATGCCGCTGTTCCTCCTCGGCACTGTCCTGGCCGTGGCGGCCTGGGTGCTGCCGGGGATGCTGGGCGTGAGCACGGCGACGGTCTTCCTGATGGCCGCGCTCTTCTGGTTCGCCCAGCAGCCCTCGGGGGAGCCGATGTTCAAGATCTGGTCCCAGGAGATCTTCCCGACCGAATACCGCAGCGCCGCCCAGGGCGTCGCCATCGCCTTCACCCGTGCGGTGGCCGCAGGTGCGGCGCTGGTGACGCCGCTGATCATCGAGCAGAGCGTCACGCTGTTCTTCTACTGCATCGCCGGGGTGCTGCTCACCGCCGGGCTCATCGGCTGGTTCTGGGTGTCACGGATGCCGCAGGTCATCCATCAGGAGAAGGCCGGTGGGCCGCAGAACGCCACGGTGCTGGCGGAGCGAGCGCGGTAGGGCGCGGCGATGCGGCAGGAGAGGCGGATGGAGAGGCGGATGAAGAGGCGGATGGAGGCTGCTGAGAGCGTGCCGGTCGGCCACGCGTGGGCCGGGATGCACGTCGGGTTCGACCTGCTGACCGAGGGGGCGGACCAATACGTGGGCTGGTGGAACGCCGAGCGGCGGCTCGCCGTGGCCCACCGGACCCTGGGCGTCTCGGGGGCCGAGCACTCCGCCTGGACGCATCAGGTCCTCGACGAGACCCTCGGCTGGGACTCCCACAACCACATCTCCCTGGGCCTGGATCGCGGCGGCCACCTGCATGTCTCCGGCAACATGCACAACGACCCCATGGTCTACTTCCGCACGCAGGTGCCCGGCGACGTCACCACTCTCACGAGGCATGACCACCTCGTGGACTCCGCCACCGAGCAGTCCGTGACCTATCCGGAGTTCCTCACGCTTCAGGACGGGCGGCTGGCCTTTAGTCATCGCGACGGCGGCTCCGGCGACGGCGTCACCTACGTCGACGTCTACGACGAACCCTCCCGGAGCTGGCGGCGGCTCGTGGACGCGCCGCTCTTCGATGGCTCGGCCCTGGACGGCGAGGGCCCCTGGAGCGCCTACTTCCAGGGGCCCGAGCTGGGACCCGATGGGGCATTCCATCTGCTCTGGATGTGGCGCGAGACCCCCGACGCCGCCACGAACTCCCTGCTCTCCTATGCGCGCAGCGAGGACCTGCTCACCTGGACCGATGCCCATGGCCGTCCGCTGGAGGCTCCGTTCACCTACGGAGCCGGTCACGTGGTGGACCCCGTCCCGGCGCGAGCGGGTCTGCTGAACGGCAACGCGCGGCTCGGCTTCGACGCCGAGGGCCAGGTCCACGTGACCTTTCACAAATACGACGACGACGGCTTCTCCCAGATCTGGGTCGCCCGACCCGCCCGTGCGGAGTCCGCCGGGGACTCGACGGGTCCCTGGGAGGTCCGTCAGCTCACCGACTGGCAGCGCCGCTGGGATTTCGGCGGCCGGGGGACGCTGATCTTCGAGGTGCAGCTGCTCGGCTCGCGAGTGCAGCCCGGCGGTCGTGTGCGGGCCGACCTCCGTGTCTTCGGCGAGCAGCGCTCCATCATGATGGATCGGGATCTGCGGCCGCTGGCGGAGATCCCCGCGCCGCCCTGGGCCGGCGGCCTCGCCGAGGTGCGCGGAGACTTCCCCGGGCTGCAGGTCAATCTCCAGAGGGGCCGCGGCAAGGAGGCGGTCCACGGGGACCATGTCCTCCGCTGGGAGAGTCTGCCGGAGAACCGTGATCTGCCCTACGAGGAGTACCCGCAGAGCAGCCGGTTGGACGTGGTGCGCCTGCCGAAGGCCTAGTCATGTTGCCCGCTGCGCTGCCGGGCCGCCTCGGTGATGCCGGATCCGGTATGGCCGAGGTGATCGTGCGGGGATGAACGCGGGGCGGACGGGCAGTTGACACGTCTGTGAGCATCGTCATACGATGCCTGAGAGATTGAAACGATTTACTACGAGCAGGACTGAGGATCATGACGACCTTCGCAGAGATCGCTCCGCAGCTGGAGCACCAGGCGATCGAGGTGCCCTCCTGGGCCTACGGCAACTCCGGCACCCGCTTCAAGGTGTTCGGCACTCCCGGCACCCCTCGCACAGTGGAGGAGAAGATCGCCGACGCTGCTGCCGTGCACCGCTTCACCGGTCTGGCGCCGAAGGTCGCCCTGCACATCCCCTGGGACCTCGTCGAGGACTTCGCCGCCCTGCGCGCCTACGCGAATGATCTGGGCGTGGAGCTGGGGACCATCAACTCCAACACCTTCCAGGACGACGACTACAAGTTCGGCGGTCTGACCCACCATGATCCGAGAATCCGGCAGAAGGCCATCGACCACCACCTGCAGTGCGTCGAGGTCATGGGTGCCACGGGTTCCCGTGACCTGAAGATCTGGCTGGCCGACGGCTCCAACTACCCCGGTCAGGCCGACATCCGCGGCCGCCAGGACCGCCTGGCGGACTCCCTGCAGACCATCTACGCCCAGCTCAGCGGCGACCAGCGCCTGGTGCTGGAGTACAAGTTCTTCGAGCCGGCGTTCTACCACACCGATGTCCCGGACTGGGGCACCGCGCTGGCCCATGTGCAGGCACTGGGGGAGAACGCCAGCGTCTGCCTGGACACCGGCCACCATGCGCCGGGCACCAACATCGAGTTCATCGTCGCCCAGCTCCTGCGCCTGGGGAAGCTCGGCTCCTTCGACTTCAACTCCCGCTTCTACGCCGATGACGATCTCATCGTCGGCGCGGCCGACCCCTTCCAGCTCTTCCGGATCCTCTTCGAGGTCATCCGCGGCGGCGGCTACGGTCCGGACTCCGAGGTGGCGTTCATGCTCGACCAGTGCCACAACGTGGAGAAGAAGATCCCCGGTCAGATCCGCAGCGTGCTCAACGTCCAGGAGATGACCGCCCGCGCACTGCTGGTCGATCGCGCGTCCCTCGAGACCGCGCAGCAGGAGGGCGACGTGCTCGGTGCCCATGAGATCTTCATGGACGCCTTCTACACCGACGTCCGTGCCGACCTCGCCGCCTGGCGCGAGGCCCGCGGCCTGCCGGCGAACCCGATGCGGGCCTACGCCGAATCCGGCCATCAGGAGACGATCGAGGCCGAGCGCGTGGGCGGCACCCAGGTGGGCTGGGGAGCCTGATGCACCGGACCGTCGTCGCCGAGCTCGACGCCGTCGGGACGCAGGACCACGTGCTGGAGGGCCCGCACGGACCGCTGCCGGTGCGTCTCTACCGCGGGCAGGATGCTGCGTCGGCGCGCCCCGGGCCCGCGCTGGTCTGGGCACACGGAGGCGGGTTCGCCTACGGTGACCTGGAGATGGCCGAGGCCGACTGGGTCGCCCGTTCCCTGGCCGCCCGCGGCATCCCGGTGGTCTCGGTGGGCTATCGGCTGGCGCCGGCCCTCCATGAGCTCGACGCCGGAGACCTGGCTCAGGCTGGCCCTGAGGCCGGTGTGCACTACCCCGTGCCCGGCGAGGAGCTCGCCGCCGCCTTCGACTGGACCCGCACACGTGCCGCCGACCTCGGTGCGGCCCCCGACCAGGTGAGCCTCGGTGGGGCCAGCGCCGGTGGGAACCTGGCTGCCGGCGTCGCGCTGACCCGGCTGCGCCGATCAGGGCACGATGGTGGCGGGAACGAGGCGGGCCACCAGCCTGCCCAGCTGATCCTCGCCTACCCCACCCTGCACGCCGTGCAGCCGCCCACCCCGGCAGAGCTGCGCGCCCTGCTCGACGCCGACCCGGAGGCCGACAGGTTCGGTGCGGAACCGGTGCGACGCATGTACGAGAACTACCTCGGCGGCGCCGTCGACCACGCACCGGTGGGCGCGGTGCCCGGCACCGCCACCGTCGCAGAGCTCACCGGCCACCCGCCGACGACGATCGTCACCGGCGAGGTGGACGAGCTGCGGGTCTCCGCCGAGGCCTACGCCGCGGCGCTGCGCGAAGCCGGCGTCGACGTCGAGACCCACATGGCCCAAGGTGTCCGGCACGGGCACCTCAACCGGCCCGAGGAGGGCCCCGCCGCCGAGCAGACGATCGACTGGTTCGCCGCCCGGCTGCTGCGCACCGTCTGACCACTTCCGAGACACCGAAGGATTCCTCATGACGAACCCCACCGTCGCTGACCTGATCACCCGCTCCAACCGGCTCGGAGCCGACCCGAAGAACACCAACTACGCCGGCGGCAACACCTCTGCCAAGGGCACTGACACCGACCCGGTCACCGGCGAGGAGGTCGAGCTGCTCTGGGTCAAGGGCTCCGGCGGGGACCTCGGCACGCTGAAGGAGACCGGCCTGGCCACGCTGCGTCTGGACCGCATGCGGGCCATGGTCGGCACCTACCCCGGCGTGGAGCGTGAGGACGAGATGGTCGCCGCCTTCGACTACTGCCTGCACGGCAAGGGCGGGGCCGCGCCCTCGATCGACACCGCGATGCACGGACTGGTCGACGCCGCCCACGTGGACCACCTGCACCCGGATTCGGGCATCGCCATCGCCACCGCCGCCGACGGCGAGGAGCTGACCAGGACCATCTTCGGCGAGAAGGTCGTCTGGGTGCCCTGGCGCCGTCCCGGCTTCCAGCTGGGTCTGGACATCGCGGAGATCAAGGAGAAGAACCCGCAGGCCATCGGCTGCATCCTCGGCGGCCACGGCATCACCGCCTGGGGTGAGACCTCCGAAGAGTCTGAGAAGAACTCGCTGTGGATCATCGACACCGCCGCCGAGTACGTCGAGAAGCACTCCCGGCCCGAGCCCTTCGGTCCGGCTCTGGACGGCTACGGCGCGCTGCCGTCAGCCGAGCGGCGTGCCAAGGCCGCCGCTCTGATGCCGACCATCCGCGCCATCGCCAGTGGGGACCGGCCGCAGGTCGGCCACTTCACCGACGACGACGTCGTCCTGGACTTCCTCGGCCACGCCGAGCATCCGCGGTTGGCAGAGATGGGCACCTCCTGCCCGGACCACTTCCTGCGCACCAAGGTCAAGCCGCTGGTCCTCGACATGCCCGCCGACGCCTCCGTGGAGGACGCCAAGGCCCGGCTGCTGGAGCTGCACGAGGCCTATCGCGCGGACTACCAGGCCTACTACGACCGTCACGCCGACGCTGACAGCCCCGCCATCCGCGGCGCGGACCCCGCCATCATCCTCATCCCTGGTGTGGGCATGTTCTCCTTCGGCAAGGACAAGCAGACCGCCCGCGTGGCCGGCGAGTTCTACCTCAACGCGATCAACGTGATGCGCGGCGCCGAAGGGCTGTCCACCTATGCGCCCATCGATGAGCGGGAGAAGTTCCGCATCGAGTACTGGGCGCTGGAGGAGGCCAAGCTGCAGCGGATGCCGAAGCCCAAGCCGCTGGCCACCCGCATCGCGCTGGTCACCGGGGCGGCGTCGGGCATCGGCAAGGCCATCGCCGCACGTCTGGTGGCCGAGGGCGCCGTCGTCGCCATTGCGGACCTGAACCTGGAGAAGGCCCAGGAGGTCGCCGCGGAGTTCCGCGGCCCCGACAAGGCGGTGGGCATCGCCGCGGACGTCTCCGACGAGAACGCAGTGCAGGCGGCGATCGATGAGACCCTGCTGGCCTTCGGGGGCCTGGACCTGGTGGTCAACAATGCCGGACTGTCCCTGAGCAAGTCGCTGCTGGAGACCACCGCCAGGGACTGGGACCTGCAGCATGACGTGATGGCCAAGGGCTCTTTCCTGGTCTCCAAGACTGCCGCCAAGGCACTCATCGAGCAGGGACTGGGTGGGGACATCCTCTACATCTCCTCGAAGAACAGCGTCTTCGCCGGACCGAACAACATCGCCTACTCCGCGACCAAGGCAGACCAGGCCCACCAGGTGCGCCTGTTGGCCGCCGAGCTCGGGGAGCACCAGATCCGCGTCAACGGCATCAACCCCGACGGAGTGGTCCAGGGTTCGGGCATCTTCTCCTCCGGCTGGGGCGCCAACCGTGCCAAGACCTACGGCATCGAGGAGAAGGACCTGGGCAAGTTCTACGCTCAGCGCACCATCCTCAAGCGTGAGGTGCTCCCGGAGAACGTCGCCAACGCGGCCTTCGCGCTGGTCAGCTCGGACCTGTCCCACACCACGGGGCTGCACGTGCCGGTCGATGCCGGCGTCGCGGCCGCCTTCCTGCGCTGAACCGGAGTCCAGAGATATGAGCACGACGACGACGCGTCGGGTCACCCAGCACGCCGCGGTGGACCTCGGCGCCTCCAGCGGGCGCGTGGTCCTCGGGCGGGTCGGCCCGGACACCCTGGAGCTGACCGAGGCGGCCCGCTTCACCAACGGGCCGGTCCACCTGCCCGACGGGCTGCGCTGGAACCTGCTGGGCCTGTTCGGCCATGCCCTGACCGGGCTCGGTGACGCGGTGCGCGCCGCCGAGGACGGCGGGGGCATCACCTCGGTGGGGATCGATTCCTGGGCCGTGGACTACGGCCTGCTGGCCCGCACGGCCGACACGAACAGCGCAGCCCCGGGAGGGCTCTCCCTGCTGGGTGCTCCCTTCCACTATCGGGACGGCCGCACAGCCGCCGGGGTCCAGGCGGTGCACCGGCGGGTGCCCTTCGCCGAGCTGTACCGGCGCAACGGCCTGCAGTTCCTGCCGTTCAACACGCTGTATCAGCTGGCCGCCGACGAGCTGCTCACCGGACCGGCTGCCTCCGCCGTGGAGCGGGCCCTGCTGGTCCCTGATCTGCTGGGCCAGTGGCTCACCGGTGAGGCCCGGGCGGAGGCCACCAACGCCTCCACCACCGGGCTGGTGAACGTGGACACCCAGGACTGGGATCTGGAGCTGATGGAGAGGCTCGGCCTGGCAGAGGGACTGTTCCCGGAGATCGCCGCCCCCGGCACCACCCTGGGGGAGACCCGTGAGGAGCTGACGCCCTTCCTGGGCGGTCAGCGCCTGCCGGTCACCCTCGTCGGTTCCCATGACACCGCCAGTGCGATCGTCGGCACCCCGCTCTCCACTCCGGACGCGGCCTACATCTCCTGCGGCACCTGGGGGCTGGTGGGTCTCGAGCTGGAGCAGGCGGTGGTCACCGATGCCAGTCGCGAGGCCAACTTCACCAACGAGGGCGGCGTGGACGGCCGGTTCCGGTTCCTCACCAACGTGATGGGCACCTGGCTGCTCTCCGAGACGCTGCGCACCTGGGAACGGGAGACCGGCCGTGCCCAGGACCTGCCGGCGCTGCTGGAGGCCGCCGAGCAGGTGCCGGAGGCCGACGTGGTGATCATCGACGTCCAGGACGAACGATTCGTGCCGCCGGGAGACATGCCCGCCCGGGTCGGAGCCTGGTGCACCGAACATGATGTGCCGACACCGGCCTCGAAGCCGGCGCTGGTGCGCTGCCTGGTGGAGTCCATCGCCGCCGGGTTCGCCCGCGCCCTGGACGACGCCGCCCGGCTGGCCGAGCGGAGGGTCGACGTCGTCCACATGGTCGGCGGCGGGTCGCTGAACGCCCTGCTCTGCCAGGCCACCGCGGACCGCAGCGGGCGCGACGTCATCGCAGGTCCCGTGGAGGCCACTGCGATCGGCAACCTGCTCATCCAGGCCCGCACCGCCGGCACGCTGAGCGGAGAGCTGGAGGACCTGCGGGAGCTGATCACCCGCAGCCACTCGCCGGTCACCTACCGGCCCCGACGCTGAATCCGTCCCATCAGACGTTGGATGTACCGTGATGCGCAGCAGCATCACCAGATGACGAAGGAGCCCCCATGGTTGAGCGCCGCCTCCCCAAGCCTCGCGACCTCGCGCCGCTGATGCAGTTCAAGAAGTTCGACTTCAATGCGAGTCGCCGGCGGCTCAGCGCCGCGCTGACCATCGAGGATCTGCAGAGGATCGCGAAGCGACGCACCCCGAAGGCGGCCTTCGACTACACCGACGGCGCTGCTGAGGGTGAGCTGTCCCTGCGGCGGGCCCGCCAGGCCTTCGAGGATGTGGAGTTCAGCCCCTCCATCCTGCGCGACGTCTCCACGGTGGACACCTCCACCACGATCTTCGGGGGGCCCTCCGCCCAGCCCTTCGGCATCGCCCCCACCGGATTCACCCGACTCATGCAGACCGAGGGGGAGATCGCCGGCGCCTCGGCCGCAGGCGCCGCGGGCATCCCGTTCACGCTGTCGACCCTGGGCACCTCGTCCATCGAGGACGTCAAGGCGGCCAACCCGCTGGGCCGCAACTGGTTCCAGCTCTACGTGATGAAGCAGCGGGAGATCTCCTACGGCCTGGTGGAGCGCGCCGCCGCCGCCGAGTTCGACACTCTGTTCTTCACCGTGGACACTCCGGTCGCCGGGGCCCGGCTGCGGGACAAGCGCAACGGGTTCTCGATCCCTCCGCAGCTGAGCCTGGGGACCGTGGTCAACGCGATCCCGCGGCCCTGGTGGTGGATCGACTTCCTCACCACCCCTCCGCTGGAGTTCGCCTCACTGTCCTCCACCGGCGGCACGGTGGGGGAGCTGCTGGATTCGGCCATGGACCCCTCCATCAGCTTCGAGGACCTGAAGGTCATCCGTGAGCTGTTCCCCGGCAAGATCGTGGTCAAAGGCGTGCAGAACGTGGAGGACTCGACGAAGCTCGCCGATCTGGGCGTGGACGGCGTCGTGCTCTCCAACCACGGTGGTCGCCAGCTCGACCGCGCTCCGATCCCGTTCCACCTCCTGCCCGAGGTGGCCCGTGAGGTCGGCGATGACCTCGAGGTCACCATGGACACCGGCATCATGAACGGCGCCGACATCGTCTCCGCCCTGGCCATGGGTGCGAAGTTCACCTTCGTGGGGCGCGCCTACCTGTACGGTCTGATGGCCGGCGGGCGGGCCGGCGTCGACCGCATGATCGAGATCCTCAGCGAGCAGGTGGAGCGCACCATGAAGCTCCTGGAGGTCTCCAGTGTGGAGGAGCTCGAGCCCAAGCACGTCACCCAGCTGCAGCGGCTGGTGCCGCGATGATCACGGCCGGTGGTCAACGTGGTGGGCGTCGGGCGCGGTCTGCTCGTCGCCCGGGACGGCCAGCAGATCAGGACGCCGCCGCTTGATCACCTTCAGCACCAGCGGCAGCAGCACCACGATGACGAAGAGCACCAGCAGCGTCATCGCAATGGGCCGGCCGGCCACCTGGGTGACGTCGCCGGAGAACATGAGCAGGGAGCGACGGAAGTTGTCCTCGAGCAGGGACCCCAGCACGAAGGCCAGCACCAGAGGGGCCGGGTCGAAGCCGAACTTCTTCATCAGGTAGCCCAGCACCCCGAAGACGATGACCACCATGACCTCGAAGATCCGGTTGTTGATCGTGTAGGCACCGATGCAGACGATCAGCACGGTGATCGGGGCCAGGATCGTCGGGCGCACGTGCAGGATCCGGACGAACACTCCGATCAGGGGGATCGCGAGGATCAGCAGGATCAGATTGCCGATGTACATGGAGTTGATGACGCCCCAGAACAGGTCAGGGTTGGTCTCCACCAGCTGCGGGCCGGGGGTGATGCCCTGGATCAGCAGCGCCCCGAACATGACCGCCATCGTGGCGTTGGCGGGGATACCCAGAGTCAGCAACGGGATGAAGGACGACGTCGCCGCTGCATTGTTGGCGGTCTCCGGACCGGCCACGCCTTCGATGGCGCCACGGCCGAAGCGCCGAGGATCCTTGGCCAGTCGCTTCTCGATCCCGTAGGAGGCCATGGCCGAGACGGTCGCGCCACCGCCGGGGAGGATGCCCAGCAGGAAGCCCAGGAGACCACCGCGGCCGATCGGACCGGCGGACTGCTTCAGGTCGGCACCGGTGGGCAGCACCTTCTTGACCTTGATCGGTTTCCCCGGATCGATGTGGCGCCGCTCCAGGCTGTAGAGGATCTCAGCGAGTCCGAACACGCCCATCGCGATCGGCACGAACTGCAGACCGTCGGTGAGTTCGAGGCTTCCCGCCGTGTAGCGCAGCTCCCCGGTGAACCCGTCGCGGCCCACAGTGGCCAGCAGCAGACCAGCGGCCGCGGCGGCCAGAGCCTTGAGCATGGTGCCGCTGCTGATGGTCGCCACCAGCAGGATGCCCAGCAGGGTCAGCGCGGCGTATTCGGGTGGACCGAAGCGCAGTGCGTAGCCGGCGATCGTCGGAGCCACCAGGGTCAGCACCACGATGGACACCGTCCCGCCGGCGAAGGACGCGATGGCGCCGATGCCCAGCGCCTTGCCCGCATGGCCTTGCTGCGCCAGCGGATAGCCGTCCAGGGCGGTGATCGCCGACGAGGTCTCGCCGGGCAGCTTGAGCAGCACGGCGGTGACGGTTCCCCCGTAGATGGCGCCGTAGAAGATGCCGGCCAGCATGATGATCGCGGTGACCGGCTCCATGCCGTAGGTCAGCGGCAGCAGGATCGCGATGGTCGCGGCGGGCCCGAGGCCGGGCAGCACGCCGATGACCATGCCGACGAGCACGCCCAGCAGGCAGAAGAGGAAGTTCTCCGGCTGCAGCACGACCTGGAAGCCTTCGATGACCGGGGTGAGGTCCATGGGGCGTCAGCCTTTCGAGACGACGGGGTGCAGGTGGCGCACCCGGGGAAGGGCTCAGAACAGCCGCGGCAGCGGCACGCTCAGGCCTGTGATGAAGATCAGGTAGAAGGCGAGGACGGTGATCGCCGAGAGAGGCACGGAGAGGCGCAGCCTCTCCTTGCCCAGCACGCTCATCCAGAAGACGAGCAGCAGGAACGACGGCACTTCGAAGCCGATCAGCGGGATCAGCTGGCCCATGGCCACCAGGCTCGCGACCCCGATCAGCACACCCACCGCACGAGAGGTGATGCGCTCGGCGTCGTCGTAGGTGGCGGCGCGCGTCATGATGAGCACGCCCACCAGGATCAGCAGGGCGGAGACGATCCCCGGCCACGTGCCGGCGCGCGGCTGCGTCAGCGAGCCCAGCCCCAGCTCCATGGCCGCCCACAGGGCGGCCACGCCGATCCCGGCCACCGCGGCGCCGCAGAGCAGGTTGGCCAGCCGCCCCGCGCGAGGTGATTCCTCAGCGGCGGCGGAGCCGGTGACCTGGACGGCGGCCTTGCTGCCCACCGCTGCGGCCATCAGTCGTCGCCTCCGAGGTCGATGTCGTACTCCTCGGCGAACTCGGCGTAGCGCTCGCCCAGCTCCGCCCACTCCTGCTCGACCTCATCACCGAGGGACTCTGCGCGCACCAGGTAGTTCGAGTCCAGGAAATCCTGCCAGTCATCGGTCTGGACGATCTCCTGGAAGCCCTCCTGCAGGGTCGCGACGACATCGTCGTCGGCCCCCGCGGGCAGCCCCACGGCGCTGTACTGGGTCACCGGGATGTCGTGTCCTTCCTCCGCTGCGGTGGGAGTATCAGGGAGATGCTCGTTGCGCTCCTCGGAGAAGATCAGGATCGGCTTGACCGTGCCGGCCAGGATCTGCGGCATGGCGTCGCCGATGTGTACGGTGCCGACCTCCACCTGGCCCCCCATCACGGCGGTCAGGGCGGGCGGGCCCGAGTCGAAGGGCACTTCGGTACCGTCGATCCCGGCCTCCCCGAAGAGCGCGAGCTGGGCGAGCTGGCTTCCGGTGCCGACTCCTGTGGTGCCGTAGGTGATCGGCTCTTCGGCCTCGACCATGTCGCCGAGGGTGTCGATGTCGCTGTCTTCGGTGGCGATGAGCACGTAGTCGTTCTGCACGAGGCTCATCACGACGTCGACCTCGTCCCAGCTGACCGCCTCCTCGTCCGAGACGGCCAACGGGGTGATGGTCATCAGCGAGGCGTTGAGCAGGGTCAGCTCGTAGCCGTCCGCGTCCCGGCCAGCGATGTCCTTGACCGCCAGTGCACCGTTGGCGCCGGGCTGGTTCTCCACCGGCATGGCCACCCCGAAGGAGTCTTGAGAGCCTTCCGCCAGCGCACGGGCGATCACGTCGGCCGGGCCGCCGGCGTCGTAGCCGACGGTCATGCGGACAGGTTCCTGCGGGAAGCCCTCCGAGTCGCCGCCGCCGTCGGTGACCCCGCCGCAGGCGGCGAGCGCGGACGCCAGGCCGAGGGCGGTCATCGAGGCGACCAGACGGCGTGCGGGGCGAGCACGGGGAGCGCTGCGGCCTCCCGGCGTGTCGGCGGGGGTCATTCTGTGCCTCCGAGGTTGATGTCGTTGTCCTCGACCAGCTGGCGGTAGGTCTCGGCCAGCTCGTTCCACTGCTCCTCGACCTCGTCACCGGAGATCTCGACGGGGGTGAGGTAGTTGTCCTCGTTGAACTGCTGGTACTCCTCGGTGCCGACGATCTCCTGGAAGCCGTCCTCCAGGGTGGCTTTGACCTCGTCGGAGGCCCCTGCCGGCATCGCGACGGCCCGGTACTGCGCGACGGGGATGTCGTATCCCTCCTCGAGTGCGGTCGGCGTCTCGGGAAGGAAGTCGAGACGCTCATCGGAGAAGACGACGACCGGGTTCACCGTCCCGGCCTCGATCTGCGGCATCGCCTCGGCGACCTGCACCGTCGCCACGTCGACCTGTCCGCCCATCAGCGCGGTCAGTGCGGGGCCGCCACCGTCGAAGGGCACTTCGTTGCCCTCGATGTCAGCCTCGCCGAAGAGCAGCAGCTGGGCAAGCTGTGAGCCGGTGCCGATGCCTGCGGTGCCGTAGGAGACGTCGCCGCTGTCTGCAGCCACGTCCTCGAGAGTCTCGTAGCCCGTGTCGGCATGGGCCACCATCACATAGTCATCACGGGAGAGGCCCATCAGGACGTCGAGCTCATCCAGGTCGACCTCTTCGTCCTCAGCGGCGATCAGCGAGGTGATCGTGATCAGCGAGGCGTTGAGCAGCACCAGGTCGTAGCCGTCGGGACTCTGGTCAGCCACCTGCTGGGTGGCGATGGCGCCGTTGGCCCCGGGCTGGTTCTCCACCGGCATGGCCACGCCCAGGGAATCCTGGGACCCGTTGGCCACGGCCCGTGCGATGAGGTCGGTGCTGCCGCCGGCGTCCTGCCCGACGGTCAGCGTGATGGGGCCGTCGGGGAAGCCGTCGGTGTCGTCGGTGCCGTCGGTGACGCCGCCGCAGGCGGAGAGGCTCAGGGCCAGGCCCGCGGCGGTGAGGGCGGCCGTCAGGGTGCGACGGGGACGAGCGGCAGTCTGCATGGTGTCTCCTTCGGGAGAGAGATCTGGGGTGCGTGTGAGTCGGCGCCTGGACCGGGAGGCGAGGGGTGGTGTGTGTCTGGATCCCGCCAGGAAGACGTTGTGAGCGGTGCCACATGCGGCCCGATGATCTGAGCGTAGAGAAGTTCAGTGATACCTGTCCAAACTGCAACGCGTATGGAATGATGCGTCAGGGGTATCGTGCCGGTGAGGCGCTGAGATCATGGGGAGCCCGGAAAGCGCTTCTTCCCAGCACTGGAGCGGAAGTTGTTCTACAGGTGAGTCTCATGTCTGACAGCGCGATGCGCGATATGCATCGACATATGTGTTCTGCCTCTTGGACAAGCATCGATAATCCTCCCTAGCGTGAAACCGCTCACACACTCTCGCGGAAGTTGCGTCAATGTCTCGTCCTATGCCGGCAGAGCTCGCCCAGACCCTTGCAGACGGTCTGCTCTCCTTCCCTGTCACCCCCTTCTCCGCGGACCTCGCGGTGGATCGACCCGCCCTGATCGAACACCTGCAGTGGCAGTCCAGCTACGACGTCGCGGGACTCTTCGTCGCCGGCGGCACCGGCGAGGGGTTCTCCCTCTCGCTCGCTGAGCACGCCGAGGTCACCGCCGCGGCCGTGCAGGCGGTGAGCGCCGGAGTCCCGGTGATCAGCTCCGCGGCCGGCAACACCGCCCAGGCCGTGGAGATGGCCCGCCAGGCTGAGCAGCTGGGCGCAGACGGGATCCTGCTGATGCCCCCGTACCTCACCGAAGCGTCCCAGGCAGGACTTGAGGCCCATGTCTCCGCGGTGCTGAGAGCTACACGCCTCGGCGTCATCGTCTACCACCGGGCCAATGCCCGATACTCTGCTCAGACCGTGGCCCGCCTTGCCGCGACGCATGAGAATCTCATCGGGTTCAAAGACGGCATCGGGGATCTCGAGCATCTGGCCACGGTGCGTTCCGTCAACGGGGATCGGCTGTTCTACCTCGGTGGGCTGCCCACTGCTGAGACCTTCGCGCTGCCGCTGCTGCAGATGGGCGTGAGCACGTACTCCTCGGCGATGTTCAACTTCGTCCCGGAGTTCGCACTCGGCTTCTACTCCGCAGTGCGCCGCCAGGATCACGGGGCCGTCCAGGATGCCCTGGACGCCTTCGTCCTCCCGTATCTTGAGATTCGGGACCGGGAGAAAGGCCACGGCGTCTCCATCATCAAGGCTGGACTGCGCGCCGTCGGCCGCGATGCCGGACCTGTCCGCCCACCGTTGCGTGACCTCGACGCCCAGGAGCAGGCGCAGCTGGAAGCCCTCATCCTCGACGCCGCACCGATGAGGGAGGCGCTCATCGCCAGCTCTGACCTAACCACCCGGCCCGGACTCGACGCAGCGGCCGTCTGAGAGGAGACACCCATGGCAGGAACCACCCCTCGCATCACTGACGTCGAGGTCGTCCCGGTCGCCGGACACGATTCGATGCTGCTCAACCTCTCCGGGGCGCACGGGCCGTTCTTCACCCGAAACGTCGTCATCCTCACCGACGAGGACGGCCGCACGGGCCTCGGAGAGGTTCCCGGCGGGGAGACGATCACCAGCACCCTCCGTGAGGGAGGGGAGCGTCTCAAGGGTCGGCCTGTCGGCGAGTTCCGCTCGGCGCTGCGGGAGGTCGCCGCGGACTTCGCCGAGCTCGATGCCGGTGGCCGCGGTCTGCAGACCTATGACCTGCGCACCGCGGTCCACGCCGTCACCGGGCTGGAATCGGCCCTGCTCGATCTGCATGGTCAGCACCTGGGCGTGCCCGTGGCCGAGCTGCTCGGGGAGGGGCAGCAGCGGACCAGCGTCCCCATGCTGGGCTATCTGTTCTTCATCGGAGACCCCGACTCCGCGGACCTTCCCTATCGTCGTGAGTCGGAGGGCGCCGATGCCTGGGAGCGGAGGCGCCGCGAGAAGGCCATGGACGCCGAAGGTGTCCTCGAGCTCGCCCGGGCCGCCCAGGAGCGCTATGGCTTCCAGGACTTCAAGCTCAAGGGCGGAGTGCTCTCCGGGGATGAGGAGGTCGACGTCGTCACCGCCCTGCACGAAGAGTTCCCCGAGGCGCGGATCACGCTGGACCCCAACGGCGGCTGGCTGCTGGAGGAGGCGATCCGGTACGGCCGACGGATGCAGGGCGTGGTGGCCTACGCAGAGGACCCCTGCGGTGCCGAGGGGCGCTTCTCCTCCCGTGAGGTGATGGCCGAGTTCAAGCGGGCCACCGGACTGCGCACGGCGACCAACATGTGCGCCACTGACTGGCGGGAGATGACCAGCGCGGTCCGTGGGAACGCGGTGGACATCCCGCTGGCTGACCCGCACTTCTGGACCATGGGCGGCTCCGTGCGCGTCGCCCAGCTCTGCCACGACTTCGGCCTCACCTGGGGCTCCCACTCCAACAATCACTTCGACATCTCCCTGGCCATGTTCACTCAGGTCGGGGCGGCCGCTCCGGGGGAGATCACCGCCCTGGACACCCACTGGATCTGGCAGGACGGCGAAGGCATCACGCGTGAGCCCCTGCAGATCCGCGACGGCGCCATCGCCGTGCCCGAGAAGCCGGGACTCGGCGTCGAGCTGGATCGGAGCCGGCTGCACGAGGCCCACGAGCTGTACCTGCGGGAAGCGCTGGGCGCCCGTGATGACGCCGCGGCGATGCAGTTCCTCCTCCCGGGGTGGGAATTTGACCCGAAACGCCCATGCCTGGTGCGGTGAGCAGGATCGTGAGCCGAGCGACGAGCTCAGAGCCTGAGAGCAGGCCGTCGCATACGGCGCCGACGATGACATAGGCAGGGTGTGTGGAAGGCGTTCTCCTCGGCTTCAGCGTGGTGGCAGTGCTGGTGCTCATCGGTGCAGGCACGGCCGTGCTCGCCCCGGAGAAGGCCAGGGCCATCCAGCGCGGAGTGACGCCGCTCGTCTACTACATCACCAACCCGTGCCTGATGGTTGTGCTGGTGACGCAGACCGACGTGCGTCTGGTCGCCGGGCTGTACGCGCCGCTCGCCCTGGCCATCGCCGGGGCGACCGCCGCCGTCTTCACGGTCTACGGACTCCTCGCCCTGCGTCGTCGACGGCGCAGCCAGGCGCAGACCCCGGGGCGGCCGCGCACCGGGGCTGAGGTGGCCGTGGGTGCGATGGCCAGCTCCTATGTGAATGCCGGCAACATCGGAGTGCCGATCGCCCTGTACATGGTCGGGACCACTGGGCCCGTGGTCTCCGTGCTGCTGGCGCAGCTGCTGGTGCTCGCACCGCTGTACCTCGCCCTCTTCGGGCTGCTGGGCTCTTCGGGCGCTGAGTCGCGAGCCCGCACCATCCTGGGCTCCATGCTGAACCCGGTCACGGTGGGGGTGCTGATCGGGGCGGTGCTGTCCCTGCTGGACCTGCGGCCGCCCGACTCGATCTGGGAGCCGGTGCGGATGCTCGGAGAGGCGTCCATCCCGCTGATGCTGCTGGTCTTCGGCATGGCGCTGTGGCAGGAACGGCCCTTCACCGTGCAGGAGCGCAGGCTCGACGGCGTCGTGGGAACCGTCTGCAAGGTGGTGGTGATGCCGGTCATCGCCTGGGTGTTCGCCGGGCCCGGGCTGGGGCTGGAGGGCCCCGAGCTGGTGGGCGTCGTCGCGATGGCTGCGCTGCCCACCGCGCAGAACGTGATCGTCTTCGGGATGCACCACGGCATGCCCATCACTGTGGCCAAGGATGTCACCTTCGCCAGTTCGATGCTGGGGCTGCCGGTGGTGCTGCTGGTCGCCTGGCTGCTCGGGGCGTCCTAGAGCCAGCCCAGCGACTGCGGGATGATCCACAGGGTGAGCAGAGTCAGGGCGACGATGCTGATCCAGCTCCAGACGATGACGAACCTGCTGGGTCGGTATCGTGCCGGAATGAACTTCAGCGCCACGTAGAGGTTGACCGCGAACAGCACCGGACTGATCGCGAAGGAGACGGCCCCTGCCGCGGGCACCAGGAAGGCAGGGTTCGGGAAGACGGTCAGCGCGATGATCGCGCACACCACCATGACGCCCATCATGAGCCGCATCAGCGTCCGTTCGGTCCACCAGGGTCGGTCCGCACGGGGCTCGACCAGTGCCGTGAGAGAAGCGGCGAAGGTGCGCGGGAACCCGTCGAAGATGATCAGCACGGTGGAGAACAGTGCGGCGGACGCTCCCGCGATGAAGACCGGGAACATCCAGGGGCCGACCGTGTTCGTGAAGATGTTCGAGATGGCGAGGATCGTGCCCGCGCCCTCGGGCTTCTCCGCACGCGTGAAGAGGATCATCGCTCCCAGCAGGAGATACATCGTCGCCATGATCCAGGAGACGATGTGTCCGAGCCGGAAGTCATAGAGGGAGGCCTTGAACCAGGCGTCGGCATAGGGGCGGACCTCCGCCGGAGTGTTCTCCACCGCCTGCGGCCCGAGGACCTCACGGACCCGCACCATGCCCCGTCGCTTGTTCTTCATCCACAGGGAGGCCCAGACGCCGACGCTCAGGTCCGTCGGCATCCAGCCCATGAGTCCGGCGACGAGCAGTGCGGAACCGGCCGGGATGGCCGGGAGCAGCAGGTGGCCCCAGGCCTCGGCCCGCACGCCGCCGATGACGAACGCGACGACGGTGCCGATGACGAGGATGACGGCCAGCACCTTGTTGACCATCTCCAGTCCGCGATACTTGCCGGCGAGGAGAAGCCCGACGGCCAGCAGCGACAGCACGATGCCGTAGAAGAGCAGGGAGCCGACTCCGAACGCGGCCCACAGCACGGCTGCCGCGGCCGCGACGATCGCGCCGACCGCGGTGCAGCCGATGATGACGGTGGCCAGCAGCACCGCCCAGACCGCCCAGTTCTTCGGCCCCGGAATGCGGGTGTAGGCCGCGAGGATGGATTCGCCGGTGGCGGCGGTGTATCGCATGGCCAGCTCGAATCCCTGCCATTTGAACAGGAACGCGACCGGGAGGACCCAGAGAAGTGCGAACTCGAAGTGCGCACCGGCCAGCGGCGCGGTGACCAGGTGGCTGGTGCCCACGCCGGCCATCGCGACCAGCAGTCCGGGCCCCAGGAATCGGAGGATGCGGATCCCCCGGACGTCAGGATGCTGCTCCATCTCGCGGCGCTCGGCCGCCTCAGCGTCGTGGACCATGGGTCAGGGTTCCCTCATCCCTTGCGGCGGCGCAGCTCTTCCACGATCTGCGGCACCACCTCGAACAGATCTCCCACCACGCCGAAGTTGGCGATCTCGAACACCGGGGCGTCTTCGTCCTTATTGATCGCCACGATGGTCTGGGCGGTCTGCATGCCCGCGCGCTGCTGGATCGCCCCGGAGATGCCCGCGGAGACGTAGAGCTGTGGTGACACGGTCACGCCGGTCTGACCCACCTGCGCGGTGTGGTCGATCCAGCCGGCGTCGGTGGCGGCGCGTGAGGCGCCCAGTGCGGCACCGAGCTCATCGGCCAGCTCCTCGAGGGGCCCGAAGTTCCCGTCCACACCGCGGCCACCGGCCACGACGACGCGCGCCTCGGTCAGTGCGGGGCGCTCCGAGGCCTCCAGCGGAGTCCGCTCGAGGACCTCCACGCCGCCGTTCGCCGCGCCATCCACGGTCAGGGAGGGGGCTACCGGCAGGGACACGACCTCCGGAGGGTGGCCCGCCACGATCGAGGCCTGTACCGAGTTCGGCTTCACCGTGGCCACCAGAGGGCGGCCCTCATCCACCTGTGCGGTGGTCGTGTAGGAACCGGCCAGCACGGATTTGGTGACCCGACGTTGGGCATCGATGCCCACGGCGTCGGTGATGATCCCGGTGTCCAGCCGCACAGCCAGGCGGGCCAGCGCGTCGGTTGCGTCGGCGGTGTCCGGCGAGAGGATCACGGAGGCGGAGGTCTCCTGCACGGCAGTCTCCAACAGGTCCACCAGGGCCGGGTCCGGGGCGAGGATCTCGGTCTCACCGCTGTAGACGGACTCCACACTCTGGACCGTGACGACCTCGGCGGCTGCCGCGCCCTCGGTGCCGGTGACGACATGCACGTCGCCGAGCGTTCCGGCCAGGGTCAGCAGCTCCTGCTGGGACGTGGTCAGCTGCTCGGACAGCGATTCGAAGAACACCAGCACAGCACTCACAGCACACGCTCCTTCGCCAGGAATTCCACGATCTTGAGGCCAGCGTCGCCCTCATCGGTGATGATCTCCCCGGCACTGCGGGGCGGGCGCGCATCGGTGGTCAGCACGGTGGCCTTCGAGGCCACCGCCGCGGCGCTCAGGCCGACGTCGGTCAGGCTCCACGGCGTCAGCGGCTTCTTCTTGGCCGCCATGATGGCCTTGAAGTTGGGGTATCGGGGGTCATTGGCCTGATCGGTGACCGAGACGACGGCGGGCAGCGCCGCCGCCAGACGCTGCTGCTCCGTGGCGGAGGCGCGGGTGACCACCAGACGACCCTCCTCGAGCGAGAGGGCGGTGGCCTGGGTGACCAGGTTGAGGCCGAGCCGCTCCGCCAGCTGGGCCGGCACGGCCCCGGACTCGCCGTCCTCGGAGGCCATGCCGGTGATGACCAGGTGCTCGCCGTCGGTGTCTCCGTCGGCACGCACATGCTCGATCGCCGCGGCCAGCGCGGTGGAGGTGCCTGCGACGTCAGCGCCCACCAGGGCGTCGTCGCTGAGGAGGAAGGCGTCGTCGGCACCGATCTGCAGCGCCTTCTTGGCCGCGGTGGCCGCCCCGGCGGGGCCCACGGTCAGGGCGGAGACCCGCACCTCGCGGTCGGCGGCCTCCTTGATCTGCAGAGCAGCCTCGAGCGGGTACTCGTCCAGCTCGCTCAGGATGCCTTCGGAGCGGTCGATGCGCCGCTCTTCGGTGAACCGTCGCTCCAGCTGGGAGTCCGGCACCCATTTGACCAGGGTGATGATGTGCAGGGGGGTTCCAGCTGCCGATTCAGGCATGGGGCTGACCTCGCCTCACTCTCAGTGCGTGTTCAGAACAGGTCTGATGCCGCGGGCCGCAGCGCCCGGCCGGAGCCGGGTGGGGCCGTCGCAGCGTCGGTGCCGCCGAGGCGGGTCGGGCGTCCCCCGCCAGCAGGCATCTCAGCCATGGTGCCACGAAAAGCGGCGAGAGGTGAGGCTCACTACCAAAGTTGTCGGCGTCCTCGGCATGCCGCCTCGTGCACGTGGGTCGCCCTCCCACTCTCATCGAGTGGTCGATTTGGTGGGATGACGAGGCTGGTGAAGCGCATCAGCATCCGACAAATCGACCACTCGATGGGCAGCGGGGCGGGGTGAGCGGGGCGGGGTGAGCGGGGCAGAGGCTGAACAGGCGTACGGTAGGACGGGCCTCATCTGACGTCGAGACTCCGACCCCGCCTGGAGGACACCCATGCCGCGCACCGCCACCGCGCAGCCCCCGTTCCCGCTGGGACCCGCCCTGCTGTTCTGCCCCGGCAGCCGGCCCGACCGATTCGGCAAGGCCGCCGATCGCGCCGATGCCGTCATCGTGGACCTCGAGGACGCCGTCACCCCCGCGGAGAAGGCTGCGGCCCGCGCCGCCGTCGTCGCCGCGCTGACCGGCGGTGCCGACGCCGTCCCCGCCCTGGACCCCGCGCTGACCATGGTCCGGATCAACTCCCGCGCCCCGCAGGACCGCGACGCCGACCTCGCGGCCCTCGGGGGGACCCCGGTGCGCCACGTCGTCGCGCCCAAGGCCGAGGACGTCGACCTGCTGGACCGCATCGCGGCCACCCTTCCCGAGGTGGCGATCATCCCGCAGATCGAGGGTCCCGTCGGAGTGCTCAACGCGCTGCGCATCGCCTCCCACCCGGCTGTGGAGGCTCTGTTCTGGGGGCCCGAGGACATGATCGCCGGGCTCGGCGGCACCACCTCCCGGAAGCCGGACGGCACCTACCGTGAAGTCATCCGCCACATCCGCCACAGCGTGCTGGTGGCCGCGGGCGCCGCTGGGGTTCCGGCGGTGGACTCCATCCACACCGACTTCAGGGACACCAAGCGGGTGGCCGTCGAGGCGGAGGACGCCTGCGCGAGCGGCTTCATCGCCAAAGCCTGCATCCACCCGAACCAGGTGGAGCCCGTGCGCCGCGCCTACACCCCGGCGGCCGAGGCGGTGGAGTGGGCCAAGGCCCTGCTGGCGGTGTTCCGTCACCAGGCCGGTGCCCACGACGACGGCACTCCGGTGACCGAGCCGCATGCGGTGGGCGCCTTCACCTTCCGCGGGGAGATGGTCGACGCCGCCGTGGTGCTCCAGGCCCGCCGGATCATGTCCCGCTACGACGCCACCCGCGTGCGCCAGCCCGGAGAATGAGAGAATCAGCTCCGGGCCGGTGACCATGTCCGGTCGTGCCTGCCCAGCACACATGCCCAGATCTGCTGATGACCTGACTGATCTGAAAGGACCCCCATGTTCCCCGGCTTCTACGAGGAGATCCACGAGGAGTTCCGTGAGGTGGTGCGTGAGTTCGTCACCCGTGAAGTGACCCCGCACTATCGGCGCTGGGACGCCGAGCACATCATGGACCGAGGCATCTGGGAGGCGGCCGCGGAGAACGGTCTGCTCGGCCTGGCCGTGGGGGAGGATCACGGCGGGATGGGGCTGGAGGACTACCGGTTCCGCATGGTCATCGATGAGGAGCTCGCCCGCGCCGACGCCCTCGGCCTGGCCCTGGCGCTGCACCTCCACGACGACTGGGTGCTGCCCGCGCTGCGGGGCTTCGGCACCGCCGCGCAGCAGCAGACCTGGCTGCCGAGGTTCATGGACGCCTCCTTCATCGCCTCGGTGGCGTTCACCGAACCCGGCGCCGGCTCCGACCTCCGCGGAGTCCGGACCAAGGCCGTCCGGGATGGTGAGGATTGGGTGCTCAACGGGCAGAAGACCTTCATCGGCAACGGCATCTCCGGCGACGGCGCCCTGGTGCTCGCCCGCACCGACGGCTCCGACGTCAAGCAGCGTGGTGGCGCGGGATCCTTCAGCCTGTTCCTCGTGGAGAAGCAGGACAACCCCGGCTACCAGGTGGGCAATCAGCTCGACAAGATGGGGTTGAAGGCCTCCGACACCGCCGAGCTGTTCTTCTCGGATGTGCGCGTCCCTGCGGCGAACCTCATCGGTGAGGAGGGCCAGGGCCTGCAGATCGCCAAGGCGATCCTGCCCCAGGGCAGGCTGGCCGTGGCGACCTCGGCCGCCGTCGTCGCCGCAGAGGTGCTGGACCAGACGATGACCTACGTCCAGGAGCGCAGGACCTTCGACCGCCCCGTGGCCGAGTACCAGAACACCAGGTTCCGGCTCGCTGAGCTGCAGGTCTCCCTGGAGGTCACCCAGCGCTACGTGGCCGCCGCGGTGGAGCGCTTCGACGCCGGGGAACTCGACGTCGTCGCCGCCTCCAAGGCGAAGATGTGGGCCACCGAGCGCGCCAAGGAGATCATCGACGAGTGCCTGCAGCTGCACGGCGGCTACGGCTACATCCTCGAGTATCCGGTGGCGCAGGCCTATCTGGCGGTGCGGCTGATGACGATCTTCGGCGGCACCTCGGAGATCCTCCGCGAGACGGTGGCCACCGACCTGCTGCGCTGAGCACGCCCTCGCCCCTCTTGTCTATGTGACCGATCACACTTAGTGTGTCAGGACAAATGGGACAACACGGTGCAGGGGGCGTCATGGGGCTGAGTCGACGGTCGTTTCTCGGGGTGAGCAGTGCAGTGGCGCTCGGAACGGGCACTCTGGCGCGGCAGGGTCCGCCCGGCAGCCCCGTGCCGTTCGAACCGCTGCCGGACATCGGGCTCGGAGACGAGAGCATCGACCAGGCGGTCCTCCAGGTGCTCGCGGAGCACAATGATGCCCGGATTCTTGCCGATGCGGCCTCAGTGCAGGAGTTCCTCTCAGGGTCGCCCGACGCTCGATGGTGCGTCCGGGAGGTCAAGAAGCTCGTGGCGGCCTTCGCGGGAGAGGACTCCGCTCATCACGGCGAGCAGTCGGTCCTGGACTCTGCCGAGGAGCTCCTGGAGCACGTCCAGGGACTGCAGACGGGGGTCGGGCTCTTCGACGCCGGCAACAACCTCGAGTCTCCTCCGGACTCCTGCTTCTCCCTGGTGGACCTGGTGACCGTGAAGAAGCTGGTCGACGCCGCCGAGGGCGACCGCCTCGCTCCGCTCGGTGCTCGGCTCGACGAGCTGGTCCCCTCGGTGGCCGCCGCCGTGGTCGAGGCTCACGGCGGCGGGGTGCACACCTCCAACCACCGGTGGGAGGTGGCCGGCGCGCTCCTGGCGGTGAACGGCCAGTGGCCGGATCCGATGCTGGTCGAACGAGCCGATGAGTGGCTCGCCGAAGGCATCGACGTCTACGGAGACGGCCAGTACTCGGAGCGCTCCTCTCAGTATTCCTCCGAGGTGGTCAACCCCTCGCTGCTGCGCATCGCCGAGCACACCGACGACGGCGCCCTCCTGGACTTGGTGCGGGCGAATCTCAAGGTCACCGTGGACCTCACTGATCCGGACGGACACGTGGAGACGATCCACTCCCGACGGCAGGACCAGTGGCGCGTCCGTGAGGACTGGCTCTATCTGCTGCAGTACCGCGAGTTCGCCCTGCGCGACGACGACGCTGTGCTCGCTCGTCGGGCCGAAGAGGTCCTCACACAGGGCCCCGCCGACCTCGGCGACTTCTACGCCGACGTGCTGGCTCGGCCCGCGCTCGCCCAGACGCTGCCCGAGGGGGCGGAGCGGCAGGTCGCAGAGCTGCTGGACCTGCGCGAGTCCTCCGGGCTCATCCGGGTCTCCGACGAGGCAGGGGCGCTGACCTGCTTCGCAGGCAGCGATCATCCGCAGTTCCGCCGCACCGCCTCCGGGCTCTCCACCAATCCGACCTTCCTGCGATATCGCCGCGGCGCGGCCGAGCTGACCTCGCTGCGGATCTCGCCGCGATTCTTCGCCATGGGGCCATTGCGGCCGGTGGACCTCGTCGAGTCGGGCAGCGGCTGGCGGATGTCCGCTTCGCACCTCACCGGCTATCACCAGCCGATCACTCGGCGCCCCGACCTGCGGTCCGACGGGATGTACGATCTCGAGGACGACGGGCGGTTCTACTCGGCGATGAGTTTCGGCGCCCGCGAGCTCGCCGAAGTCCGCTACGAGGCCACCTTCGACCTCACGCCCGCCGACGGCGGGTGGACGCTCTCCGTGGAGAGCGCCTCGCCGCAGACGCTCGTGGTCGCCCAGCTGGTGTTCTCCGGTGAGGGCGAGCTCGAGTTCGACGGCGAGCACGACGAGCTGCAGGAGGCGCCGCCGGAGGCCTCCGCGGCATTCCTGCTTCGCTCAGGCGGGATCCGGCATCGTGTCGGAGGGGACAGCCTGGGGGTGGAGTTCGAGGGTGTCGAGTCGCACCCCGGGGAGGTGGACTTCGACAGTGGCGAGGAGTACTCCTACATGGGCGGGCGGATGCCGACTCCCGAGGGAGTCGTGGTGTGGGTGCCCTTCCGTGCGCCAGGCACGTTCTCCCTCCGGCTGAGCTCCTGAACGGAGCTCAGCCGGCAGTCACCCGCGGCCGGGGCGATCAGGCCCGGGCGACCTCGGCAGGTGCCTCGAAGCGCAGGATCGCCGCCGCACCATCGGGCAGCTCGGTCTGAGTTACTGCGACGTCCGCGTCGACGCGGGCCGCCGCGGCGATCAGCTCGTCCTCCTCCCGCGCGGGTCGCTCGGCCTGCAGCATCAAGGTGTCCACCCCGCCCATCTGCGCGGAGAGGCGGACGGCCTCGGTGCCCTCCGCCACGCGGTTCTCCGCCCGGGCCTGCTCGAAGCGGGATGTCTGGTCCTGGGCCCGGCCCGCGGAGAGCCGCCGGGTGATGAGCCGAAGGTCCTCGCTCAGGGCCTCCTCGGCGGCGTCGTCTCCGATGCCTCCGCGCTCGGCGACGTGCGCGATCTCTTCCAATGAAGCCGGAAGCTCCTCGGCCAGCGCGGTGCGGCCCTGGATCTCCCCGGCGAGGACCAGGGCGTCCGGGCGCCACCGTGTCGCCAGGCGCTCCACATGCTCGGCGACGCTGCGGGCGTTCTGCTTGACGACCTCGTCGGCCCGACGCTGGATCTGCCGGTGGGAGAGCGCGCCCTCACGCGGCTTGTGGACCGAGCCGTCGCCAGCACCCTCGACCTCCTTCTCGGCCTCGGGCTCGGCGCTCAGGCCCTCCGCCACGGTCACTCGACGCAGCACGGCCCCTTCCTGGTCCGCGACCGCGACCAGCAGCAGGGACGACCCGGCGCGTTCGCGGACGTAGTCGCCCAGGGCGGGGGATGGGCCGACGTGCGCCGAGTCGCCCCGGCCGAGGGTGGCGTCCCAGGGTTCGTCGAACAGGACGGATCCGGCGTCGGCGACCAGCACCCGTCCTTCGGCATGGACCTGGGTGAGGTTCTCGCCGCCGGCGAGGATCGCTGAGTCCAGCGCCTCCAGAGAGTCGACAGGAGCGCCGTCCTCCTCCAGGCGTCCCCGCAGGTCGTCCCAGCGCAGCCGAAGCTGATGCTCGGCGTCCTCGGCGGGGGAGCGGCTCTCCAGGTAGACGGTGCTGAAGGGTGCGTCGTGATCGAACAGGTGCTTGATCGGGGTGAGCTGCACGGCAGATCATCCTCCTTGCATCGTGTCGCGTCAGGGTGGACCCGCGGCCGCAGGCTGGGCCTGCGTCCGCGCCTCACCGGAGTGCGCGTGACGTCTCACCCTAAACATGATCGGGTCGTCGAGGTCCAGGGTGAAGCGTCTCTGCTGACCGGTTCTGGGGCCAGGCGCATATTAAGTATTACGGTGCGTCATTAAGGGTCGTAGGATGGGATCACCTGCCTCGCCCTTCGCCCGGGGCGCGCCGCCCGACGAACGGAGTTCCACCATGTCCATGCCCCTCGCCACGCCATCCTCCCCGCAGAGCATCCCGGAGGGGCGGAATCCCGCCGCCGTCCTGCACGGCGTCCATGACGTGCGGATCGAGGAGCGCGCCGTCCCGTGTCCGGCGCCCCACGAGGTGCTGGTGGAGATCGGCGCCGTCGGGATCTGCGGCTCGGACGTCCACTACTACGAGCACGGTCGCATCGGCGACTTCGTGCTCACCAGCCCCATGGTGATCGGGCATGAGTCGGCCGGTCGGGTGGTCGGGGTCGGCGACGACGTCGACTCGGCGCGCCTCGATCAGCTCGTCGCGCTGGAGCCCGGGATCCCCTGCAAGGGCTGCGGGGAGTGCCGCGAGGGCCGGTACAACCTGTGCCCCGAGGTGAAGTTCTTCGCCACTCCACCGGTGGACGGATCTATCGCCCGATATGTCACCCTCGATGCCCAGTTCGCCCACCCGGCGCCGGAGAACCTCGACGCGGAGCAGGCTGCGATGGCCGAGCCCGTCTCCGTGGGAGTCTGGGCCTGCCGCAAGGCCGGGGTCAGCGTCGGAGACAGGGTGCTGATCACCGGCGCCGGACCGGTGGGGCTCTTCGCCGCGCAGGCCGCCCGCGCCTTCGGAGCGCGCAGCGTCACACTCACGGATCTCAACGAGCACCGCCTCGCCATCGCCGACGATCTCGGCTTCCAGACCGTCCCCGGCGGCGCCGAGATCCCCGGCGAGCATGACGTCCTCTTCGAATGCTCCGGCGCGGCCCCGGCCTTCGCCGCCGGCGTGCGCTCCCTGGCGCGCGCCGGACGTGCCGTGGTGATCGGCATGGGCGCGCAGACCCTCCCGCTGGAGGTCTTCGCACTGCAGGGCCGTGAGCTGAGCATCAGCGGCGTCTTCCGGTATGCCAACTGCTACCCCGCGGCCCTGGAGCTCATCTCCAGCGGCGGCGTCGACGTCCGTCCGGTCATCACCCATCGATTCCGCCTCGACGAGACCGAGGAGGCGCTGACGCTGGCCGGACGCGACCCGCAGGCGCTCAAGGCCGTCGTCGCGCCCTGAACGCCGCTAGGACGCTCAGACCAGCCGCAGGCTTCGGTGCCGGTTCAGCGCGGCGTGGAACTCATAGCGCCGCGGCCGCGCCATCGCGCCGGGGTGCCCGTCATGCGGGGACAGCGCGTCCAGGCCGTCAGCGTCCATCCGGCGGATCAGCTCCTCGACGATCTCGGCCACGCTGCGCCGTCCGTCGGCCAGCTCGGACGCCCGGTCCAGCGCGTGGGCCAGAGCCGAGGTCTGCAGGGGGTCCACCAGCTGGGAGACCGCCGAGAGATCGATGTCCTGCTTCCCCTGCTGGACCACCGCTCGTCCTCGTGCTCGCGCCGGCTTCGGGCGCCCGCCCTTGCCTCCGGTGCCCGGCTCACGTCCTCCCCGGGGCGAGTCCGGCTCCGGCACGCGCGGTGCCGGGGACGCGAAGACGGCGCCTTCGGCGGCTCCCGCCCCCGGGTCGGCCAGCGCCCGGGCCTGCTCGGTGACGTCACGGGGCACATAGGAGTCCAGCGCGATCACGTGGTCCGCGACGTCGAAGAAGGCCCCGGACCCGCCGGCCACCAGGATCGTGGACACGCCCCGCTCCGCATGCAGCGGGCGGATGCGGTCCACGAACGGGGTGATCGGCTCCTGCTCAGCAGGGATGAGCCGGCGCATCCGGTCGTCGCGGATCATGAAGTTCGTCGCCGAAGTGTCCTCATCGATCAGCAGCGCATCGGCCTGCGCCTCGACCGCCTCGACCAGGGCGGCGGCCTGCGAGGTGGAACCGGAGGCGTTGGTGGTGGAGAACCGGCGGGTGTCGGTTCCTGAGGGCAGCGCCCCGATGAACGGAGAGATGTCCACCCCCGTCACCGCTCGCCCGTCCTCTGCCCGGATCGCGACCGTGTCGGGCCGGGTGACCACCCATTCTCGTCCGTCGCCGCCCAGGTGCGGGTGCACGCCCCGCTCGATCGCGCGCAGCAGGGTCGACTTCCCGTGGTAGCCGCCGCCGATGATCACGGTGATCCCCTCAGGGATACCCATCCCGCTGACCTGGCGACCGCTGGACAGGGTGAAGCTCACCCGCAGCGACTCGGGGGAGCGGAACGGCACGGCGTCGGAGGTCGCCAGTGGGAGGTCGGAGTCCCCGGAGCGTCGCGGCAGCACGGCTCCGTCGCCGACGAAGGCCACCAGTCCGGCCTCGGCGAGCTGGTGGCGCAGCTGCTGCTGGTCCCGGTGCAGGGTCACATGCTCCCGCAGGGCCTCGGCCTCGAGAGCCTCATGCCGCAGCGTGGACTCCACGATCCGCGGCAGGGTCTCGGTGAGCAGCCGGGCCGCCGCCCGCCCACGGATGCGCCGTCCGGAGGCGGGCAGCGCCACGTGCAGGCGCGTCTCGACGTCGTGCTCGCCGATCACCACGCTGGTCCGCTCGATCACCTGCTGTCCGGGCCGGCCGATGCCGATCGACCCGTCGCCAGGCTGGGTGGGGGAGAGCCGCTTCGCGGCCTCGGCGATCCGGCGGGTGAGGAAGTCGGCGACGGCGGTGCGGCCTCGCGCGTCCTCGAGGAGATCCTCCGGCAGCGCTGCGGTCCTCCGATCCACCTGCACGCGCATCAGCGACGGCGGTGCGTAGGGATCCACCTGGACGTGGTCCACCACCAGCCGGACGCCGGCCAGGCCATCGGCGTCCAGATCGTCCGCGCTGAGGTCGTGGGCGCCGCGCAGCTGCTTGTAGCCGGCGTAGCCGCGTCCGTCGAGGGAGTTCAGGGTGCGGGCGAGGGTGCTGCGGTCGGACATCGTCACACCTTCCGTGGGTCGGGCTGGGTTCGGGGAGGGGCGTCGTCGTTCCTGGTCACTCGGACGAGGCGCTGAGGTGCCGCCAGGTACGCACCAGCTGGCTGAACTCTCTGACCTGCACCAGGACATGGTCCCGGGCGGCGTCCTCCGCGGTCTCGGCATCGCCGGCGCGCACGGCCTCGGCGATGCGCCAATGCTCGGCCAGCGAGCGACGCATGCGGTCCGGGACGCGCAGTTGGAGGCGCCGATAGGGCTGCAGGGCCCGTTTGAGGGCATGGGCCTGCTGGCGCAGGTACTCGTTGCCGCAGGAGTCGTAGACGATCCCGTGGAAGCGGGCGTTGGCGTAGTAGTAGCCGTCGGCGTCGCCGGCCAGGGCGTGCTTCTCGCATTCCCGGACGGCCTCATCCAGGGCCACGAGGGCCTCCAGCTCGATCTGTCGCGAGGAGAGCCGCGCGGCCATGCCCTCCAGCTCGGCCATCACCTCGAAGCGCTCGGCGAGCTCGGAGATGCTCAGCTCGGTGACATAGGTGCCTTGCTTGGGGCGGATCTGCACCAGGCCGGAACGTTCCAGGGCCTGCAGCGCCTCTCGGACCGGTGTGCGCGAGCAGCCGAACTCCTGCTCCAGGCGCGCCGGGTCGAGGCGCTCGCCGGGACGGTGGAGTCCTTCGACGATCGCGTTCTCCAGGGCATCGCGCACACGCTGTGATTCGGGGATCCGGACCATGGCACCTCCGTCGTCCAGATTATCCGAACCCTCGGGTGTGGCGCGGATCACGTTCATGCCCTATAGTCCCTGTTATATACATCACGGCTGATGATGTACAACTCCACGACCATCCGAGGGAGGAACGGCATGGCACGGCACGACGGCTGGCTGCTCGCGGACCTTTTCCGCATCCTGCGACGCCGCCGCGGCGACGCTCACCCCGAACCCGAGGCTCCACCGCTGGAACAGCTCATCGCCGCCTGCGAGGTGCTGATGAGCGACATCGGCGAGGCCTCGCTGCGCGCCGTCGCTGCCCGTGGGCTGCAGGCCTATCGCCAGCTCGACGACGCCGCCCGGCTCGTCTTCTTCACCCACGTGGTGGAGGCCCACGGGGCCGACGACGACGCCGTCCGCGCCGCTTATCAGCAGTGGGAGCAGGCCGTGGGGCAGGACCGCCAGCAGGCGCTGACCCAACTGTTCGACGTCGTCGAACCGGCCCGGCAGCAGCTGCTGCGTCGGATGAACCACGCTCCGGACGCCACCCGCGCGCTGGTGGACATGCGTGCCGATCTGCGCCGACTGCTGCCCGCGCACCCCGAGCTGCGTCCGCTGGACCACGACTTCCGCCATCTGCTGGTCTCCTGGTTCAATCGGGGCTTCCTGCGCATGCAGGAGATCACCTGGGATTCCCCCAAGGAGCTCCACCAGCACCTGCTGCGCTTCGAGAAGGTCCACCCGATGGCTGACCGCGCCGAGCTGCGACGCCGCCTGCAGCCCCGGGATCGCCGCTGCTACGCGTTCTTCCACCCCGCCACCGGGGAGGTGCCGCTGATCTTCGTGGAGGTCGCCCTGGTGGACGGCATCCCTGGTCGTGTGGGGCCGCTGCTGGACTCCGGTCCGGCGCTGAGCCCGGCCAAGGCCGACACTGCGGCGCTGTACTCGATCAACAATGCGCTGGAGGGGCTGGCCGGGATCTCCTTCGGCAGCTTCCTCATCAAACAGGTCATCGAACAGGTCAATCAGCAGCTGCCGCACCTGGAGCAGTTCGTGACGCTCTCGCCGATCCCGGGGTTCCGCCGCTGGCTGGAGTCCCAGGACGATCCGGAGCTGCTGAAGCTGGCCATCGATCTGGCCGCGGCCGTCGAGGAGAGCCCGCTTGCGGAGGTCTCGGGCGAGGACGGCGCAGAGGCCGCACTGCGCGAGCGGCTGCTGCCGGCCCTGACTCGGTACATCACCGAGGAGCGTCGTGCGGACGGCAGACCGGTGGACCCGGTGGCCCGGTTCCACCTGGGCAACGGTGCGGCGGCCTGGCAGCTGCATTGGCCCGCCCACGATTCGGCCGCCGCCCTCGCCCAGTCCTACGGGGCGATGATCACCTACCGCTATGAGCCCGATGAGCTGGAGCGGCGCCACGAGGACTTCGTGCGCCACCGTCGTGTGGCGGTGGACGGTCCGCTCGCCGAGCTCGCCGACGCCACCCGCTCCGACTCGACTCGACCCGACGCCACCCGCCCTGACGATCCGAGAGGACCTGCCTCCATGGCCGACGCCTTCACCCCGATCCACCGCTCCTTCGAGGCCCAGGCGGCCCGCCAGCCGGACAAGGTGCTCTTCCATCTGCCCGACGGCGGCGCCCTCACCTATGCGGAGACCGAGCACACGGTGCGGCGCATCGCCGCCCGGCTGCTTGCTGGCGGCGTCGAGCCCGGTGACCGGGTCGCCGCCCAGGTGGAGAAGTCTCCGGAAGCGCTGGCCCTGTACCTGGCCGTCCTGCGCGTCGGCGGGATCTTCCTGCCGCTGAACACCGCCTACACCGGCAAGGAGATGGACTACTTCCTCGGTGACGCCGAGCCCCGTGTGCTGGTCTGCTCCCCGGAGCGCCAGCAGGAGCATGCCGCCCGGACCGGCGGGGGAGATCGTGCGGGGGAGGTCGCCCTGGTGATCGAGACCCTCGGCACGGGCGGGGAGGGCACGCTGCTCTCCTCGGAGACCACCGCTGATGAGTCCTTCCATCCTGACGCCGACACGCCCGCCTCGATCCTCTACACCTCAGGCACCACGGGCCGCTCCAAGGGTGCGGTGCTGACCCACGGCAACCTGGCCTCCAACTGCCAGGCGCTGCTCGAGGCGTGGCGGTACACCGATCAGGACAGGCTCATCCATGCTCTGCCGATCTTCCACATCCATGGGCTCTTCGTGGCCGCCAACATGACGCTGGTGGCGGGAGCCTCCATGCACTGGCTGCCGACGTTCGACGCCGAGGCGATCCTTGACCTGATGCCCACCTCTACGGTGCTGATGGGGGTCCCGACCTTCTATACCCGGCTGCTGAAGTCGGACCGGCTCACTCCCCAGACCTGCGCCGCGATGCGGCTCTTCGTCTCCGGCTCGGCGCCGCTGCTGGCCGCGGACCATGAGGCATTCGAAGCCGCCACCGGTCACGCCATCCTGGAGCGCTACGGGATGACCGAGACGGGCATGAACACGACCAACCCCTACGACGGCGCCCGCAAGCCCGGCACCGTGGGCCGTCCCTTCCCCAGAGTCCAGATCCGCATCACCGAGCGGGAGACCGGCGCCGAGGTCCCGGACGGAGAGGTCGGCCTGGTGGAGGTCCGTGGCCCCAACGTGTTCGCCGAATACTGGCGGATGCCGGAGAAGACCGCCTCCGAGTTCCGCGAGGACGGCTTCTTCATCACCGGGGACCTCGGACGCATCGACGAGGACGGGTGCCTGTGCATCGTGGGCCGGGACAAGGACCTGGTGATCTCCGGGGGCTACAACATCTACCCCAAGGAGATCGAAGAACTCATCGACGCCGTCGGCGGAGTCGCCGAGTCGGCGGTGATCGGTGTGCCCCACCCTGACTTCGGGGAGACTGTGGTGGCCGTCGTCGTGCCCCAGCCCGGGAGCTCCCCGGAGCCGCAGGGGATCCTCGCCGCGATCAGCGATGATCTGGCGCGGTTCAAGCAGCCGCGCGCCGTCGAGATCGTCGACGCCCTGCCTCGCAATGTGATGGGCAAGGTGCAGAAGGCCGAGCTGCGGAAGCGGTACGCGGAGCTCTTCACCGCCTGATCGAGTGGCCACACCTGACGGCATCTTCCCTCCGACACGCCGTGTCGGGGCCTGAGATGCCGTGATTCTCGGCCACTCGATGCGGAACCGGACAGAAGCGGAACCACGAGACAGGAGAAGACCATGGTCCTCTATGGAGTGGCAGCGCTGGCGCTGTGCATGCTGGTCGGCATGCTCGTCGGTGAGGCGCTCGGCGTCGTCGTCGGCGTCGAGGCGAACGTCGGCGGAGTCGGCTTCGCCATGATCATGCTGGTGCTGGTCACCGACAAGCTGCGGCGCAGCGGCAAGTTCCCGCCCGCCTCCGAACAGGGGGTGCTGTTCTGGTCCGCGATGTACATCCCCATCGTCATCGCCATGGCATCCACCCAGAACGTGGTCGAGGCCCTGGCCGGCGGTCCGATGGCCATCCTCGCTGGGCTGGGGGCGCTCGCGGCCGGTGCGGCCCTGGTGCCGGTGCTCTCCAGGGTCGGGGAGCGGGCCGAGCCATTGCCCCCGCTCACCGAGGCCGAGAAGCAGGAGGTCTGAGATGGATCTGATCGTCTCCGTCTTCGAGCGCAACGACCTTCTGGTGGCCTTCGTGGTCATCGGCGGACTCATGATGGTCTCCGGCTGGCTGTCGAAGACCATGACCCGTGGGCGTCTGCAGGGCAGCGCGATCGCGATCATGCTGGGGCTGGTGCTGGCCTGGTGGGGAGGCTCCGTCACCGGCGGCGAGGCCGGGATGGCCGACATCGCCATCTTCAGCGGGCTCGGGCTGATGGGTGGGGCGATGCTGCGGGATTTCGCCATCGTCTCCACCGCCTATGGCGTGGACCTCCAGGAGATCAAGCGTGCAGGACTGGCCGGGGCGCTCTCCATCATCCTGGGCGTGCTCGTCTCGTTCGCGGTCGGGGCCGCTGTCGCCGCGGCCTTCGGCTATACCGACCCGGAATCCATGGCGACCATCGGCTCCGGAGCGGCGACCTACATCGTCGGACCGGTGACCGGCACGGCCGTGGGCGCCAGCTCGGACGTCATCGCGCTCTCTGTGGCGGCCGGGCTGGTCAAGGCCGTGGTGGTCATGGTCGGCACGCCGTTGATCGCACCGTTCATCGGGCTGAACAACCCCAAGTCGGCGATGGCCTACGGCGGGCTGATGGGCACGACCTCCGGGGTGGCCGGTGGGCTGGCCGCCACCGACAAGCGGCTGGTGCCCTATGGGGCGATGACCGCCACCTTCTACACGGGTGTGGGGTGTCTGCTCGGCCCTTCTGTGCTGTACGTGGTGCTGCGGGCGATCGCCGGCTGAGCCAGTCGGGAGGGCCACCAGATCCGTCGGCCCAGCTCCACGCCGATCGCCGGCACCAGCAGGGTCCGCACGACGAACGTGTCGATGAGCACGCCGAGGGCGACCAGGAAAGCCAGCTGCACCATGAACATCAGTGGCAGCACGGCCAGGGCGGCGAAGGTCGCCGCGAGCACCAGTCCGGCCGAGGTGATCACCCCGCCGGTGACGACCAGGGCATGAAGCAGGCCCTCACGAGAGTCTCCCTGCAGAGCCTCCTCGCGAGCACGGGTCATCAGGAAGATGGTGTAGTCGACGCCGAGGGCCACCAGGAACATGAAGCCGAACAGCGGGACCGTGGGGTCCGCTCCGGGGAAGCCGAACAGGTGGTTGAACACCAGCGCGGAGACTCCCAGTGCGGTCAGATAGGACAAGACGGTGGCGACCACCAGGATCACCGGCGCCACCACGGAGCGCAGCAGCACCATGAGGATCACCAGGATCGCGACCAGCACGATCGGGATGATCACCATCAGGTCCCGCTGAGCCGTGGTGTTGGTGTCCAGCTGAGTGGCGGTGGTGCCGCCCACCAAAGCCTCCCCCTCCAGGGCGTTCAGCTGGTCGCGCAGCGCGACGACGGCGGCCTCGGCCGCGGAGGAGTCGGCGGCTGAGTCCAGGGTCGCGGAGATCTCCACCTGCCCGTCCACCTCCTGAGCCTCCGCGAGATCCCCGGCGGGGGCGCCGTCGGCGTCCACCAGGTGGGCCTCGGCCACTCCCTCGACGCCGGCGACCAGCTCGAGCGCCTGATCGGCCTCCGCCGTCGGGACGAAGATCTCCGTGGGGGCACCGGTGCCCGCGTCGAAGTGCTTCTCCAGCATGGTCTGGCCGGCCTTGGTGTCCGTCTCGCCCAGCACCACCTCGGACTGGTCGATGCCGTCGGCGCGCAGCTGGGTCACGCCGGCCGCGCCCACCAGGAGCACCAGGGTGACGACCACCCAGATCGGGCGGGGGTGGGCGCCCACCCACGTGGCCACCCGGGCCCACACCCCCCGGGAGGGGGTGTGCTCGGCGGCGGTGCCGTCGGCGTGAGGACCCTCGGGGAGGGGGACTCGCGGCCAGAAGACGCGTCTGCCGGTCAGGGCGAGCAGCGCGGGCAGGAAACTCAGCGTGGCGACCATGGCGAAGACGATGCCCGCCGCGGCCACCGGGCCGAGCGCGCGGTTGGAGTTCAGATCCGAGAAGAGCAGGCACATCAGCGCGACGGCCACCGTGCCTCCGGAGGCCAAAATCGGTGGAGTGGAGCGCTTCAGCGCGGTCCACAGGGCGGCGTGCCGGTCAGCCGCACGCAGCAGCTCCTCCCGGTAGCGGGCCACCAGCAGCAGCGAGTAGTCCGTGGCCGCACCGATCACCAGGATCGACAGGATCCCCTGCACCTGGCCGTTGAGCTGGATCCACTCCAGTCGAGCCATCAGGTAGATCACGGTGATCGCCGCGCACAGCGCCCCCACTGAGGAGAGCAGCACCAGCAGCGGGAGGAACGGTGAGCGGTAGACCACGATCAGGATCAGGAACACCGCGACCACCGCCACCAGCAGGAGCATCCCATCGATGCCGGCGAAGGCCTCGGAGAGATCGGTGGACAGCGCCGCCGGCCCCGTGACATGGGCTGACCACGCCGCCTCGTCCAGCTCCCCGGCGACGGTGGCGCGCAGAGCGTCCACGGCGCCGTCGTCGACGGCGTCCTCGGCCAGCAGTACGATCAGCTGCACCGCGCCGGAGTCCTCCGCAGGCACCGGCCCGATGACGTCGGTCACCCCGTCCAACCCCTCGAGGGTGGACACCAACTGAGCGGCCTCGCCCATGGCGGCCTCGTCCAGCGAACCGGAGGTGCCGCCGTCGTGCTCTGCGATGACCGTGGCCGGCACCGCATCGGAGTCGGCGAACTGCTCCCGCAGCTCAGCGGCTCTGGTGGACTCGGCATCGGCCGGGAGGAAGGTGGCCTGGTCATCGGTGGTGACCTCGGCGATCGCCCCGAACGTGGGACCGCCGGCACCGGTCCAGGCCAGCCAGGCCAGGACGAGGACCACCGGCAGGAGCAGGCGTCGACCCCAGCGGGAACGGTGGGAGAGGCGGGAGGGATCGGCGGCGTGCAGCATCGAAGGCCCTGTTCTGTGTGGGGAAGGTCGGGATGGAGAGGGAAGAGGGGTCAGTTCATGACCGCGATGTAGAGGTTCAGCGTGGACGCGTAGAGGATCCACGCCAGATACGGCAGCAGCAGCACGGAGGTCAGGCCGCGCACGCGGCGGAACGCCTGCACTGTCAGCCCGACGGCGGCGATCATCGCCACGATGACGGCGAAGGCCAGCCACAGCGCCGCGGAGCCCCAGAGCGGGTATGCGCCGAAGAAGATCGGGGTCCACAGGCCGTTGAGCACCAGCTGGACTGCGAAGAGGCCCAGGGCGCGGGAGCGTCCGGGGGCGGCACGTTCCCGCCATACCAGCCAGGCTGCGAGTCCCATCATCAGGTAGAGCACCGTCCACACGGGTCCGAAGACCCAGTTCGGAGGGTTCCATGGGGCGACGTCGGCCTGGGCGTACCAGCCGTCGACCTGCTCGGAGGTCAGGGCGCTGCCCAGGAACCCCACTCCCACCGGGATGGCGAGGAGCACCAGAAGTGCGAGGAGCTGGGCGGCCAGGCCTGGCCGGCGTGTGGCGGTGTCCGTGGGGTGTCCCGTCATGAGTCCTCCTGCGGTGGGGCTGTGGTGGCTTCCGGCAGCGAGACGACCATCGAGTCCGCCAGTGCGGTGAGGAACTCGGCGATGAGCTGGAGCTCCTCGTCGTCGCGAGCGTCGATGACCTCTCGCATGGCGGCCAGTCGTGCGCCGAAGTGGTGCTGGAAGGAGCGGCGAGCCAGGTCGGTGAGTTCCACGACACGCGAGCGACGGTCACGGGGGTGGGGGCGCCGCCGCGCGTGGCCGGCGTCCACCAGCCGATCGACCAGCACGGTGGCCGAGGCCGTGGAGATCTGCAGGTGGCGCGCGATGTCCTGAGGCGTGACCGGCTGCCCCTGACGCTCGCGGATCACCAGCATCCGCAACGCGGCCACGTCTGAGGGATTCATCTCCATGGGGCCCTTGAGGGTGTTGTGCATGCGCTCCATAGAGTCGCTGAGCACCTGCACGGCCTCGAGGGTGCGCAGCACCTCGGTCCGGGGCCCGCTGGGGGCGGGCGGCTGGGTCATGGCTCCTCCATGCCGCCTATTTGACTAGATAATCTAGCTAGTTGTCAATTCTGGTGGATCATGGACGGACGGAGAAGGAGCGCGGCACCTGTGAAACGCGCGTGAAACCCTCGACGGCGCACACTGGTGCCATGCAGATCCGCACCGATGACCTCAGCGCGCCGGAGGTCCAGTCCCTGATCGCCGAGCACCTGCGCGAGATGCACGAGACCTCCCCGCCCGAGAGCGTGCACGCCCTCGGGGTGGAGGGCCTGCGCACCGCGGGCGTGACGTTCTGGACCGCCTGGGACCAGGGCGAGCTGCTCGGCTGCGGCGCGCTCGCCGGGCATGAGTCCGGGGAGGCCGAGATCAAGGCGATGCGCACCGCCGTCGTCGCCCGGGGCCGCGGGGTGGCCACCGCCATGCTGGAGCACCTCATCACCGAGGCCCGGGCGCGGGGGATCCGCCGGCTGAGCCTGGAGACCGGCACGGAGGACCACTTCGCCCCCGCCCGCCGCCTCTACGCTCGGCACGGCTTCGCCGAATGCCCGCCCTTCGGGGACTACACCGAGGACCCGCACAGCGTCTTCATGACGCTGAACCTCGGGGCCGGCTGAGACTCAGGTCTTCGCGTAGACCCGGGCCTGGTGCTCCAGGGGCACGGTCCACACCTCACCGGGGCTGAGCTGCTTGCGCTTGCCCTCCACGTTGACGTCGATCGGCTCGGCCGAGCCCCCGGACAGCGTCAGGGTGACGTTCTCGTGGTCCATGTGCACCACGATGGGCTGATTGCGGTACCGCATCCGGAAGGTGGCCTCCGGCAGCTCGTCGGGAAGCAGCGGGTGGAGCCACAGAGCGTCGGCACGGGTCTCGACGCCGGCGTAGCAGCGCAGCACCATGTCCACGGTTCCGGCCATCGCCCCCAGGTGGATGCCCTCGCGGGTGGTGCCACCCTGGGTGTCGGACAGGTCGGCCTCCAGCGCCTCCTTGAACAGGTTCCAGGAACCGGAGCGGTCGAAGCGTGCGGCCACCCAGCCATGCACCAGGCGGGAGAGCGTCGAGCCGTGGGATGAGCGGGCCAGGTAGTACTCGATGGTCTTGCCGAAGTCCTCGATCGGCACCTCGTAGCCCATGTGCCCCATGATGTCCATGAGCTCCTCGGAGGAGAAGAGGTAGCACAGCATCAGCACGTCGGCCTGTTTGGAGAGCTTGTACCGATTGGTCGCATCGCCTTCGGCCTGCAGGATCAGGTCCAGCCGGCCGATGTTGCCGTACTTGGCCTTGTAGCCCTCCCAATCGAACTCCAGCAGGTCCTCGTAGCCGTCGAACTGGCTGATGACCCCGTCCTGGTGGAACGGCACGCGCATCCGCCGGGAGATGTGCTCCCAGTGGTCCAGCTCGTCCTCGAAGATGTCCAACCATTCGGACAGCGGGTCGTCCCGGGAGTCGAGCTCGCGGACCAGGCGGGCGGTATGCCGCAGCATCCAGGAGGTCAGCACGTTGGTGTAGGCGTTGTTCCGCAGGCCCGAGCCCGGGGAGTCCGGGTAGCCGTCGTGGTACTCGTCAGGGCCCATGACACCGTCGATGTCGTACCGGTCCGCCTCGGCGTCGTAGGAGGTCAGCGAGACGAAGAAGCGGCTGATCTCCACCAGCATCTCCGCGCCGTTGTCGGCCAGGAACGTGTAGTCCTGCGTGGTCTCGAAGTACTGCAGCACCGAATAGGCGATCGCCAGGGAGACATGCCGCTGCCGGTGGGAGTTGTCCGGCATCCACATCTGGGAGCGAGGGTTCCACAGTTCGGTGGGCGTCTCCTCGCGTCCGTCGGAGCCGGCCTGCCAAGGGAACATCGCTCCGGCATGGCCCTCGGCGCGCGCCATGGCCCGGGCTTCCCCGAGGCGGTGGAAGCGGTACATCAGCAGCCCACGGGTCAGCTCCGGGCGGCGCAGCGTCAGCATCGGGTAGACGAACATCTCGTCCCAGAACAGGTGGCCCCGGTAGCCCTCGCCGTGCAGGCCCCGGGCGCCGACGCCGGCGTCGAGGTCGCGCCGGGCGCCGAAGGCGGTCTGCAGCACGTGGAACGTGTGCAGGTTCAGCGCCATCTGCTGGCGGGAGCTCCTGGAACCGATGGAGACAGCGAAGCGATGCCACAGCACGCCCCACATCTCCTCGTGGTACGTCAGCAGGGTGCGGAAGCAGGAGGCCCGCTGCACCCGCTTGACCGCGGAGTGCCACACAGTGGAGATCGCGTGGTCGTGGGAGTTCGCGACGGCGGCGATCTTCTCCAGCTTGATCTGCCGGCCGGCCTCCAAACTCACGGAGATGTCGTGTCCGGCGACGAGCTCGCCCTCGGAGACCGGCCGACGCATCGGGCTGCTGCCGCCGTCGAAGATCACCGAGGTGCGGGTGGCGATGGCGAGGCGTACCTGCGACTGGTTGGTCATGGTCTCCAACAGCACCGTCTCGCCGTCGATCTCCCGGGAGTCCACCGGGTCGAGGTGGTGGCCGGCGAGCTCGCGGTCGGCGGCGACGTTGCGGTTGGCGACCCGGCCGTCGATCATCGAGCGCACAGTGACGTTGCCGGACCAGTTCTCCGCCTCGATCTCCATCTCCAGTGCGGCCAGCTGCACGCCGGCCATGGACTGGAACTGACGGGTGGTCACCCGGGTGCGGCGACCGTGGAGGTCCTGGTAGCGGGCCACGCGGGTGAGCAGCCCGCGGCGCATGTCCAGCTCCTGGCGGTAGTCGATCAGCTCAGGCGAGCCGGGCACCAGCAGGTTGCCGGCCTCCGGGGTGACCTGCAGGGAGGTCCAGTCCGGAGCGTTGACCATGTGCTCGGTCTCCACCGTCCTGCCCATGATGTCGGTCTCGAGCCGGTTGAAGACTCCTGCGAGGTAGGTGCCCGGGTAGTGGGTGGCGTCGGCGGCAGTGCCCGGCACCGAGCCGCGCGTTCCCCAGTAGCCGTTGGCCAGAGTGCACAGCGCCTCCCTGGTGGGCTCCTCCTTGGGGTCGAAGTCGTCGTAGGCCAGCACCCAGTCAGGGTCGAAGGGCTTGGTGGTGCGGGTGGCCAGATTCATCATGGCCAGGTCGGTGACGACGACGTCGGCCCCGGCCTCCTTCAGCCGGTGCGGGTCGTCCCCGCGGTTGAGCCCCAGGACCATCCCGTAGTTCCCGCGATGCCCGGCCTGCACGCCGGAGGCGGCGTCCTCGATGACGATGGAGTCCTGGGGCTCCACGCGCATCAGCTTCGAGGCCTGCAGGAACATGGCTGGGTTCGGCTTGCCGGGCAGGGACATCTCCAGGGCGTCGGTGCCGTCGACGATCACGGAGAAGGCGTCGAGCAGTCCGGCGACCTCGAGCACGTCGCGGCCGTTGCGCGAGGAGGTGACCAGCGCCGTGGGGATCCCGTCCTCGCGCAGCTGGTGGACCAGCTCGACCGTGGTCTCGAAGACCTCGACGCCGTCGCGGGCCAGCACGGTTTCGAAGAAGCCTTGCTTGCGGGCGGCCAGGCCGTTGACGGTGAGCTGGTCGGCCGTGTCGCCGGGCTCGCCCTCGGGCACGAAGACGTTGCGGGCCTGCAGGAAGGTGCGCACGCCGTCCTCGCGCGGACGGCCGTCGACAAAGTTGAGGTAGTCCTCGTCGGTGAACTCCGGCTGCGGCTCCCCAGTGATCTCCCCCAGGGCAGTGTCGAAGAGCTCCTTCCAGGCGTTGGCGTGGACTCCCGCAGTGTCGGTGACGACGCCGTCCATGTCGAAGAGGACGGCGCGGAAATGGCGCAGCGCGTGGCGCTTGGCCTCGGCGCTGTGCCGGAAGGGGTTCTCGAACGGGTGCATGGATACCTCGCGTGGACTGTGGGGGCAGGGTGATCAGGTCGGCGTTCAGGACGGAGAGTCGGCGGGCAGGGGCCGATGCTGGGGTCGTGATGCTGAGCTGAGGTCTTCCTCGTGCCGTACCGGCGGCATGTGCCCACGCAGGGCCTGGTGCCTCGGCGGCGTCTCACGGACGCCGGGCTGGTCTTGGCTCGGATCCATCCTAAGCAGGTTCGGGGATCCGGCCACAGGGTCAGCAGGATATATGTCCCTGGGTCTCTGGTCACATTCGGAGTGGGGGCGCTGGCGGCGCGCAGCGCAGGCCGATGCCGGGGCGTCCCCTCCCGCCGTGGCGCCGGTGATGCTAGCGTCATGGCATGGCGCGGCGCAGCACGATCGAACTGACATTCCGAGAGGTCAAGGGGACCTCCAAGGAGACCACCGTGGCCGGCGGCGTCATCGTGGACTGGATCGACAAGACCGCCTACGCCTGCGCGGCCTCCTGGACCCGCACGGCCTGCGTGACCTCCTACGTCGGAAACATGCATTTCACCAAGCCAGTGCCGCGTGACACTCCGGTCAGCGTGCAGGCCCGGGTGGTGCACACCGGGCGCACCTCCGTGCACATCCAGACCCGGGTGCTCATCCAGCATGCCGAGGAGGGCTGGCTGGTGTGCACTGAGTGCTACATGATCTATGTCGCCGTCGACGAGGACGGTGAGGCCGTGCCCGTGCCTCCCTTCGAGCCCAGCTCCGAGCTGGAGCGCCGACGCTCCGTGGACGCCACTCAGCGGATGGTCTTCCGGCGGCAGGTGGAGGAGACCATCAGCTCCATGCCGGAGGACATGGGCACCTCGGAGGAGCTGACCCTGCGCTTCCTGGCCGAGACGGAGGAGAAGTACCCGGACGGGAAGATCCGCGGCGGCGCAGTGATGAAGTGGATCGACCTGGCGGCCGAGATCTGCGCCGAGCGGTACAGCGGCTGCGACGTCGCCGCCGTCCTCACCGGAGGTGTGCGGTTCTACCGCCCGATCACCACCGGAGACCTGGTGGAGGTCGATGCGCGGCTGGTGCTCACCGGCTCGAAGTCCATGCACGTGCTGGTGCGGGTCCGTGCCGGGGCACGCTGGGAGAAGCACCCTGAGGTGGTCGCCTACGGGCTGCCGGTGATGGTCGCCCCCGATGGGGCCGGAGCGGCCCGTCACATCACCTCCTGGCAGCCGATCACCGATGAGGACCACGCGATCGCTGAGAAGGCGCGTCGGCTGCGGGATCTGCGCAATGCGACGCTGCTCTCGCCGAGTCCGCTGATCAGCGCCGGCTGATCCCTGGCGTCGCGGGCGCCGACCCTGGTTCGCTCTGACCTGCCTGGGTAGGATCGACAGCTCCCAGGGCGGGCGAGAGGGGACGGTCATGACGCAGCCACCAGGGGGCCAGCCGGGTCAGCCGCACGGGTCGCAGCCCCATGGGCAGCCCCCGTACGGGCCCTCGCAGTCGGGGCATGCACAGCCATTCCAGTATCCGCCCTACAGCGCACCGGCACCGAAGCCGACCCGCGGGCCGCTGGCCATGGTGCTCATCGTCCTCGGAAGCGTGCTGCTGGCCGGTGCGGTGGGGCTCTTCGTGATGGCGGCGCTGATGTTCACCCAGACGGTGCCCCTCGGAGTCCTGGATCGGAGCGGCGGCCCGGGATCCGATGCCGTGTTCAGCGGAGAGCCTCCGATCACCGTGGAGGTCCAGCTCGACGCCGAGGAGAGCTACCTGCTCTATGTGGCCTCGCCCTCGGGCTCGAGCACTCCGCGGCTGGCCGACGTGCCGGAGGTGACGGCGCCCAGCGGGGAGTCGCGCACCATGGGACCGGCACAGATCAGCTCCACCGCCTCGATGGGCGGCACCGACGCCGTCGGACAGTACAGCTACACGGCGCATGAGTCCGGCCTGCACACCGTCGAGATCGAGGCGTTCGCCGATCCCGGGCCGTTCGCCGAGGGGGAGTCGTTCATCGTGATCGCACCGGGCGGTGACTTCGTGGGTCTCATGGGCGGGGTGTTCGGGGTGCTGGGCAGCGTCTTCGGCGGCATCGCCGCCGGCACGATCGGCCTGGGGCTGCTCGTCGCCGGCATCATCGTGGCGGTGATCCGACGACGACGGCGGCGCGAGCATGCGGCCTGGCCGGCGCCCGGTGCCGGACCGGCCTGGGGCCCTCCTCAGGGCTGAACGACAGTGCGCGGTTCGGGCCCGTCGCCGTCGTCCGATCCCCCGCGGGGCGCTCGTCACAGGCGTGTCGGACGTTCACGACATCGTTGCTCATGACGACGCCGGCATCGCACGGGGTCGAATCGGCGGCACACTACGTCCTGAGGCTGACGTGGGCGTCAGCGGAATCTCTTAGGGTGGGGCGATATGAGCACACCTCCGCAGGAGCCTGAGGGCCAGGGACAGCCGGGCTGGGACCAGCCGGCACAGCCCGTCCCCCAGCCGCACCAGTACGACCACCCGTATGGTCAGCCACAGGCGCCGCATCTCTACGGTCATCCTCCCGCCGGTCATGTTCCTCCGAACTCGCCGCAGGGACCGGGGCCCTACGCATCCCATCCTCAGTGGCCGGGCCCGTACGCGCAGGGCCCGTACGCGCAGGTGCCGGCTCCCGTGCCGCAGCCTCGGGTCCAGCCCCTCCCGGACCCCAAGGACCGCTATTCGCGGGGAGTCTGGCGCCAGCCCGACTCGCGGCCCGGACGCTTCCTCTGGTGGGACCTGCTCCCGGTGGTGCCCTATCTCGTCCTCGTCGTGGGTGTGAGCCTGGTCTCTCTCATGCTCTTCTCCCCAGCCGAGGAGATCAGCCTCACCCCGGAGGAGGCGCGGCTGGAGTTCCTCATCAGCGGGTTGACGTTCGGGACCCTCACCGTGCTGATCCTTGCCGTCGCGGGCAAGGCGCTGTGGCGTTCCCTGGTGGTCTTCACGCATCATGGCCTCGCATGGCTGAAGCTCTTCCTCATCCCCGGGCTCTGGGTGGCCATCGTCGGAGTCAACGTCCTGCTGATGGCTCTGGTCATGGCGCTGACCGGAGCTGAGCAGGATGTCAGCGCGAATCAGGCCGGCATCGAGGCGATGCTTCAGGCTGCCCCGTTCTGGGCCGCCCTGCTTGTGCTGGGTCTGCTGGCGCCCCTGGTGGAGGAGTACATCTTTCGGCACCTGCTGATCGGCAAGCTCTCCCGGCACCTGAACATCTGGTTCTGCGCCGTGATCTCCGTGGTGCCCTTCGCCTTCCTGCACGTCTCCAGCGAGCTGTTCGCCGGAGACATGCAGGCCGTGCTGATGACTGTCGTGCCGTATCTGACCATGTCGATCGTCTTCACCCTGGCCTACATCTTCTCCGGCCGATCTCTGCTGTTCGTCTGGCTCCTGCACGCGTTCAACAACTGCATGGCCGTGACCTTGCAGTACTGGCTGGCACCTCTCTTGGAGGACCTCGAGGGGATCGAACCCTACGGAGTCATCCTGGCCGCAGCCCGAGCCCTGGCCGGCCCGCTGGGACTGCTGTGACCGTGCCCGGGGGAATGCCGCGCCCTGACTCGCGGTTCGATCACGATCGATGAGCGCACCCACCACCGATCCACGCCCGCTGCCGCGGCAGATCCTCGCCCTGGCGGTCCCCGCCCTGGGGGCGCTGGTGGCCGAGCCGCTGTTCCTGCTGGCCGACACGGCCATCATCGGCCGACTCGGCGTGGACGAGCTCGCCGGGGCCGCGCTGGGCATCACCGTGATGCACACCGTCACCGGGCTGATGATCTTCCTGGCCTACTCCACCACCCCGACCGTCGCCCGCTACGTGGGGGCCGGGCGCATGGCCAAGGCGCTGGCCGCCGGACGCGACGGGCTCTGGCTCTCGCTGATCCTCGGTGCGGTGCTGGCCGCCTCCGGTGTCGCCTTCGGAGAGCGGCTGCTGGGAGCCATGGGCAGCGACGGCGCGATGCACTCCCACGCCTGGGACTACCTGCTGTGGTCCATGCCGGGGGTCCCGGCGATCCTGCTGGTCTTCGCCGCCACCGGGGTGCTGCGCGGCATGCAGGACACCACGACTCCGCTGATCGTCGCCGGAGCCGGCTTCGGGGCCAACATCGTCCTGAACCTGGTGCTGGTGCATCCGGTGGGGCTCGGGGTCACCGGCGCGGCAGTGGGCACCTCCATCGCCCAGTGGGGCATGGCCGCCGTCTACCTGGTCATCATCCTCCCGCGGCTGCGTGCCCAGGGCGTGCCCCTGGGGGTGGATCCGATCGGACTGCGACGGTCCTTCTCCATCGGCTCCTGGATGATGCTGCGCACCGTGAGCCTGCGTGCCGCCATCGTCGCCACGGTGCTGGTCGCCACCGATCTCGGCGCAGACACCCTGGCCGCCCATCAGGTGACCTTCGTCGTGTTCTCCACGCTGGCCTTCGTGCTCGACGCCCTGGCGATCGCCGCTCAGGCGCTCATCGGCAAGGAGCTGGGTGCCGAGAGGCTCGACGTCGCCCGCAGACTGACCCGCCTCATGATCCTCTGGGGCCTGGGCTTCGGAGTGATCACCGGGGCGCTCATCGCCGTGGTTGCACCCTTCGGGGCCGGCCTGTTCACCCCGGAGCCACAGGTGGCCTCGATGATCACCGCCGCGCTGTTCGTAGTGGCCCTGGCGCAGCCGATCTCCGGCTATGTGTTCGTGCTCGACGGGGTGCTCATGGGCGCCGGGGATGTGAGATACCTCGCGATCGCCGGACTCGTGAACCTGGCCCTGTACCTCCCCGCCCTGTGGTGGATCGCCTCCCGCGGCCTGACCGGTGTGGAGGCCGTGGTGTGGCTGTGGATCGGCTACGCGGTGGTGTTCATCGGCGCCCGCGCACTGACCCTGGGTCTGCGGACGGCCAGCGGCCGATGGATGATCGCCGGGGAGTCTCGCTGAGTCCTGAACGGCCCCGGTGGAGCGAGTAGACTCGCCTGCGTGCCAGTGAAGAGAATCCCTGCCCCCACCGCCGAAGCGCTGATCCGGCCCGTCTGGCTCCGCGCGGTCATCACGGTCGTCTTCGCCGTCGTGACGATCTTCTGGCAGGACGAGACCCTGACCCTGCTGAAGGTCTCCGTGGCCGCCTACTTCGTGCTCGGCGCCACCGCCGTCTGGGACTACGCCAAGGATGAGGAGGTCGTCCCCGCCGTGGTGCGTGGACCCCTGGCCCTGGGTGCGGCGGTCTGGGTGCTCTCCGGTCTCGCCACAGTGTTCGTGGGGACGACGACGGCCGCCGCCGTCATCGCCGGAGTCGGTTTCGTCGCCATGGGCGTCGCCGAGCTGGTGTCCGGGATCCGGGGACGGCGCGAGTTCGTGCCCTCCCGTGACCAGGTGCTGTTGGGTGCGGTCGGCACCCTCACCGGTGTCAGTCTGCTGGTGGGCATGCAGCTGGACGTGCATGGCATCCTGGGCATCGCCGGGATGGGGGTGATCATCATGGCCGTGCTGCTGATGATCAGCGGCGCCGGACTGGTCCATGAGGCCCGCAGGGAACGCGACTGATCCGGACTCGCACCCGATCTACTACACGGCGTAGAATGGCTGGGCGTCGGCATCGGAGTCGGCCTGAACAGCATTCCATCCGACGAGGAACGAGGAGCCCTGTGGCAGAGGACAAGAAGGAGCGCCGCTCGCTGATCGAGTCGGTCAAGGCTCCGCTGATCTTCTCCGCGGCCCTGGCGTTCGTCGCCGGCTTCGTCACCTTGATCTCCGCCTCCGGCGGCACCGACAATCCGGCCCGCGTGGACCTGGGGCTCATCGCCTTCGGCCTGGTGTTCATCATCTCGCTGCTGGTGGTCTCGATGCTCCAGCTGGCCTCGCGGGAGAACCCCGAGGACCTCTCCGCAGGAGCTGGGGTCAACCGGAACTCCGAGGAGCTCTACCGCGCACAGGTGGCTGCACGTCGCGCCGAGGCTGCCCGGCGGAAGGCCGAGGAGGCGCGCGAGGCCGAGGGTGGAGAGCCCCGCTACGGCCGCGCCGAGGACTGATTCCCTCCCGAGACGCGTTGAGCTGGTGAGTTTCCGCCGGAATACGCGTCGAAACGCTCGCATTCGGGCGGAAACTCACCAGCTCAACAGCGGCGGGTGACCCTCAGGGGGTCACTTCTTCGCCTTCTTCTTGTCCTTCTTCTTTTTGGACTTCTTGTCCTTCTTGTCGCGCTTCTCCAGGAGTTCGTCGCGCATCCGGTCCCGGAACTCCTTGGCCGCGATCGCAGACTCGGAGGTCGGCTCCTCGATCTGCGCCGCCTTCTCCGCTGCGCTGGGCTTCGTGAGCTTGTCCTTGGGCTCGGATGCTCCGTCGCCGGCCAGCGCCCGGCGCCCCGCCTCGCGCAGGGCGGCCTGGCGGGCGCGGTAGGCCCGCACATGAGCGCGGTTGGCGCAGTTGCCGAAGTCGCAGAACAGCTTGGAGCGGTTCCGGGTGAGATCGACGATCACGGCGTCACAGTCGTCACCCCGACAGGTGCGCATGCGGCCCGTCTCGTCATTGACCACCAGGAACTGCAGGGCGTCGGCGACGACGGCGGTCATCACGTCAGCGAGCTGGGTGCTCACCGGGATCGGCACGGAGCGAAACTGCGGCTCCTCGCCGCCGGAGGTGCGAACCACACGCGTGCCCACACCCTCGAGCAGCACGTTGATCCTCTCCACCGGTTCGGTGCTGGTGATCGGGGCGGCGCCCCAGATCTGGTGGAGGAGGGCGCGCAGTTCGCGAACCTTGTCGACCTGTGCACGGTCGAGGTTCGACGACGGCCACTTCAGCTCAGAATCCTGGGAGGTGAGGTACTTGCGCAGGCTCTCGATGCTGGTCAGCTGATCGGAGGCCGGCTTGGCGCTGTGACGCCCCTCGGAGGTGTTCATGAGATTGACGGCCGCCGTCAGGGTACGGTTGATCTCTGCGTGGAACATGCAGTGTCTCCTGACAAGGTGAAAGGGTGCGGAGGCCGGAAACGGCGGCCTCGGCACCTGGTGCAACGGGTCCTCTCAGTGTAACGAGATGAACGTCTCACGGGCTGAAAGTGATGGAACTGTCACCTTGTTCCTGAGGTTCTCGCATGGTTGCCTCAAGAAACGACCTTCAGATCTTTCGGTCCTGAGGTGGTCCGCACCTCTCGTGTGGCTCTGCAGAGCCCTCCGTCTCAGGTCCTCGCGAAGCGATCATGGACCCGCTGCAACGATGCGGCGATCCCCTTGCCATTGTCCCGGTGGACGCCGACGAGCTCGAGCAGCCGCCGCATCGGTGCCGGCTGGCCCGTGTAGTCGTAGCTCTCGGTGACCACCGTCGCGGCGTCCTCGGGCTGGAGCTCCCACCGCCAGCGGTGTCCGCCCGGGTGGCGCCACTCCACGACTCGATGGGGCTCGGCGGCGGTGGTGACCATGGTCAACGCATAGGGGATGCTGTACTTGCGCATGTCCACGCGGAATCGGTCCCCGAGGTGCAGCTCCCTCGGGCCGATCGCGGATGTGCGCACGGTGCCGGATCCGTCGAGTTCGTGGTGTCGGTGCGGGTTCGCGATGATCGTGTAGAGCTCCTCGGCGGAGGCCTCGACGCGGATCCTCCGGGCGATCACGTGGGTTCCGCGGTCCACAGGTTCGGGGGTCTGGCTCATGGCGTCAGTCTACGGCGAACCTGGCTGAGCGGACCGGAGGTGGATCTGGGTGAGGTCATCCGCGTCGGCCGCAGTTGCATCGGCGGAGCGGGCGGGCGAATCTGGTGCACAGCACATGCGTCGAGAAGGTCGAGAAGGTCGGGAGGGTCGAGGCGAACATGGCAGGGTCACGCAGGTGGCAGGTGAGCCTGGACGACGACGACGGCGACGGCGTCGGCGTCCGCGGGAAGGCCCCTGACGTCACCGACATCACCCCCACCCATGGGGCGGCTCGACGACTGGCCGCTTTCGCCGCCTCCGAGGAGGCCGCCCACCCGGCGATCACGACGCCTGAGCAGCTCGAGTCGCAGGCCCGGCTTCAGGTCCTCATCGAATCGCGGGCGATCTGGAGCGCGATCCTCGGGGGTGCCCTGGGGCTGGCCTTCGGCCTGGTGGTGTTTCCCGGGGAGCGCCCGGCGCTGGCCGGGGACGGATCCATCCAGTTCTTCGGCGCGATCGTCGGCGGAGTGACCGCCGGGCTGGCGTTCCTGCTGGGCTTCTCGCTGAACACGCGGATGGCGAACATCTGGCTGGGGGAGAGGCCTCGGATCCGGCAGCTGATGGACACGGTGGCGCTGCTGGTGGTGCACTCCTCCATCGCGGTGATGGGGGCGCTGGGGATCTTCCGGGTCTTCCAGGAGGCCTTCGTCGGTCTGACCGTGGACTACATCGCCGGCTCGGTGCTGCTGGCGATCGGTGGGGCGGTGGCCGCCTACTTCAGCTTCAACTCGGGAGCGCGGATCAACGCGTTCTCGCTGTCCACCCTGCTGGGAGTCTTCATGGCCTCCGGAGTGCTGGTCTCGATGCTCTTCGCGGAGAACCCGTTCTGGTGGCACGTGATGTTCTCCGAGCTGGGGACCGGGCAGGCCGGACTGACCTCCTTCTGGACCTTCAACACCACGCTGGTGGTCTCCGGACTGATCATCACCACGCTGACCGCCTTCATCACCCGGGATCTGCAGATCTGGGCCGAGCACGTGCGCCGTCGGCACCTCCGACGGCTCCGGTCCGAACGTGACCTGCGCCGTGCCGCCCAGGGCCGGGTGCCTAGAACCATGCCGCTGCGGCATGCGGTCAGACGACATTTCCGCTCACCACGCATCGGGGTGGTACGCACGGGAATGATCGGCATGGGCGTCTCGCTGGTCGGCGTCGGGCTGGTCCCGGTGAACCTGCACAACGAGATCCATGCGACGTTCACCGCGCTGTTCGGGCTGTTCTTCCTCATGCTGCTGGTGGGGATGCCGTACTGGCTCCCTGGGTTCCCACGGGCGTTCTTCCTGCTCAGCATGCTCTCCGCCGGGGTCCTGATCTTCGCGGCGAGCCTGTGGCGGCCCATCGGCTACTACAACCTGACCTCCCTGGAACTCATCGGTGCCGCGATCCTGTTCGCCTGGCTGATCGTGTTCATCCGCAACATCGCCGCCGTCGTCGCTCAGGTGTACAGCCAGGCGGCCGCAGAGCAGGAATCGCGCCGGCGGGGCCGTGCGGAGGCCGAGCCATGGTCCGGTGACGACTGGCAGGAGGAGGAATGGTCCGGGGAGGGCTGAGTCAGGGGAGCAGCCCGCTGAAGCGGGCCGTGGCGATCAGGAGCGCCAGACCACTGGCGATGAGAGAGCCGATGAGCAGCTGGCGGGAGCCGTCCTTCCAGCTGAGCCCGCAGATCAGCAGAGTGCCCAGCGCCACGGTGAGAGCGAAGTGAGGCATCCAGAACACGGTTCCCAGCGCGATCAGCGAGGCGATCACCGGAAGGCGTGATCCAGTCGATCGTGGGGACGTCTGGTTTTCCGGTGAACTCATGGGGCGACTCTACGGAAGCGCGGACCCCGCAGCGAGGCCGCGTGCGGCCGCGGCAGCCCTGACGGCGTCGATCACCAGTTCCAGCGGCCGCCGAGTGGGGTGGGCGCTGCGGTGGGCGATGGAGACGGTCCGGAGCACCGGTTCGGTCAGCGGGATCACCTCGACCCCGCCGGGGACGGTGTTGAGCACCAGGTCTGAGACCAGTGTGACGCCCAGCCCTCCGCTCACCATCGCCAGCGCCGTCGCCTGCTCCTCCACCTGGTGCACGATCCTGGGCTCGAAGCCGTGCCGACGGCAGGCGAGGCGGATCGCCCGCCCGAAATGCGACGTCGGACCCGCCAGCACCCAGGGCTGCTCCGCGAAGGCGGCGAGGGAGACCGGGGACTCGGGGCAGGTGCCTGCCGCCACGGCGGCGTGGAGGCGCTCCACGGCGATCACCTCTCGGGCCAGCGCCGGGTCCCACGGAATCGCATAGTCGGAGTACTCGATCACGAACGAGAAGTCGAGGGCGCCGTCGAGCACCGCGTTCGCCGTGTCCTCCGGTGCCAGTTCGGTGGTGCGCACCTCGATGCCGGGATGCTCCTGCGCCAGACGGGTCAACGCCATCGGGAGGAGACCTGAGGCGACCGATGCCCACACCCCTGCCTTCAGGCGCGAGACGACCCCGTCCTGGGCGCGTTCGAGAGCCATCTCGGCGCGTTCGACCGCCCCGAGGATCTCGTCAGCATGCTCCGTGAGCAGCACCCCCAGCTCGGTGAGCCGGATCCGGCGCCCCAGCCGTTCGAACAACGAGGCCCCCACTTCACGCTCCAGCTGCGCCAACTGCTGGGAGACCGCCGAGGGGCTGTAGTGCAGGCTGGCCGCCACTCCCGTGACCGTCCCCCGCCGATGCAGCTCACGCAGCATCCGCAGTCGACGCAGAGACAGTTCCATGGGGATCAGAGTACCGGCACAGGGCCGTCATGAGGTCTCTCTGCACACAGACTCTCGACACCGTCTTTCCGCACCGCCGAGGTGAGCGCATGTGGTCCAGGGCGGCAGTGCAGGAGAACTGAACGGTCCTGTGCATGAACCCGCACGTGAAGGGTATGGACGGGGGCATCGGCCACGCCTCAGAGTGAGAGAACGGGTGCAGGACCGCTCCAGCGGCGGAGCCCGACCCAGTGGATCTCATCGGCTGACCTGGAGGTGATCGTGGTGACGACTCTCGATACGCGGTGGCAGAACCCCGCAGATGATGGCAACCCAGTCCTCGACCGCGGCATCGGCCGAGCGTCACGGGATGCCGAGCCCTACCGTCGGGTGCTCTGGACGGACCCCGAGACGGGGGCCGAGGGCTACTTGGTGGTCCATTCGCTGACGGCCGGCTTGGCCACCGGCGGCACCCGGATGCGCCGGGGCTGCACACTGGGCGAAGTGGAGGACCTGGCCCGCGGAATGGCGGCGAAGACGGCGGTCTTCGGCCTTCCGGTGGGAGGAGCCAAAGGTGGCATCGACTTCGATCCCACGGATCCCCGTGCGCCAGGCGTGCTGGGCCGCTTCTTCACGGAGATGAAGCCGTGGCTCGACGCTCACTGGGTCACCGCGGAGGACCTGGGCGTGACCCAGCAGCGCATCGATGAGGCCTTCGCCGCAGCCGGCCTGGGACAGAGCTTCCATGCCGCGATCCAGCGTTCCATCGACCCGGGCGCCACTCTGGAGCGAGTGCGCGCGGGCCTGGAGATCCGCACCGAAGACGGCTGCGTCCTGAGCGACGTCATCGGCGGCTACGGTGTGGCCGAGGCATGCCTGGGCGTCGTGCAGCACCGCGGCTGGAGCCGTGGGGCGACCGATGTGGCGGTGCAGGGCGTGGGGACGATGGGTGGAGCGGCCGCTTACTATCTCCACGCGGCAGGAGCCCGTGTCGTGGCCATGGCGGATGTCAGCGGCACCCTGTATGACCCGGCCGGCCTCGACGTGCCCGCGCTGCTGGATCTGCGGGACGACTACGGCGTGATCGATCGCGAAGGGGTCCCCGCGCATGTGACCCTGCTGCCCCGGGATGCGGTGCTCGCGGCAGACGCCGACATCCTGGTCCCGGCGGCCATCTCCTATGCGATCCGCCCGGAGAACGCTGGAGATGTGGTCGCCTCGGTGATCGTGGAGGCTGCGAACACGGGGGTGACCAGGGAGGCCGAGAACCTGCTCGCCCGGCGCGGAGTGATGGTGATTCCCGACGTGGTGGCCAACACCGGCGCCGCGGCCTGGGCCTGGTGGATGCTCTTCGGCGAGGTCGGCACCGATCCGCGGGACTCCTTCGAGCGGCTTCACCTGGAGATGCGGGCGAAGGTGGCCCGGCTGCTGGCTGAAGCCGACCGGGTGGGCGTCTCCCCGCGCGAGACCGCCTGGAGCATCGCCTCGGTGAACCGCGCTGCGATGGAGAACCGTCCGGACGCGGTGATCCCGTGACTCCGGCGGGAGGCGGGTGCCCTCGGCGAGGCCGCGGCTGAGAACAGGTGGTCGTATCTGTCCGAGGCCCCGACTACGCTGGGAACATGGCAGACACCTCCCCACACGGCGTGACGGCCACCGCTGCGACGATGCCCTCCCATCCTGCGGTGGAGAAGGTGGCCGTCGAGCTGCGGCGGCTCGGCCTCGAGCCTGAGATCCGCTGGCTCGACGGCGCGGCCACCACCGCGCAGTCCGCCGCGGAGGCCCTGGGCATCGGGGTCGGACAGATCGCCAACTCCCTGATCTTCCTGCTCGACGACGCTCCTGTCCTGGTGCTCACCTCTGGGGCGCACCGCGTGGACACCGCTTGGCTGGGTGCGCGGCTGGGAGGGACCATCGGCCGTGCCTCCAAGGACGTGGTGAAGCAGGCGACGGGGCAGACCATCGGCGGGGTCGCCCCGGTCGGGCACCCTTCCCCGGTGCGCACCTACGTGGACACGGCGCTGGCCGCCCATGATGAGGTCTGGGCGGCGGCAGGCCACCCGAGGACGGTCTTCCGCACCAGCTTCGCCGAGCTCGTGCGCCTGACGGGCGGCACCCCCAGCCCGGTGGAGCCGGAGGCGGCCGACGCTGAATCCGCGGAGGGCGCCTGAGATGGCCGGCCATCGTGCCGCCGTCGTCGGCTCCGGGCCGAACGGGCTCACCGCCGCTTGCGTGCTGGCGCGCGCGGGATGGGAGGTCACGGTCTACGAGGCTGCCGACGTCCCCGGCGGAGCCCTGCGCTCAGCTGAGGTCCTCGGCGACGGCGTCATCAGTGACCTCGGCGCCAGCGTGCACCCCTTCGGCGTCGGATCCCCGGCCTTCGAGGATCTGCGTCTAGCCGAGCGCGGCCTGAGCTGGACGCATCCGGAGATCCCTGCCGCCCATACCCTCGACGACGAGCCCCCTGCCCTGCTGCACTCCTCCCTGGAGCAGACCGCCGCTGAGCTGGGGGTCGATCACGACGCCTGGCGCCGCCTCATCGGCCCGGTCGTCGCCCATTGGGAGGAGGTCCGTCGGGCGGCCATGGCCCCGCCGCTGCAGACCTTCGGGCACCTGGGCGAGGACTCCCTGGTGGCTCGTGGGGCGGCGCTGGCTCGGCTGGGTCTGCGCGGAGCTTGGCCGGCCGACGTCGCCGCCCGCCTCTTTCGCACCCCCCGGGCCCGGGCCCTGTTCGCCGGCATGGCTGCCCATTCCACGGTGCCGTTCTCCCATCCGCTGACCGCGGCCTTCGGGGTGCTCTTCGGCGCGGCCGGCCATGCCACGGGCTGGCCCGTGGCGCGCGGCGGCTCCCAGGCGATCGTCGATGCGCTGACCGGGGAACTGGCGCACCACGGGGGCCGGATCGAGACCGGCTTCGAGGTCACGGGTGTGCGGCGTGCCCCGGGCCGGCTGCGGCGCACTCACCTGATCAGCGGGCGCCGGTGGGGGCCCGGCGGCGGGCGTGCCGCCGTCGCGGAGGAGGCTGTTGACGTCGTGCTGTGCGATCTGACCCCAGCCCAGCTTCTCCGGCTCGACGGGCTCGAGCTGCCTTCCCGCTACCGTCGCGCGCTGCGGCGCTGGACCTATGGGCCCGCGATAGTGAAGGTCGACTACCTGATCGACGGAACCATCCCCTGGGCCCATCCGGACACCGCGCGTGCCGGCACCGTCCACCTGGGAGGGTCCCATGCGCAGATCGGTGCCTCCGAGGCCGCAGCGGCCCGCGGAGTGCTCTCCGGGCGTCCCTATGTGCTGCTCAGCCAGCCCAGCGCCGCCGATGGCTCCCGCGCTCCCGCTGGGCAGAGTGTCGTATGGGCCTACGCGCACGTGCCTCATGGGCTCGAGGGTCCCGCCGCGCAGCGGGCGGCTGAGCTGATCGACGCGGAGATCGCCGCAAACGCTCCCGGGTTCCGGGAGGCCGTGCTCGCCCGCCAGGCGTGGACCCCGCAGGATCTCGAGTCGATGAACGCGAACCTCGTGGGTGGGACGATCAGCGGCGGGATGCCTACAGTGCGCCAGTTCGTGGCTCGGCCGGCACTCTCCCTGCAGCCCTACAGCACCGGGACCGAAGGGATCTGGCTGTGCTCCTCCTCCACTCCGCCCGGCGGCGGGGCGCACGGGATGAACGGGCACAATGCCGCCCAGGCGGTGCTGCGCGCACACGGGTGAGGTGAGGTGCCAGAAGGGAGGAGGGTCATGCCGGAGGACGGTAGGGGAGCAGCGGCGGATCAGGCCGCACAGATCCTCTCCGAGCTGTGTGCCGTCGCCGATGAGGCCGAGCGGATCACGATCCGCCGCCGCCTGCCCGAGGGCCTTGAGGCCCTCGGGGTACGGATGCGCGAGGTCTTCGACCTGGCCGCCAGGTGGGAGAAACGCCTGGATTCACTTCGTGGCCTCGTCCCCGAGCTGCTTCGCTGCCCGGACTACGAGCGGCGGATGGTCGGAGTGAGCATCCTGGACTTCCGGGCCCGCCGCAGGCTCGACCAGGGACAGCGGGAGGAGCTCGCCAGCCTCTACCTCGATCACCACGACCAGCTCAGCGTCTGGGACTTGGTGGACCGTGCGGCCCCGCGCGTCGTCGGCCGGTATCTGATGGAGGGGCTGGGTCCCGAGGCCCGCCGAAAGCTGCTCGAGGAGCTGGCTGATTCGGCTGACCCCATGCGCCGCCGCACCGCCGTCACCGCGACCTTCTGGATGGTCCGCCAAGGGGAGCTCGATGATGCGCTGCACCTGGCCGCGCGCCTTGCCGGGGAGACCTCGGAGAGAGTCTCTCAGCCGGTCGGCACCGCCCTGCGTGAGGTCGGAAAGATCGACCAGGACAGGCTCGTGGCGTTCCTGCGGGAGCACGGGGGGCGGCTCCAGCGGGTCACCGTCCGGTACGCCGTGGCGCGGCTCCCGCGCGCTGTGCGCGAGGAGTTCGTCCCGCCTCGACGGAAGTGAGCCGCACCGGAAGTGAAGGGCAGACGTTGGCTCAGCCGCCGAAGGCCAGCAGGCCCGCTACCACCAGCATGGTCACGCCGACGCCGGCGTCGATGACCTGCCAGGTACGGGGCCGGTTCAGCAGCCCGGCCAGCGCGGAGCCGCCGTAGCCCAGCAGGGTGAACCACAAGCAGGAGGCGCCCAGCGCGCCGGCGGCGAAGAACCACTTCTCCGCGCCGAAGGAGTTCGCCATGGTGCCCAGCACCACCATGGTGTCCACCCAGGCGTGCGGGTTCAGCACGCTGACCGTCAGCCCCGTCCCGACGACGGCGCCCACGGTGCTCACCGTCCGGGACCGGCGGGTTCCCGGTCGGGTCTGCACGCGCGGCAGAGTGGCGGTGGTGGTCCCCGGCTCGCCGGAGGGGAGGGCGTCGTCGTGCTCCCCGGCACCCTGGACGGGCTCGGGGGCGGTGGAGGAGTCGTCCTCGACGTCCAGGCCCGTGCGGACCTTGGCCGCGGAGGCGAAGGACCGCCAGGCGAACCACAGCAGATAGGCGACACCGGCCCAGCGCAGCACTTGGAGCAGCCAGGGTGCGTGCTCCAGGACCGCGCCGACCCCTGCGGTGCCCAGCCCGATCAGCAGCAGGTCGCCGACCACGCAGCACAGCACCGCCAGGCCCACGCGATCGCGCAGCAGCCCCTGGCGCAGGAGCCAGGCGCTCTGCGGGCCGATCGCGACGATGAGGGCGAGGCAGGTGAGGAATCCAGTCAGCAGCACGGTCATGGCTTCTATGCTCCCGGGAGATCGGCGTCCGCACCAGCGCAGAATCCTTCATCATCTGAAGATCTGCTTCAGATGTGAGGCGTATCATCGAGTCCCATGAACACCGATCACCTCCGGGCCTTCGTGCTGGCCGTCGATGAGGGAACTTTCGAAGCCGCCTCTGCGCTGCTGGGGATCTCCGGCTCGGCCTTCTCCCAGCGGATCAAGGCTCTCGAGAAGGAGGTGGGCCAGGTGCTGCTGACCCGCACCATCCCGGTGCAGCCCACTGAGGCCGGGTCCGCGCTGCTGCGCACCGCCCGGCAGATGATGCTGCTCGAGGACGAGGCGCGGCGCAGCCTGGGCTTCCGCGGGGAGGCCTCCGAGGTGGTGACGCTCTCGGTCGCGGTGAACGCCGACTCGCTGTTCACCTGGTTCCAACGTGTGCTGCAGGAGGCCGCGACCTGGGACGACGTCGAACTGCACCTGCACGCTGAAGATCAGGAACACTCCCATGAGCTGCTCCGCAACGGGACGGTGGCAGCCGCCGTGGCCAAGACCCCGGCTCCGGTGTCCGGATGTCGGGCCACCGCGCTGGGGACCATGCGCTACTGGCCGGTGGCGAGCGCGGAGCTGCTGGACCGCCACCGGGACGCCGACGGCGCCATCACGTGGGAGCGTGTGCCGCAGGTGGACTACAGCATCCGGGACTCCCTGCAGCGCACCGGGCTGCGCCGGCTCGGGGTCACCGCCCCGCGGGTGACGCATCTGATCCCCTCGGTGGAGGCCTACAATGCCGCGGTGGCGCACGGGCTGGGCTGGGGGATGATCCCCGAGGGAATGATGCCGGAGGGGCTGATGGAGGGTGAGCACCCGGATCTGACGCTGGTGGAGGAGATCGGACCCACGGAGGCGCATCTGCACTGGCAGCGCTGGACCACCGGGACCCCTGCGCTGGACCGCCTCACTGATGCGGTGCGTCGTGCGGCCACCCGGATGAAGTGAGAGGTCGGCCCGGAAACAGAACGGCTCCGGAGTGTGGGCCCTGATGGCGGCAGGAATCGCCGTTGTCAGGGCCCACGCTCCGGAGCCGATGTCCGCGAGCTGGTCGCGGGAAGGGCTGGGTCAGCGCGAGCCGGGAGTGCCGGCCGGGGCGCTGGCCCGGCGCGGACCGCGGCGAGCAGCGGCGGGACGGGACGCGGGGCCCGACTCCGAGCGCTGCGGGGCTGCGCTGCGGCGGGTCGAGCCCTGCCCGCGGCTGCCGCGCGAGTCGGCGTCGCCGCCGCGGGTTCCGCCGTCGCGCCGGCCACCCCGTGCGGGGCTGCGGCCGGAGCCGCCGCCGGAGCGGCCACGACCGCGCCCTGCGTTGTTCGAACCGCCGCCGCGGCGTGAGGACTGCTGGCCGCCGCCCTGCGGGTGGGCCTGCGGCTCGACGTGCTCGGCCACCTCGCCCACCAGTGCAGACACGGCCTCCGAGTTCGGGGAGACCGCCTGCGGAGTGACCTTGATGGCGGCCTTCTTCAGCAGGGTCTGCGTGTCCCGGCGCTGCTCAGGCAGCATCACAGTGACCACGTCACCGGCGCTGCCGGCGCGTGCCGTCCGGCCGGAGCGGTGCAGGTAGGCCTTGTGCTCAGCAGGCGGGTCCACGTGCACCACCAGCTCGATGCCGTCCACGTGGACGCCGCGGGCGGCGACGTCGGTGGCCACCAGTACGCGCACCCCGCCCTGCCCGAAGGAGGCCAGGTTGCGGTCCCGCTGGTTCTGCGACAGGTTGCCGTGCAGGTCCACGGCGGGGACGCCCTGCGAGGTAAGCTGCTTGGCGAGCTTCTTCGCCTGGTGCTTGGTGCGGGTGAACAGGATCCGTCGGCCGGTGCCGGAGGCCAGCTGCTGGACCAGGGTCTTCTTGTCGTCCGGGTCCACCTCGAAGACGTGGTGGGTCATCGCCGAGACGTGCGAGGTGGGGTCGTCCACCGAGTGCAGGATCTCGTTGTGGAGGAACTGGCGCACCAGCTTGTCCACGCCGTTGTCCAGCGTGGCGGAGAAGAACATCCGCTGGCCGTGCTCCGGAGTCTTCTTCAGGATCCGGGTCACGCCCGGCAGGAAGCCGAGGTCGGCCATGTGGTCGGCCTCGTCCAGGACGGTGACCTCCACGGCGTCCAGGCTGAGCGCCTGCTGCTGCAGCAGGTCCTCCAGGCGTCCGGGGCAGGCGACGACGATGTCCACGCCGCCGTTGAGCGCGTCGACCTGGCGCTTCTGGCTGATGCCGCCATAGATGGTGGTGGTGCGCATGCCATAGGCGGCGGCCAGCGGCTGCAGGACCGCGTCGATCTGGGTGGCCAGCTCACGGGTGGGAGCCAGTACCAGCCCGCGGGGTCGGCGAGCACGGCGGCGGGCGCCGTCGGACTCTCCGAGACGGGCGATCATCGGAATGGCGAAGGCCAGCGTCTTGCCGGAGCCGGTCTTGCCGCGACCGAGCACGTCGCGGCCGGTCAGCGTGTCGGGCAGAGTGTCCTGCTGGATGGGGAAAGCGGTGAACTTGCCGTCCGCGGCCAGCGTCTTGACGATGGGTGCGGGCACGCCGAGTTCGGTGAAGGTGGTGTGTGACAAAGCTGTGACAGGGCCTTTCATGGCGCCAGGGGGCGGCTCGGGGCCACGGGGGCGTCGAGTGCCAGGACTGGCTGAGTGGCGGGAGCACCGGTCGGTGCTCTCGGTCGCCGTGAGAGAGGCATCAGGGCCGTGGGCCGGTTCGGCTCCAGAGGGCGAGGCGTCCTGGCGACGCAGGGAACCCATGAAGAGTTCGCAAGGTCTCCCACTATACCTGGTCGGCGGGCACATCGACGATTCCGGGGAACAGAGCATCCGTCGATCATGAATTTCAAATTTCAAGGAATGGTGCGGTGGCCTCTGCGGTTGACCCCGACATGAGTCTCAGCCCCAGTACCAGCGCAGGCCCCAGCGCCGAGCGCTCCGCCATCAGCACCGAGCGCCACAGCCCGCAGTTCGAGTTGGGCCTGCACACCTTCGGCGACGTCACCTCGACCCCCGACGGCGACCGTCGGCTCTCCCATCCGGAGGTCCTGCGCCATGTCCTCGCCGAGGCGCAGCTGGCCGACCGGGTCGGCGTCGACGTCTTCGGGATCGGGGAGCATCACCGTCCTGACTACGCGATCTCAGCCCCCGACGTCGTGCTCTCCGCCATCGGCTCCACCACGGAACGGATGAAGCTCATCTCCGCGGTGACCGTGCTCTCCTCCGACGACCCGGTCCGCGTCTACCAGCGATTCGCCACCATCGACGGTCTCACCGGAGGTCGCGCAGAGGTCTCGCTGGGTCGCGGCTCGTTCATCGAGTCCTACCCGCTCTTCGGCTACGACCTCTCCGATTACGAGAAGCTCTTCGACGAGAAGGCCGAGCTGTTCACCGAGCTGCGCCAGGAGAAGGCGGTCACCTGGAGCGGGACCACACGGGCCGGGCTGACGTCCCAGCGGATCTTCCCCACCACCGAGCACGAGTTCGGCCTGCCCACCTGGATCGCCGTCGGGGGGACCCCCGGCTCCGTGGTGCGGGCCGCGAGGCTCGGCGTCGGCCTGGAGCTGGCGATCATCGGCGGCGCCCCGGGTCGGTTCGCCCCGCTGGTGGAGCTCTACCACCGGGCGCTGCGCGAGTTCGGGCACGAGGGCGCGCGTCGGATCGCGGTGCACTCCCACGGCTTCGTGGCCGAGACCGATGAGCAGGCCCGCGAGATCTTCTACCCCTCCTGGGCAGACTCGATGGCGACCATTGGTGCCGAGCGCGGCTGGGGGACCGGGCGGCCAGGGCGGGACCAGTTCGAGCAGGAGGTCGCCCACGGCTCGCTCTACGTGGGCTCCCCGGAGACTGTGGCGGAGAAGATCATCACCACGCAGAAGCTCCTGGGTGCTTCGCGATTCGGTATGAAGTACGGCAACGGGTCTCTCTCCCATGAGCACATGATGCAGGCTGTGGAGCTCTACGGAACCAGGGTCAGGCCCCTGGTGCTGGAGGGGCTGGGGGAGTGAGTCCCGGAACGCTGCCGGCTGTACTCCGGGGATCCGTCTGACCGGTACGGGGAGGGCGCGACATTCGCCGGACCTCTGGCTAGGCTCGTGGGCGGATCACCAGGCGGGTCTTCATCAGGAGGTGGACATGTCAGAGCGGACGCCCGAGGGTGTCTCGGAGCGCGGCACCGAGGGCCAGCAGGACGAACCAGACACCGAGAACCAGGGGCAGAGCGAAGAATACCGGCCCGAGCCCGACGACGGCGCGCCCCACGGCGAGGAGCGGGTCGAACGGACCATCGCGATCTACTCCGATCCGGGCCGGTCCTCGCTGCTGGTGAGGAAGCTGCTCGAGGACAACCCCAACTGGCGAGAGAACAGCGAGGTCACCCACCAGCAGATCCTGCTGCCGCTGCAGGAGGACGGCATTCTGGACCTCGAGGAGATCCAACGCTGGGCTCGGGAGGACGGCAGTGACATCACGGTGGTGGTCACGGAGATCCCGCGGGTGAACGGCAGCCGCGCGAAGGCCATGGAGATGGACTTCGAGTCCCATCTGGCGGTGATCTCCGTGGCCGCGCTGGGCCCGGTGGCGGTCATGCGAGGGTTGCGCCGTGAGGTCAGCCGCGCCGTGGACGCACTGATGTACGAGTCCTTGGACGAGGCGCGGGCACATGGCTGCCCGCTCGCCCGCGTGGAGACTCAGGAGGACACCAGTACGGTCTACATCGCGCCGGGCAGGCCGTTCCCCGGACGGACCTGGATGGCCCTGGGCATGGTGGCCAATAATGAGCCGCTCCTCTCCCTGCCCCGGCTCTCCGGAGTGTTCGCCGCCGGCTGTGCCACCGGTGCCTTCGGCATCTTCTACGACTCCATCTGGGACATGGCTATCCATCTGCCAGGCTGGCGGCTGGCGATCATCACGGTGTCAGGCATCCTGTTCCTGACGATGTGGCTGATGCTGCGGAACCGGCTCTGGGACCACCCCGCCTCGGTCGGCGGCAAGAGGCTGGCTGTGGTGTACAACGCCTCCACAGTGATCAGCCTGCTGGTCAGCGTGATCTCCCTGTACGTCGTGCTTTACCTCGGGGTGCTGGTCATATCGCTGGTGCTGATCGAGCCGGGGTACATGGCGGAGAGCCTGGAGGTCGAGCCTGCCTTCTCCAACTACCGGGACATCGCCTGGCTGGCAGCCTCCCTGGGAACGTTCGCCGGGGCGATCGGGTCCAACTTCGACGATGACTCCGATCTGCGGAACCTCACGCAGGGCACCCGTGAGCGGCAGCGGTACCCCCGTGACGAGGAGCAGCGCTGACGCGCCACAGGGCCGGGTGCCGTGCCGGCCCTTCGGGCTCAGGCGAGGGGCTCAGGCAAGGAGCTGCAGGAAGCCCAGGCCGAGCAGGCCGAAGGCTGCGCCCCAGAGGACCACTGAGACCAGCATCCAGCCCATCACCGCGTTCCGAGAGGCCCCGACCGACACCATCAGGGGTGCGGTGATCTGAGAGGGCAGTGCCAAGGGACCCAGGATCGAGACGCCCGGCACCCCGAACTTGTCGAAGATGCGGATCACGCGTTCCCGCTTGGCGCTCTTGCGCGGATCCACGGCCTCAGGGTTCCGCCGCTTGAGCACCGAGCCGCGGATCCAATGCGCCAGGTAGACCACCAGGATCAGAGAGATCATGTTTCCGATGACGCCGGCGCTGATCGCCACGGCCGGGTGGACCCCGGCGAGCACGCCGAGGAATCCGCCCCCGTAGGACTCCACGAACGGAATCGCGGAGATGAGGATCAGCCCGAGCCACTGCCAGGTCGGGTGCAGGGCCTCCGTCCAGGTGTGGAGGCGGCCGTAGAAGCTGTCCTCGGGCATCATCGGCACGGCGGCGTTCGCGAAGGTGCCGTGGTGGGCCAGTTCAAGAAGGGTGATGGTCTCCATGGTGCTCATCCTGGTGGACCCTGAGGCGCAGTTCATCATCCCGGAGGCGTATCCCCGGGATGATTCTGTCGGCTGTCGAGGGTCTGGAGGCCAGGCTCAGGCGTCCGCCCAGCGGCGATAGAGCCCAGGCCGGCGGTCCTGCACGTACCAAGGTCCGTCGGGGGACTCCTCCGGAGCGCGTCCGCCCTCCGCGGGCCCCGCCTCGGCGAGGAGCAGCTCCGGGCCGGCGCCCGCGGAGGCGAGCACCGCGCCGTCGGGTCCGGCGACCACGCTGGCGCCGTCGAAGACCAGCCCGGCCTCCTCCCCGGAGTGGTTCGAATAGGCGACCGTCAGCTGGTTCTCCAGGGCGCGGGCCGGGATCAAGGTGCTGGTCACCCCGGTGAAGCCGCCGGCCAGTGCTGTGGGCACGAGCACGACGTCGGCGCCGCGGCGGGCGACCTCGCGCACCATCTCCGGGAACTCGACGTCGTAGCAGACCAGCAGGCCCAGGGTCAGGCCGCCGAACTCCACCACCGGGGGTGCGTCCTCCCCGGGGATGAAGGAGTCCTTCTCCTCAGGTCCGAAGAGATGGACCTTGGTGTGCACCGCCAGGGTCTCGCCCGACGGGGAGACCAGGGTGCCCTGGATCGGACGGGCGTCGGCCGGGCCGTCACCGGGCAGGCTGTGCACCAGGGCGATCTGCGACTCTCGCGCGATGTCGGCGAGGCGCTCGCGAGCGGAGATCACGGTCTCGGTGCTGACGCGCTCGCGGATCATGGCCGGGGCGTAGCCGGTGGCGAAGAGCTCCGGAGTCACCAGCAGCTCGGCGCCGGCGGAGCGGGCGCGCTCCGCAGCGCGCGCGATCAGCGAGAGGTTGTGGTTGATGTCGAGCGGGACGGCGGTGTCCTGCAGCAGAGCGATGCGCATCTCCCCAGTCTGCCAGGGTCCGGGCCGCCCTGTGAGACGCCCCATGAGACGCCCGGTGAGACGCTGCCCGAACCGAAGTGTGGTCCTTGACACACCGTCGGCTCTCGTTGATAGTTGGTCGAGAATGTTCGTAGATGTTGGAAAAGGTGACTGCACACGGTGCGTGCAGGCACCGCGTGCCGACACAGTGAGGTGACCGACGATGACCTCGTTCTCCCGACGCCAGCTGCTCCGCGGCGGCCTCGGGCTGGGTGCCGGCGCGATGGCCCTGGCAGGATGCGCGGTGCCGGGCACCACCTCGGTCAACGCTGAGCCCGCCATCCCCGCCGCAGGCGTCGGGGAGACCGTCACCCTGACCTGCTGGGCCTGGCTCAAGGACCTGCAGATCGTCGCTGACATCTGGAACGAGCAGAACCCTCACATCCAGGTCGAGATCGCCTGGATCCCGGGCGGAAACGACGGCGGCTACCAGAAGCTGTACAGCGCGCTCGCCGCCGGAGCCGGACCGGACCTCGCCCAGGTGGAGCTGCGCAGCATCCCCGAGTTCATGATGGTCAACGGCCTGGTGGACCTGCGTCGCTACGGCGTCGATCAGCATGCGGACCGCTTCGACCCCACGCTCTGGGGTCAGGTCAGCTTCGCCGACGGCGTCTACGGCATCCCTCAGGACTCCGGCCCCACCGCCATGTATTACCGTCCCGACCATTTCGACGAGGTCGGCGCCGAGCCGCCGGCCACCTGGGAGGAATGGGCGGACATCGCCGCGGAGATCCGCCAGACCGGGCGGTACATGGACGCCTTCCCGCTGGCCGACACGTCGGTCTTCGCCGCCCACGCCATGCAGGCCGGTGCCACCTGGTTCCAGGCCGAGGAGGACGGTTGGGTCATCGACATGGCCGGTGAGTCCACCCTGGAGGTCGCCCGGTTCTTCGACGGCGTCGTCGACGCCGACCTCGTCACCACACAGAACCAGGCCTTCTCCCCGGGCTGGTTCGCCGCCGCGGCGGACGACCAGATCGCCTCCCTGGTCTCCGCCAGCTGGGGCGACGCCCTGCTCGCCGGAGTCTCCGGAGCCGAGGGCCTGTGGCGGGTGGCACCGCTGCCCACCTGGCCCACGGGCCATGGCTCCTCCCATCTGGGCGGCTCATCCACCGCCGTGCTGGCCAACAGTGCTCATCCGCAGGAGGCCATGGAGTTCGCCGTATGGCTCAACTCCAGCGCCGAGGGCATCGACGGGCTCATCGAGAACAGCGGCATCGGTTGGTCCACCAACCCGGATCACATCGGCACCCCACGTGAAGGATCCAGCGAGTTCTTCGGCGGCCAGTCCTACAACACGGAGATCTTCGAGCCGGCCGCCGCGGACCAGAACCCGGACTGGCAGTGGTGGCCGACCACCCAGCAGACCTTCAACATCCTGGCCGATGAGTTCCGGCGGAAGGCCGGTGGAGCGTCCCTGGTGGACGCTGTGATCCGCGCCGAGGCGGCCACCATCGAGGTCTTCCAGAACAAGGGCCTGACCGTTCGGAGGGCGCAGAGATGAGCACGCGCCCCACCGCCGTGTCCGCCGGACGCCGGATCGCCCCCACCACGGTCGCCCCCTGGATCCTGGTCGCCCCGTTCCTGCTGCTGTTCATCTTCACGTTCGTGATGCCGATCCTGATGGCGCTCGGGCAGAGCTTCACGATGGTCGAGCGCGACGGCCTCTTCGGTGAGGAGGGCGTGACCAGCACCTTCGCTTGGTTCGAGAACTACCGGCAGGCGCTGGGCGACGGCGCGTTCGTCGCCTCCATCGGGCGGATGCTGCTGTTCGGCGTCGTGCAGGTGCCGATCATGATCACCCTGGCCACCGTGCTGGCACTGATGCTGGAATCGGCCTCGGCCCGCTGGCCCGGATTCTTCCGGGCCGCCTACTTCCTGCCCTACGGCGTCCCCGGGGTGCTGGCCACCATCCTGTGGTCCTTCCTCTATGTGCCCGGGCTCAGCCCGATAGTGGACACCGCGCACGCGTGGTTCGGGCTGGAGATCGACTTCCTCGGGGCGAACACCGTGCTGTGGTCCATCGCGAACATCGTCACCTGGACCTACACCGGCTACAACATGCTGATCATCATCGCCCAGCTGAAGTCCATCCCCCAGGACCTCTATGAGGCGGCCCGGGTCGACGGCGCGGGCCCGGCCCGGCTGGCCTGGAGCATCCAGCTGCCGCTGATCCGCCCGGCACTGATGCTGACCACTGTGTTCTCCATCATCGGGACGCTCCAGCTCTTCGCGGAGCCCCAACTGCTGGCCCAGGTGGCTCCGTCCATCGACTCCCAGTACACCCCGAACCTCTCGGCCTACACCACAGCCTTCGCCTACAACGACTACACGGTGGCTGCCGCCCAGGCCGTGCTGATCGCCCTGGTCGCCTTCGTGCTCTCCTTCGGTTTCCTCCGCCTGACGAACAGGAGCTCGCGATGACCTCCACCGCCGGCACCGCCGAGACCCGGGCCTCGGGCTCCGGGCCTGACGCCGTCGTTGGGAACGGCCGGCCTGAGACGAGCTCCGACGGCGCCGCCCGCCGGGTCCCCGCCCCGGGCGGTCGAGCCCGCGGGGCCCGGACGATCATCGTCACCGGCCTGCTGACCATCGTCGCCCTGTACTTCCTGGTGCCGGTGTACTGGGTGGTGGTGGCGGCGTCGAAGACCACCGACGATCTCTTCGGCACCCACGGGTTCCTCTTCGCGGAGAACGTCGCGCTGTTCAGCAACCTCGCCCAGGTGCTCAGCTTCGACGGGGGCGTCTTCATCCGCTGGCTGGGGAACTCGCTGCTCTATGCAGGGGTCGGTTCGCTGATCGCCACCTACCTGGCCGCCGCGGCCGGCTACGCGCTCTCCAAGTACATGTTCCGGGGCCGCAACCTCATCTTCGGCCTGGTGCTGGGCGGAGTGCTGGTCCCCGGCACCGCCACGGCCCTGCCGCTGTTCCTGCTGTTCAGCCAGATGGGCATGGTCAACACCTACTGGAGCGTGCTGATCCCCTCGCTGGTCTCGCCCTTCGGTCTCTTCCTGTGCCGGATCTATGCCGACGCCACCGTGGACCCCTCATTGGTCGAGGCCGCTCGGCTCGACGGGCTGGGAGAGATCCGGATCTTCCACCTCATCGGGCTGCGGATCATGGTCCCCGCCCTGGTGACGGTGTTCCTCTTCCAGCTGGTGGGCATCTGGAACAACTACTTCCTGCCGCTGGTGATGCTCACCGACGAGCGGCTCTTCCCCATCACTCTGGGACTCAACCACTGGCGCAGTCAGACCGACCGGCTGCCCGAGTTCTACGAACTGACCACCGGCGGGGTGCTGCTCTCTGTGATCCCGCTGGCCATCGCGATGATCGTGCTGCAGCGCTTCTGGCGCGGCGGCCTGACCGAAGGTGCTGTGAAATGACCCTTGCCCCCACCGTCCACCCCACCGACGCAGCCGTTCGGCCCGGCGCAACCGTTCGGCCCGGCGCAGCCGTTCGGCCCGGCGCAGCCGGCATGGCCTCCGTGCCGCTGGGCCACACCTCGCACCGACCCGGGGCAGGAGCGCTGGAGGCCCCACGCTCCTGGCTGGTGGAGGCCAGCGACGCTGAGAGGATCGACCTCAGCGGGCCGTGGCGTTTCCGGCTCTCCCCGGCGGTGCCCGGCACTCCCGGCGGGCACGGCGTGATCGGTGACGAAGCTCCCGGGGCCTTCGCCGCCCCGGACTACGACGACGCCGGCTGGGACACCCTCGAGCTGCCCTGCCACTGGGTGCTCGACGGCCGCTACGGCGAGCCCGCCTACACCAACGTGCAGTACCCCTTCCCGGTGGAGCCGCCGCATGTGCCGGATGAGAACCCCACCGGCGACCACCGTCGGCAGATCGAGGTTCCGCAGTCCTGGCTCGATGCCGGGCGGGTGCTGCTGCGTTTCGACGGCGTGGAGTCCTTCCTGCAGCTCTGGGTGAACGGGCATCGGGTCGGGGAGGCCTTCGGCTCCCGGCTGGCCCATGAGTTCGACGTCACCGATGCCGTCGTCGCCGGCACCAATACGGTGGCGGTGCGGGTGGTGCAATTCTCCTCCGGCAGCTACCTGGAGGACCAGGACCAGTGGTGGATGCCTGGGATCTTCCGCGAAGTCACCCTGCTGCACCGGCCCGAGGGCGGGATCGACGACGTCTGGCTCACCACCGACTACGACGTCGCCACCGGCCGCGGCGCTGTGATCCCAGAGATCACCGCCGAGGACGTCTCCTACCCGGTCCGTCTGCAGATCCCCGACCTGGGCGTGGATGTCACCTGGGGCTCTGCGCAGGAGGTGGGCGCCGTCGTCGTCGGCGGTGATGGCCAGGGTGTGCGTCCGTGGTCGCCCGAGGAACCGGAGCTGTATGAGGTCGTGGTCTCCAGCGCGGCCGAGACGCTGCGGCTGCGGACCGGGTTCCGCCGGGTGGAGATCGACGGCGACCGGTTCCTGGTCAACGGCCGGCCGGTGACCTTCTCCGGGATGAACCGTCACGAGACCCATCCGGACCGGGGACGCGTGTTCGACGAGGCGCACGCCCGTGAGGACCTGGCGCTGATGAAGCGGCACAACGTCAATGCCATCCGCACCAGCCACTACCCGCCGCATCCGCGGCTGCTGGACCTCGCCGACGAGTTCGGCCTCTGGGTGGTGCTGGAGTGTGACCTGGAGACCCACGGCTTCGAGGCCGGGGGCTGGGCGGACAACCCCAGCGACGATCCGCGCTGGCGCGAGGCCTATCTGGACCGCATCGCCCGCACCGTCGAGCGGGACAAGAACCACCCCTCGATCGTGCTGTGGTCGTTGGGCAACGAATCCGGCACCGGGCAGAACCTGGCGGCCATGGCCGAGTGGGTCCACCGCCGCGACCCCGGGCGGCCCGTGCACTACGAGGGCGACTACGCCGGCGAGTACACCGATGTGTACTCGAGGATGTACGCGAAGGTCCCGGAGACCGAATCCATCGCCCGCGATGACGACTTCACCCCGCTGCTGGGCTGCTCGGTGGCCGAGTCTGCCCGGCAGCGCACCAAGCCGTTCATCCACTGCGAATACGCCCACGCCATGGGCAACGGCCCCGGCGCCCTGGACGCCTACCGGGAGATGGTGGACCGCTATGAGCGCCTCCACGGCGGATTCATCTGGGAGTGGCGGGATCACGGCATCCGTACGCAGACGGACGAGGGCGTGGGGTACTTCGGCTACGGCGGAGACTTCGGCGAGGTGGTCCATGACGGCAACTTCGTCATGGACGGCATGGTGCTCTCCGACCACACCCCCACCCCGGGGCTGGCTGAGTATGCCGCCGTGGAGCAGCCGATCCTGCTGACCCCGGGGGAGGCCCCGGGGCAGGTGCGGATCCGCAGCCGGCGGTTCGCCGCCGACACCTCGGACCTGCTGCTGCGCTGGGCCGTGGAGCGGGACGGCCACCCGGTGGCCGAGGGCCAGGCCCCGCTGGCCGACGACGGCGGCGCTCCTGTGCCGGCCGGCGGCGAGGGCCTGCTGGACCTGGCCGAGGTGCGGTCGGCGCTCACCGGACAGGACGGGGAGGGAGAGCCCTTAGGCGGGGCCGCAGAGCTGCACCTGAACCTGACTGTGGTGCTGGCCGAGCAGACCTCCTGGGCGCCGGAGGGTCACGCCGTGGCGCGTGCTCAGTGGGAGCTGGGCAGGTCGCCGGCCCGGACCGCCCGCGGCCCGGCGGGTGCGCAGGGCGTCGCGGCGCTCGCGGACTCCCCGGCCGTGCTCGACGGGCCCCGGCTGCGTGAGCTGGCCGGAGCTGCCGTCGTCGGCCCGGAGGTGGAGCTGTGGCGCGCGCCCACGGACAACGACGAAGGCGCCTCCGGGCCGAACTATGACGCGGTGGACGCCTTCGACTACCGCGCCGATGAGGAGCGGCACGTCTCCGCGGCGGACCGCTGGCGGCGGGCCGGACTGGACCGGCTGGTGCGCCGGATCGAGTCGGTGGACGCCGGCGAGCAGGCGGTGACTGTGCGGCGTCGGGTCTCGGCCGCACAGTCCCGGGCCGCGCTGGACGTCACCGAGACTTGGACTGCCGAGTGGGCCCAGGACGGCGTCGTCGAGGCCCTCTGCGAGGTGATCATGGTCCCCAACCGGGCATGGGATGACGTCTGGCCGCGCCTGGGCCTGCACCTGCAGCTGCCCGGAGACGTGGACGGGGCCTCATGGTTCGGGCTCGGTCCGCACGACTCCTACCCGGACACCCGCCGGTCGGTGCGCACGGGGCGCTTCTCCGCCGCGATCGACGAGCTGACCGTCGACTATGCCCGCCCTCAGGAATCCGGCCATCGGCCCGGACTGCGTGAGCTGGTGCTGCGCCGCGGAGGGAAGGACTGGCTGCAGGTGATCGCCGAGCCGGATGCCGCAGGGCGTCGTCCCGGGTTCACGCTGAGTCGGCACTCGGCCCACGAGATCACCGCCGCGGCCCATCCGCACGAGCTGCCGGAGTCGGGGGTCACCCATCTCTACCTGGATGCCGCCCAGCACGGACTCGGATCCCGGGCCTGCGGTCCCGATGTCTGGCCCACCGCGATGCTGCGGCCCCAGGCGCGGACCCTGCGGTTCCGGTTCCGCGCGCTCTGATCGGTCACCACCCACAGTTGGCTCCGCGGTTCGGGCCCTTATGACGCGCGATCGGCGCTGATAAGGGTCCGAACCGCGGAGCCAATGCGTGTGTGCGGGAGTGAAGCGTCAGTCCTCCAGTGCCCAGAACCCGTCCATGAGGACGTCGGCCACCACCGTGTTGTCCACAAAGTCGCCGCGCACCGGGTCGGTGCCGACGATCTCCTCGTGGAACGCCTCGGAGCCGGCGCCGCGGAAGAAGAAGGGCACCACCTGGTTGGTGTGGTTGCCGGAGTACCATCCGAGCTCAGGCAGCTGACCCGCCTCGCCGGTCATCGGGGTGAAGCCAGGCTGGTCATCGGGGCCGGCCAGGTATCCCGTCTCGTGGTCGGAGGTCACGATCATCAGAGTCTCGTCCCAGGAGGACTCGGTCTCGACCCACTCGATGACGGCGTCCACGGCGTCGTTGAAGTCCTGGACCTCCTCGATGTCGCGCGCAGTGTCGTTGGCGTGGCCCGCCCAGTCGATGGCGCCCCCTTCGATCATCAGGTGGAAGCCGTCGTCGTTCTGTCCGAGGACGTTCAGCGCGGCCTGCGACATGGTCGGCAGGTCGACCACCCTGTTCTGCTTCACGTCATAGGGCTGCTCGGACTCGCCGGAGCGGCCGTGCTGCAGGGTGGAGGCCACCTGGGCGATGCCGAAGGCACGCTCGGGCAGGTGCTGCTGCTTGCCGCGGGCGTATTTGGCGAAGTCGGAGTCCTTGTCGGCGAAGTCGAACTCGGTCTCACCTGAGGAGAGCCGCTCGTAGTCCTCCTCGGCCACGTAGGTGAACTCGGGCTCCTTGAGCTTCTTGCTGTCGTCGTCGTAGTAGGGGTGCCCCGCGCCGAAGATGACGTCCAGATCGGACTCGATCATCTCTTCGGCGATCTCGTGATAGTTGTTCCGGGACTCGTTGTGCGCGGCCCAGGCGGCCGGAGTGGCATGGCTGAAGGGCACGGAGGAGACGACGCCGGCGGAGCGGCCGGTCTCGATGGCGCGCTCGGAGAGGTTCTCGACGGACTCCCCGTCCGCATCCAGGCCGATGACGCCGTTGTCAGTCTTCTCCCCGGTGGCCATCGCGGTGCCCGCCGCGGCGGAGTCGGTGGCACCGGTCTGCACCCAGTCATGGTCGGACCAGGCCGCCTGCGGGTCATACTCGCCGCCGGCGGCGTAGGTGCTCAGGGCCAGCAGGTCCCAGTCCTCGTAGGTCTGCACGGCCTCGCCGGGAAGCTCCTCAAGGACCTCGGGGTCCGCGTCGCCCTCGACCTGGTAACGGGTCTGGCCGGTCTCGTAGAGGTTGGTCGCCGCCAGGTGGTTGTAGCCCATGCCGTCGCCGACCATGTAGATGACGTTCTTCGGCCCCTGCTCGGCCTCGGACGCGCTGAGTGGGGCGGGGGCGCCGACCCCGGCCGTGGCCGCAGGTGTGGTGACGCCCAGAGCGGCGGTTCCGAGGACGACGGCTGCGGCGAGGCTCAGGCCGCGGGTGAGGCGGGGGTGCCGATCGGACATGCTTCTCCTTCTTCGTGGGATGGCTTCTCTGCCGCACAGAACCCTAGGGAGCCGATCTTCACGGCCTGTGACCAGCTGATGAACAGGAGACGGAGAGCATGTGATGGACCAGACAACGCCTTGCACTGGTGCAATATTGCACTCGTGCATATAGTGGACGCGTGCACGAATCAACGATCTCTCAACGCGAGCGCAATCGCCTCGACACCTGGAACGCCGTCCACGAGGCCGCCCAAGCGATCGCCTGGGAGGAGGGGCCGCAGGAGGCCGCGGTCGAAGCCATCGCCGCCCGGGCCGGGGTCTCACGACGCACCTTCTTCAACTATTTCCCCACCAAGGAGGATGCGATCCTCGGCACCCGGACCCCCGAGGTCTCCGAGGGTGACATCGAGCGCTTCCGCACCTCGGACGAGGACGAGCTGACCCGCGTGGTGCACCTCTTCGTGGCCGTGGTGCGCACCGCGATCCCCGAGGCCACATCCCCGCAGCGTCGCCGCATCATCGGTGAACATCCCAGCCTGCAGAGGCGCGTGCTCCGCCTGCTCTCCGAGGTGGAGCGGATCGTCGCGGAAGTCATCCAGGCCCGCGTGGAGGACGGCGACGACGTCGCGCTGGCCGCTCCCGGTGACGGCGCCCGTCTCGAGGCGCTGCTCATGCTCTCCGGCGTCATCGCCAAGTACGCCTTCCACCGATACCAAGAATCCTCCGCCGAGGACCCGCGTGAGTTCCTCGACGAGTCCATCGCCATGTTCCGAGAGGTCGTCGACACCACACGATGAAAACCCCCGACTCCACTGCGCAGCAGAGGCGCGCCACGCCGGCCCCGGACGCCCCCCTTCCCCGAGGGCGCGGCCTGGTCCTGATCTTCGCCGCGCTGATGATCGCGATGCTCATGGCCTCCCTGAGCCAGACCGTGCTCGCCACCGCCCTGCCGACCATCGTCGGAGAGCTGCACGGGGTCGAGCACATGGCCTGGGTGATCACCGCCTTCATCCTGGCCTCGACCATCATGATGCCGGTCTACGGCAAGCTCGGTGACATGTTCGGCCGCAAGCCGCTCTTCCTGATCGCCATCGTGGTGTTCGTCCTCGGCTCCGCGCTCGCCGGCGCCGCTCCGTCCATGGACGTGCTCATCGCAGCCCGCGTGGTGCAGGGCATCGGCGGCGGCGGCCTGATGATCCTCTCCCAGGCGACCATCGCCGACGTCGTCCCTGCACGGGAGCGTGGCCGCTACATGGGCGTGATGGGCGGGGTGTTCGCCTTCTCCTCGGTGGCGGGGCCGCTGCTGGGCGGCTGGCTGACCGACGGACCGGGCTGGCGCTGGACCCTCTGGATGAACGTGCCCCTGGGAGTGCTCGCCCTGCTCGGGATCGCCCTGCTGCTGAAGCTGCCCCGGCATCCGCGTGCCGAGAACGGCCGCATCGACTACTGGGGGATGGCGCTGCTGGGCGGTGTCACCACCGCCGTCGTGCTCGTGGCGACGTGGGGCGGCGGCGACTTCGCCTGGACCTCACCGGTGATCCTCTCGCTGATCGCCCTCGCCCTGGTCGCCTCCGGGCTGTTCATCTGGGTGGAGTCGCGGGCTGCTGAGCCGGTCATGCCGCTGATGCTGTTCCGCAATCGCAACTTCAACCTCACGATGGCCGCCGGGCTGATCACCGGCGTGGCGATGTTCGGTGCCCTGGGCTATATGCCCACCTATCTGCAGATGGTCACCGGCTACAGCCCCGCCGAGGCCGGGTTGCTGATGATCCCGATGATGGGCACCCTGCTGGTCACCTCGATCGTCGTGGGGCGTCGGGTCACACTGACCGGCAGGTACAGGCACTTCATGATCATCGGCAGCGTGATCACCGCCGCCGGGCTGGGCCTGCTCTCCACCGTCCATGCTGACTCGCCCGTCGTGCTCGTCTGCCTGTACCTGGGTGTGATGGGTCTGGGTCTGGGCGCCACCATGCAGCTGCTGACGCTGGTGGCGCAGAACTCCTTCGCCCTGCGCTTCGTGGGCACCGCCACCGCCGGGCAGAACTACTTCCGGCAGGTGGGCGCCACCCTGGGATCGGCGGTGATCGGTTCGCTCTTCGCCACCCGGCTCACCCAGTCCCTCTCCGGAAAACTGTCTGCCGACGCCGTCGGAGAGGGCGGAGCCAGCTCGCTGACACCCGCGCTGGTCGGCGAGCTGCCCGAGCCGGTCCACACCCTGGTGGTGGAGTCCTACAACGACGCCCTGATGCCGCTGTTCCTCGCGCTGGTGCCGCTGGCGCTCCTGGCCACGGTGTTCCTGCTCTTCGTGAAGGAGCAGGCGCTGTCCACCACGCTGGAGAGGTGAGTGAGACACTGGCACCGTGATGAGTCCGGTGAGGAGTCCTGTGATGGGTCCGGTGCTGAGGTCGATCGTTGGCCTGTGGCGGTCCTCGCACCCCGGCCCGACGCTCGTCGTCACGACCCTGGCGGCCGCGCTGGCACTCGCCTCAGGGCTGGAGGTCTGGCGCATCCTGCTGCTCGCCGCGGCGGTGTTCTCGGGGCAGCTCTCGATCGGGATCTCCAATGACGCCATCGACGCCGAGCGCGACCGTGCCGTGGGGCGGACGGACAAGCCGATCGCCTGCGGGGAGGTCGCTCTGCGCACCGCATGGACCGCCGCCGTCGTGCTGGCCCTGCTCGCCCTGGGACTGTCGGCTCCGCTCGGCGTGGAGCTCGCCGGCGCCCACGCCGTGGTGCTGGTGTGCGGATGGTCCTACAACGCCGGGCTGAAGACGGGGCCGCTGTCCATCGCGCCCTACGTCCTGGCGTTCGGGTGCTTCCCCTCACTGGCCACCCTGGCGGCCGCGGATCCGCAGCTCGCCCCCGGGTGGGCGTGGCTCGCCGGCGGCGCGCTGGGCGCGGCGCTGCACCTGACGAACGTGCTCCCCGACCTGGACGACGATGCCCGCACCGGGGTCCGCGGCACACCCCATCGGCTGGGGCCGAAGGCCTCCGTCCGGCTGGCGGCGGCCTCGGTGCTGCTGGGCGCGGCCTCCGCCACACTCGGGCCCGCCGGCGGGAGCATCCCCGAAGTCACCGCGATCGGCTGGGTGGTGCTCGTCCTCGTCGTCGCGGTCGTGCTGGTCAGCCTGGTGCTCGCGCGGGCAGGATCCTCGGGTCGGGTGCTCTTCCGCCTCGTCATGCTCGCCGCCCTGCTGCTGGCCGCGCAGCTGGTGGCCTCCGGTCACTCGCTCGCGACCTGACATGACCTGCCCGGGTGACCTGCTGATCAGTGGCGCGCAGCAGGCCTGTTCCACGCTCTGGCTCCGGAGTCGAATCCCATGGCATAGGCACGGGCGAAGAGCCCGCCGACGCCCGGGCCCAGCATCCCCTGCAGGCCGCAGCGCCGCAGAGCGTCCAGTGCCGGGGGCGCAGGGCGGCCGAGGCGCAGATTCACCCCGGCGAGCAGGGCCGCGCGGCGGGCCGAGCGGATCCTCGAGAGTTCCCAGCGTCGCAGGTCGGCCTCCGGAGGGACGTCCGTGCGGAGCCAGGTGGCCAGCAACGGGGCTAAGGCGACGGCGTCGAGCAGTCCCAGATTCATGCCCTGACCCCCGATGGGGCTGACCTCATGGGCGGCGTCGCCCACGACGAGCATCCGTCCCTGTCGCATGGTCGGCGCCACCATGCGCCGCACCCCGAAGCCGGTGACCTCGCCGACGGTGATCTCACCGTCGGTGGCCGCCCCGCGGTCGATCAGCGCCTGCTTCATGCGGTCCAGACGTGCGGGCGCATCCTGCGCCGCGCCCGGAGGATCCCAGGCGACGAATCGTCGGCGCCCGGCGGGGAGGGGGAAGGACTCCAGCACGCCGGTCTCCGCGAGGTGCACCACGGCGGTGGCGCGGGAGCCGTCGTCGGGCACCTTTGCATCGGTCATCAGATAGCGGTCGGGGTAGGTGTGTGGCTGCAGCTCCGGGTGCACGAGGCTCCGTGAGCGGGCTCCTCCAGCGAGGACGACCAGCGGGGCGTGCCGCTCCCCGGCGTCGGTGCTCAGCTGCACGGCATCACCGGCGGGAGTCAGGCCGGTGACCCGGACCCCGCGCACCGGCTCCGGCGCTGAGCGCGCGAGGACCGCCTCGGTGGCGGCCTGGGGGAGCGTCGCGACGAAAGGGAAGCGCGCCGAGAGCCGGTCGAAGCGCACAGTGCCGAGCAGGCGCCCGCGTGAGCGCGCCTGCCCGTGGCCGACCCGCACGGCGTGCTCCAGGAGGCCCTCCGTGACCCCGGAGCCCTCCAGGGCGGTGAGCACCGGCGGGTGCACACCGATGGCACGGGTGCCGGGGCTCGGCTCCGCGCGCTGTTCGAGGAGCTCGACGTCGACCCCGTGACGCCGCAGCTCACTGGCCATCAGCAGCCCCACGGGGCCGGCGCCGACGACGATCACCTCAGGCATGGCCCGACGCCTCGGCGAGCAGCCGGAACGGTGCCGGCGAGGAGACGGTCCACTCCGGGCCCAGGTGGGTCGCTAGCTCCTCGCGCCGGTGGCTGCGGCGGATCGAGCGCAGCCCGTCCACCCGCAGGAACGTCCCTGGGGCCAGCGGGGTGATGCCGGCGGCGTAGAGCCAGTAGGCCCGCCGGCTCCGAGCGATGTCATTGTGCAGGACCAGACCGGAGGAGAGCGCCCGGGAGGCGCCGGTGAACTCGACCAGCTCGGGCGCCTCCAGGTGGTGGAGCACATGGTTGGAGATCACGACGTCGAAGGTCTCGCCTCGGGCGAGGAGGGTCTCGGCGTCGGCGCAGACGAACGTGGCTCCGGGGACCTCCCGTGCGCATGCCGCCCGGTGCGCCCGGGGGTCCGGATCGGCTCCTGTCCAGTGCACGGCGAGGCGGTCCCGGACCGCCAGGCCGGCCAGGCGCGCGATGACGTCCCCGCCGCCCGAGCCGAGATCGAGCACCCGAGCCGGTCGGCCCAGGCCGGCCAGCACCGGACGGAGATGTCTGCGGTAGACGGTGTCCCAGCCGGAGACCACACGGTTGACGATCCCGAAGCGGCGAAGTGTCGCGTGCAGCCGCTCGGGGTCGCAGTCGGGATCGTCCATGAGTTCGCGCAGCAGGTCATCGCGTCGCGAGAGGTCCATCGGGGAAGGTGTCACCTCTTCCTGTGCATCAGCGCGGACTCCACGGTCAGGCCCGGTCCGAAGGCGAGGGCGGCGATCGGCCCCTCGACGGCCGGGTCCTCCAGCAGCCGTCGCAGGATGAACAGGATCGTCGCGCTGGACATGTTGCCGCAGTCCCTCAGCACCGCACGGGAGGCGTGCAGGGCCGCGGGCTCCAGCCCGAGTCCCGTCTCGACCCGATCGAGGACGCTGCGCCCACCGGGGTGGACCGCCCAGATGCCCGGAGGGGGATCGTCGCCGAGGAACCGGTCCACGGCGTCACGGATCTCGCGTCCGATGATCCGCGGGACCTCGGCCGAGAGCGTCATCTGGAAGCCATGGTCCCCGATGGTCCAGGACATGTCCGACTCGCCCTCCCTGGTCAGCGCAGTGGCGAAACGGTCCAGGACCAGCCCGCCCGGGTCGCCGGGGATGTCGCCGGCGGTGACCAGCGCCGCGGCCGCCCCGTCGGCGAACACGGAGGCCGCCACCACCTGCTCCGGGTCCGAGGTCTCGCGGACGTGGAGCGAGCACAGCTCCACGCACACGACCAGGACGACGGCTCGGGGGCGTCCCTCGGCGATCTGCGAGGCCAGGCGCAGCGCCGGCAGCGCCGCCGAGCAGCCCATGAAGCCCAGATGAGCGCGCTCGACGTCCTCGCGCAGGCCGAGGTCACGCACGAGGTGGTAGTCGAGGCCGGGAGCGAAGAACCCGGTGCAGGACACCGTGATCACGTGGGTGATCTGATCGGCGGCGACGGCGCCGCGGGTCAGGGCGTCGCGGGCGGCTGTCGTGGCCAGCGGAGGCGCGGCACTCCGGTAGAGGTCGTTGCGGACGCCGGTCGTGGGTGACAGCAGCGTGCCGTCCTCAGCGATGAACACCCCGTCGGGCGAGCCGGCAAGGCCCTCCAGCACGGTGTGCCGCGTCTCGATCCCCGACGCGTCGAAGGCGCCCCCGATGAGGCGGCGCGTGAGTCGGTCCGCGCCGGGCTGCCCGGCGAAGAAGGCGCGCAGATCCGGCTGCGGCGCCGAGGTCTCCGGCAGCGCCGTCCCGATGGAGATGATCCGCGCAGGCATGTGCCCACTTAACCATGTGAGGGACTCCGCCGTCGCAGGGTCGCAGGAGGGGTCGCAGACGGCGGGCGAGAGTGCGGAGCTGAGGGCGTGGGCCGAGGGCGGTGTCAGGCTCCGGGGCAGATGCCCCTCTTGCATTAAATGAACGACAGTCATATTGTGAGGCCTGACGCATGACGCGGGTCACATATGGCGGCCGCCTCAACGGCGCGGCGGCCGCCGCCTGACCCGCCCGCCCGCCCGGGCATCGTCGGGCGGGCGTCCCCTTGACCTGCCACGCCGCCGTCGAGCCGCTCTCCGCCATCGGGCGGAGCTCGCGGCCTGTCCCGCACCGCCCACCGAAAGGCATCCCATGCCCTCCACACCCGTCGAGGAGCCGGAGACCCGGCTCGGACCGGCCGCGACCAGCGCCGGCGCAGCCCGTCCGACCGAGTCCGGAACCCCCACCCAGCCGGAGACCCGAGGCATCGAGCTCATCGACGAGTCGAGCCGCCGCGGACGCCCCGGAGCCCTCTTCTGGGTCTGGGCCGCGCCCAACGCCAGCTTCCTGACCTTCACCATGGGTGCCGTGATGATCGCGGTGCTGGGCCTCTCCCTGGTCCAGGCGTTCATCGTCATCGCCGCGGCCTCCGTGGGATGGATCCTCACCGGCATCATCGCGGTCAGCGGCCCGGCCGCCGGCACGTCCGGCTCCGTCATCAGCCGCGCCATGTACGGGGTGCTGGGCAACAGGATCGTCGTGGGCCTCTACGGCTGGCTGCTGGCCGCCGTCTACCTCTCGCTGACCTGGTCCGCGGCCTCCATCAACGGGCTCGGTCTGCTGGGCCGGATGGGCCTGGCGCAGACGGCGACCCTCGGTGTCGTCGTCGTGTTGGTGGTCTCCGGGCTCACCGTGCTGGTGGCCGTCTACGGGCACGGGCTGATCCTGAAGACCTACCCGTACATCACCAACTTCCTGGTGGTCATGTTCGTGATCACCTCGCTGTTCATGATCCCGCACTTCGACATCAGCCACGCCCCGGCGGAGCCGCTGGGCGGCATGCACCTGGCCATGATGATGACCATCGGCTTCACCATGCTGGTCTCCACGCCGGTGTCCTTCATCAACAGCCCTGACATGGCCCGCTACCTGCCGAAGGCGACACCCGGCTGGCGGGTGGCCGCCGCCACCGCGCTCGGCGGCGCGCTGCCCGGCATCGTCTTCACCTCGGTCGGGGCGCTGATCGCCACCGGGGCCGGATTCGACATGGTCCTGGACCCCATGGGTGCCTTCGACGCCGGACTGCCCGGCTGGTTCTTCCCACTGTTCACCATCGCAGTGATCGTGGCGGCCATTGCCCTCAACGCGATGACCACCTACAGCGCCTCGATGGCCCTGCAGGCCTTGGGCATCCCGATCCGCCGGATCCCCTCGGCGCTGATCATCGCCGTCATCGGCACCGTTCTGACCATCGTCTCCGTGGCGATCTACGACTTCACCACGGCGGTCTCCCAGATGCTTCAGGTCATCGTGGTCGCCGCCGGGCCGCTCATGGCGGTCTTCGTCGCCGACGTGCTGATGCGCCGTGGCCGGTATGACGGTGTGGACCTCCTGGACGCCTCGCCGTCGAGCACCTTCTGGTACCGGAAGGGCTGGAACCTGGCTGGGCTGTTGAGCCTGGTGCTGGGCGGCGTCGCCTCCGCGATGTGCCTCAACAGCGAGGTCTATGTGGGTCCGGTGGCCGCGGTCACGGGACTGGACCTGTCCATTCCGGCCGGGCTCGTGATCGCCGCCGGCAGCTACGTCCTGCTCTCTCGCACGCGCCTGACCGCCCATGTCGCCTGACCACCTATCTCACCTGAGCCACGAGGAGCCTCACCCACCATGGTCACCACGATCTACCGCAACGCCACGATCTTCACCGCCGACGACGCCGGCTCCGCCGGTGCTCAGGCGGAGGCCTTCACTGTCTCCGCGGGCCGGTTCACCCACGTGGGCCCTCTGGATCAGGTGCGGGCCGACGTCGCCGCCGAGGGTGGGGAGGTCACCGAGGTGGACCTCGGCGGACGGTTCGTCGGGCCCGGCATCATCGACTCCCACACGCACCTGACCACGTTCGGGGAGGCCGTGGGCAAAGTCCAGCTGCGCGACTGTCGGACGCTGGAGGAGATCCGGCAGCGGCTGCTCGCCGCCCACCAGGCCGACCCTGGGGCGCCGCGGATCCTGGGTGCGAGCTGGCTCTTCGACGCCGTCGGGGACGAGCACCCCACCGCGGCGATGCTCGATGAGGCGCTCCCGGATGTGCCGGTGTATCTAGATGCCAACGATCTGCACTCGGTGTGGGTCAACACCGCGGCGCTGGAGGAGATGGGCATCGACGCCCACAGCCAGGACCCCGTGGGTGGACGCATCGCCCGCGACGCCGAGGGGCGCGCGACCGGCATGCTCTACGAGACCGCCGGGCGGCAGTACGCCCGGAACTTTCTGGAGAGCCTCAGCACGCCGGAGGACCAGGTCCGTTTCCTCGAGCTCGCCTTCGAGGCCTATCTGGAGTCGGGGGTGACCACAGTGACCGACATGGCCATGAACCAGGCCGACGTCGCCGCGATCCGTGCCCTGATCGCCCGTGACGGCGGACTGCCGTTCCCGGTCACCGCGCATATGATCATCGAGCCCGGAGCGGACACCGTGGCGGATCTGGCCGGGATCGAGGAGATCGTGGCCCTGCAGCAGGAGATCGCCGTCGGGTCCGAGGCGGAGTGGTTCCGGATCGCCGGGGTGAAGTTCATCATGGACGGCGTCATCGACGCCTGCACGGCGACCATGCGGGTCCCCTACGCAGACGGGACGAACTGTGACCCGATCTGGAGCGCCGAGCGGCTGCGTCCGGTGGCGCAGGCGGCCGACGAGGCCGGGCTGCAGATCGCGATGCACGCCATCGGGGACCGCACCAGTGAGATCGCCCTCGACCTGCTGGAGGACTGCGCGAGGCGGCGGCACCCCCGGCGCCACCGTGTGGAGCACCTGGAGACCGTCACCGAGGAGACCATCGGACGCATGGCCCGCCTCGGAGTGACCGCCTCCATGCAGCCGGTGCACTGCGACCCGGCCATCATGGACAACTGGAAGGCCGTGCTCGGAGACCACCGCAGCGAGGAGGGTTTCCCCTGGAAGAAGGTCCGCGACGCCGGAGTGGCCCTCACCCTGGGCACCGACGCGCCGACCGCGCCGCATGAGGCGCTGCCGAACCTCTACATCGCCCTGACCGGCGGCTCCGCGATGTCTCCCGAGCTGCCGCCGTATCACCCGGAGCGGGCCTTCACCCCGGAGGAGGCGCTGACCGCGCTCACCGCAGGGGGAGCGTGGGCCGGAGAGATGGAGCGCCTGCGCGGACGGATCCGGCCCGGGCTGGAGGCGAACTTCCTGGTGCTCGACGCCGACCCGCGCCAGCAGGCACCGGAGGTCCTGCTGGGTACACAGGTGCGCAGCACCTACGTCCGTGGAGTGCAGCGTTACCGCCGCTGACAAGCCCGCCCCAGACCTGCTCACCCGACCTGCCATCCCGGTGCACCCTGTGTGTGAGATCGCACCCTCAACGTTGGCGGTGCGATCTCACACATAGGGTGCGGAACCAGTCGGGGCTCCTTCCCTGTGGGGTGGAGGCGTGGTGGACTGCGCGGTGTGACCGAGTACAGGAGGTTCCGGCCCGCCGCGGCCCTGACCCACGTCGTCGAGCACTACTGGTCTGTCATCTCGGAAGGGCCGGTCTCTCCGGCGGCGTCGCAACGACTGGTCGCGGTGCTGGTCCCCAACGGCCGGCCCACTCTCCAGTTCTGTCTCGGCACTCCCGGGACCCGCCGCGCCCTGGACGCCCCGCCGGTGCCGAATGCGGACGTCTACCTGCCGGTGAGCACCCGCCCCTTGGTGATTGAGCAGGAGGGCCCCTCCCACTATGTCGGTGTGCAGTGCACCCCGTGGGGAGGCCGGGCGCTGTTCCCGCAGCTCACGGGTGGGCAGCCTGTCCAGGTGCAGGTCGCCGCCGGCGCGCTGCCGGACGGGGAAGGGCTCGCCGAGGATCCCGTCGGCACGCTCGATGCCTGGCTCAGCGCCCTGGCGCCCCCACCGGTCCCTCAGGAAGCGCTGCTTGCCTCCGCGGTCAGGCGCATCGACGCCGATCCCTCCGCTGTGGAGGTCAGCACCCTGTGCCGTGAGCTCGCCACTTCGGCATCCACGCTGTACCGTGCGTTCCGCCGCGGGATCGGTCTCTCCCCGAAGCAGTACATCCAGGTCATGCGGCACCGGGCGTTCACCGACCGGCTCCTGGCCGAGACCGCCGGGGAGCCGGCCGCGCTGGCCGCGGCCCTGGCTGGATACGCCGACCAGCCGCATGCGGTGCGCGAGTTCTCCCGGTTCACCGGCATGACGGTGTCCTCCTTCCGGGACACCTATGACGGCATCGCCCGGCTCATGGCCCGCACTGACGAGCTCGCCTCGCGTTGACCGATTCGTTCAAGGCATCCGGCGTTCGCCTCCCTACGCTGAACGCATGGGACATATCATCCACGTCGAACTGACCAGTGCGGCGCCGCAGGCGACCGCTGACTTCTACGCCCGAGCCTTCGGCTGGCGCACGACGGCCTCGCCGTTCATCCCGGACTACCTCACGGCCGAGACCGGGGACGGGCCGGGGATCGACGCAGCCATCATGAGCAGCGACTACCAGAGCCAGCACACCATCATGTGGATCGAGGTCGAGGACATCGACGCCGCCCTCGCCGCCGTCACAGAGGCCGGCGGCGCGGCGGCCGGAGAGGTCCACGACCTCCCCGGGGTGGGCCGGGTCGGATACGCCTCCGACCCTGCCGGCGTCGTGATCGGTCTGAAGCAGCCCGCCTGAGGGCTCCAGCAGCGGGCATGCCCCTACAGTGGAGGCATGGAGGAGACCCTCACCGGACGCCGCATCCAGGAGACGGCGGCGAGCACGGCCCGGCAGTTGCCCTGGGTCACGTGCACCCACCCGTTCGGGGAGGAGCACGACGTCTACAAGGTCCGCGAGAAGGTCTTCCTCATGGCCACCGACGCCACCGGAGAGCCGATCATCACCCTGAAGGTCCAGCCCGACGCCGCCGACGTGCTGCGCGAGGAGTTCCCCAGCATCCGCCCCGGCTATCACATGAACAAGCGGCACTGGATCTCCGTGGCCGAAGGACCTGGCGTGACCGCCGAGCTGATCGAGGAGCTGGTGGTGACCTCCTACGACCTGGTGGTCTCCACCATGGTCGCCTCACGCCAGCCGATCCGCTTCGGCCTGGGTCCCGACGACGGCTGAAGGGGCGCGACGGCGGCTGATCGCGCGCTGCGCTCACGGCGCCTCGGGGATCCAGGTCCCGCGCCGGGAGTCGAACACGATGTGTGTCTCGGTGTTGCGGATGGCCGGGTGGACCGTGATGTGGTCCAGCACGAAGTTCTTCAGCTCCTCCGCGCTGCGCATCGCCACGGTGAGCATGAAGTCGGCCCGCCCGGTCAGATGCACGACCTGCAGGACATGCGGGGTGGTGACCATGCTGTCCAGGAACTGGTCCACCGCCTCCCGCGAATGGCTGCTCATATACACCGTGATGACCGCCTGCAGCGCGTAGCCGAGCTGCGCATGGTCCAGGTCCATCCGCGGGGGACCGATGGTGCCGGCGTCGCGCAGCCGCCGTCGTCGGTACGCGCAGGTGGACTCTGCCACGCCGAGCCGGGAGGCCAGCGCCTTGTTGGTCAGCTCCGGGGCCGCGCTGAGTGCTGCGATGAGGGCGTGGTCGAGCCCGTCCAGACCCTCCGGTGTCAGTTGTCGACTCGACGACATGACCCTTCCCTTCTCGCGTCGACATGGTGAGAGCACAGCATCAGGGCCACTCGATGGGATCTTCAGCAAGACTCATTGCGCAGTGCTGTGCGCTCAGCAACCATCATGACCTATGAGACGTGAATCACGCAGCCTGGACACGGCGGCGGTGCACGCCGGTCGCGACGACCTCGCCGGCCTGGGCGTCCACGCCCTGCCCCTGGACCTCTCCACCACGAACCCGCTGCCCGGCATCGAGGCCGGCGGGCTCTCCTATGAGTCCCTGGCCTCCGGGGGTGCGGTGCCCGAGGGTGGCAGCGCGGTCTACGCGCGGCTCTGGAACCCCACCGTGGCGCGCTTCGAAGACGCCCTGGCCACCATGGAGCATGCCGAGGCCGGAGTGGCGTTCTCGTCCGGGATGGCCGCCGTCACCGCCTCGGTGCTGGCTCTGTGCCTGGGCCAGCAGAAGCCGCATGTGGTGGCGGTCCGCCCGCTCTACGGCGGCACCGACCACCTGCTGGCCTCCGGGATGGTGGGCACCGAGGTCACCTTCTGTGCCGCAGACGAGGTCGCCGCCGCGATCCGGCCGGACACGGGCCTCATCATGCTGGAGACCCCGGCCAACCCGACCCTGGAGCTGGTGGACATCGCCGCCGTCGTCGCCCAGGCGGGGCAGGTTCCGGTGCTGGTGGACAACACCTTCGCGACGCCCGTGCTGCAGAATCCGCTGGACCACGGGGCCGCGCTGAGCCTGCACAGCGCCACCAAATACCTCGGCGGCCACGGGGACGCCGTCGGCGGCGTGGTGGCCTGCTCGGAGGAGATCGCCGCCCACCTGCGGCAGGTCCGCGCCATCACCGGGGGGATCCTGCACCCGCTGGCCGCCTATCTGTTCCACCGGGGGCTGGCCACGCTGCCGGTGCGGATGCGCGCGCAGCAGGACTCCGCCCGACGGATCGTGGACTGGCTCACCGGTCACGACGCCGTCGCCGAAGTCTGTTACCCGGGGCTCCACGGCGATCCCACCGGGATCCTGGGGGCGCAGATGCGCGGCACCGGTGCGATGATGGCGATCCGGCTGCGCGGCGGCTACGCGGCCGCCGAGCAGCTCACCGGCGACGTCTCGCTGTTCACCCACGCGGTCTCCTTGGGCGGAGTCGACTCCCTGATCCAGCATCCGGCGGCGCTGACGCACCGACCGGTGGCCGCCGAGGCGAAGCCCGATGCCGATGTAGTCCGGCTCTCCATCGGGCTGGAGTCCCCGGAGGATCTGATCGCTGACCTGGCCCGTGCGCTGGTGGTTCCGGCGCTGATCGGGGAGGATCGGTGACGTGGACCACAGACCGATGACGACGCACCCGATGGACGAGGACCGGCAGTTCGAGACCTCGGACCAGTATGATCCGCCGACGACGAACTCGCGGCCGCTGCGGGCCTCCTCCTCCGCCGACGCCACCGTGCTCGACGAGATCGCCCAGCGCACGCTGTGGCTGGCCACCGGCATCATCGACGCCGCCAACCGCGGGCGGGAGAACGCCGACGGCCTCAAGGTCGGCGGGCATCAGTCCTCCTCGGCCTCGATGGTCGGCATCATGACGGCCCTGTGGTTCTCTCAGCTGACCAGCCGGGACCGGGTCTCGGTGAAGCCGCATGCCTCTCCTGTGCTGCACGCCATCAACTACCTGCTCGGCGACCTCGACGCCTCCTATCTGACCCGGCTGCGCTCCCTGGGCGGGCTGCAGCCCTATCCCTCCCGGTCCAAGGACCCGGACACCGTGGACTTCTCCACGGGGTCGGTCGGCATCGGCGCCACCGCACCCATCTGGGCGGCCCTGTCCCACCGCTACCTGGCCAGCCGCATCGAGGACACCCCTCCGGCCGGCCGCTTCTATTCGCTGCTCGGCGACGCCGAGATGGACGAGGGCGCGGTGTGGGAGGCCATCATCGACCCCGAGGTGCGCCAGCTGGGTGAGGTCGTGTGGATTGTGGACCTCAATCGGCAGTCTCTGGACCGCGTTATCCCGGACTCGCAGATCCAGCGGCTGCGCGGGATGTTCGCCGCCGCCGACTGGCAGGTCATCACGTGCCCGTGGGGCCGCCGGCTCCAGGAGACCTTCTCCCGCCCCGGCGGCGAGGTGCTCGAGCAGCGCATGCGCACCATGCCCAACGAGGAGTACCAACGGATCCTGCGCGCCCACCCCGCCGAGATCCGTGACCGGCTGCTGCGTGGCTGCCCCGCGCAGGACGCCGCCGCGCTGACCGAGCTGCTCGCCGGTCACGACGACGGTGCGCTCGCCGAGCTCGTGCGCGACCTCGGAGGCCATGACCTTCAAGAGCTGCAGGCCGCGTTCGCCGCCATCGACGACACCCGGCCCACTGTGGTGTTCGCCTACACGATCAAGGGTCGCGGACTGGCCACCGAGGGTCACCCGAACAACCACGCCGCACAGCTCACCGAGGAGCAGATGCACGAGCTGGCCGAGGCCTCCGGCACCTCGCTTCAGGACCCGTGGGTCCGGTTCCCCGAGGACACTGCGGCCGGTCAGCTGTGTGCGGAGGTCGCCCGGCGGCTGCGCCGGGAGCGTTTCACCCCGGCCGTGCCCCCGACCGTCCCTGCCGAGCTCGGCTGGAACCCGAAGGCGGTGACCTCCACCCAGGCCTCCCTGGGTCGGTTCCTCTCCGACCTGCGCCGCGCAGCCCCTGAGGTGACGGATCGGGTGGTCACCGTCAGCCCCGACGTGGCCAGCTCCACCAACCTGGGCGGGTGGATCAACAAGACCGGGGTGTGGTCCCTGGCCGGGAGGCACGACTGGTTCTCGGATGACAGGGAGCGGCTGCTCAAATGGCAGGAGAAGCCGCAGGGCCAGCACATCGAGCTCGGGATCGCCGAGGTCAACCTGGTCAGCCTGGCCGGCGAACTGGGGCTCACCGGTGAGCGCTGGGGTCAGCCGCTGATCCCCATCGGGGTGCTCTACGACCCGTTCATCAACCGGGCGCTGGAGCCGTGGACCTTCGGGCTCTACGCGGGAGGCCGCTCCCTCATGATCGGCACGCCGTCCGGGGTGACCTTGGCGCCGGAGGGCGGGGCACACCAGTCCATCAACACACCCTCGGCGACCCTGGAGATCCCCGGCCTGACCAGCTGGGAGCCCGCCTTCGCCCAGGATGTGGAGTGGGTGATGCTCGAGGCCATGCGGGACCTGTTGGACCCCGACGGCGGCTCCGCCTATCTGCGGCTGTCCACTCGTCCGGTGGAGCAGTCCTTGGCGAAGGTGCCGGAGGACGAGCTGCTGCGCCGTCGTCGTCGAGAGCAGGTGGTGGCCGGCGGGTACCGGCTCTCCGCGCATCCGGCCGCTGAGGACGACGTCACCCTGGTGGGGGCCGGCGCGATCATGACCGAGGTGTGCGCGGCCGCCGAGTCCCTGGCCGGGCACGGTGTGCGCGCCGGCGTGGTGTGCGTGACCAGCCCGAGCCTGCTGTTCCGGGCGTTGCGGGCCCGCCGTGAGGTGGCCGCGACGCGGCGCTCGGCGATCCTGGAGACGCTGTTCCCGGCGGAGCACCCCCGGCCGCTGGTCACTGTGATGGATGCCCACCCGCATACGCTCGCGTTCCTGGCCGGTGTGCGCGGGGACCCGACCCACACGCTGGGGGTCACCGCGTTCGGGCAGGCCGGCACCATGGCGGAGATGCACCGGCTGCACGGCATCGACGAGGACTCGATCGCCTCGGCGGCCCTGGACATGCTCGGCTGGTGAGGCGGCTCACCCGTCGCGCTGGGTGCGCAGCAGCTCTTCGGCGCGGGTAGCGACGTCGGTCTCGCGGGCGGCGAGGGTGTCGATGAGCTTCTCCACGTGTGTGACCCGGGATTCCCAGTCCGCGCCGCGCTGTTCCCGGCGTGGCAGGCGCTCCAGGGCCTGGACCTCGCGCCAGGCGGTGACCAGGCCGGCCTCGTGGAGGCGCTGGTCGGCCTGTTCGGCGCGACCGTCGATGGCGGAGTCGGCGCCGAGCACGGCGACCATGTCCAGGCGGGAGAGGTCCAGGCCGAGGGCGAGGTCGTCGAGGCGCCCGCGCAGCCCGGCCAGCTGACGGCGCACCCGGCGGGTCCCGATCCCCCGACGACCGGCCTCGACGACGGCGACGCCGATCATCAGCAGCGTCTGGGCCCCGGTCCACACGGCGACCGCCACGAGCCAGAACAGGGAGGTGGTGTCCACCTTCACCGACTCCTGGTGGTTGTACTCCATGGCGCGGCCCAGGTCCTGCAGGGTGTTGGCTACCTGGTCGCCCAGGGTGATCTCGAAGTCGCCGGTGCCGGACACCAGCAGGTCCGTGGCGCGGAAGGAGTAGGTGCCCAGGCGGCTGTCCACGCCCGAGCTGATCTCTCCGGTCATCGTGTAGCCCACCGCGAAGGTCGCCTCGTCCAGCAGCCAGACCGGCAGGATCCCGTGGCCCAAGGCCACCTCCCCGGTGGCGGGGTCGAGGACCTCGGGGTCCTCGGCGCCGACCTCCTCCTTGATCCGCGCGTGGGCGTCCACGATGTCCCAGTAGTCGATGTCGATGCGGTAGTCGTGGTCCGCCCGCGGGGTGTAGCTGATGTAGTCATCGGCGGGCAGCAGCGCCACATGCAGCTCAAGGTGGTCCGGCAGCAGGGCGGCATCCTCGCTGAACTCGACGCTGCGCGCCATGGATTCCTGCACGTACTCCAGGGTCAGGGAATCCTGGTTGGAGGGTCGGAGGTCGGAGGGCTCCTCGAACTCCGGCACGGCGCCGAGGTCGCCGACGACATCCAGGGCCGCCAGCGGCTGGTCACCCTGCAGGGTCCGGCCGAAGGCGGTGTTGACGTCGGCGCGCTCGACGGCGGCCCATCCGGTCAGCAGCCCCGCCGCCACCGGGAGGATCATGCCGACGGTGGCGATCACGGCCTGCCAGCCCTCCTCGCTGATGCCTCCCGTCGCAGGTTCCGCAGCGAGCTTGGTGTGCTCGAGGGCGGCCAGCACGCGCTCGGCGGCCCACATCGGCCCACCTGCGGCACCATGCTTCAGTCCCAGGGTGGCGCGCAGCTCGTCCAGCGAGTCGGTGGCGCCTGCGGAGCTGGCCTGCACACGACGGCGGACCCGCTCCTCCGCGTCACGGCGGAGCGCCTTCTTCCCGGGGTGGCCCTCACGCCGGTGGGCCTTCAGGGTCCCGCTCAGTGCGGTGCAGGCGCCGACGATGCGCCGCTCCGCCGCCTCCCACCGGTCCAGCAGATTCGCGTGCTCGGCGACCAGCCGCGCACCGTCGTCGCCGTCGTCACCGCCGCTCCTCGCGGGGATCGTCGCGGCCTCCTGATTTAGGGCTAGGAGCTCGTCACGGGCACCACGGAGGCAGTCCAGGCTCTCCCCGGTGCCCTCACCGGCGGCCCGGGCGAGTCGGCTCCGCTGGGCGAGCACCTCGTCCACCGACTGCAGCAGCGGCAGCGCCAGCCGGTCCAGCACCGAGCCGGAGCCGGCGTGCCCGGCGCGCAGCTCCGAGGCGGCGGCCAGGGCGTCGGCCCGTCGCTGAAGCTCGGCTGTCTGCTCCTCGAACCGTTCCAGGTCGGACCAATCCGGAGTCTCACCGACGGTCTGGCCCGAGGAGCCGCGGGGAGCCGGGCCGCCCAGCCAGGCATACTCCAGCTCCTGCTCCCGGCGGGCCAGTCGCAGACTGTCCTGCCGGATGCGGTCCCAGTCGGCCTCCAGTGCGGCCAAGGAGTCGGTTGCGACGGCGTCGCCGGCACTGCTCAGAGCGGCCCGGGCGGTTTCGAAGCGCAGCTCCAGGACGTCGAGCTCCAGCACCACGCGGGCCAGGCGCAGCCTGGCCCGTGAGAAGCGCTGCAGGCGCTGCCGTTCGAGGCCGCGTGAGCGGACCCACAGGAACATGATCGCCACGCCGGCCAGCAGCGGCAGCGCGGCCGCCGAAACCCACGTCGCCGGGGAGCGGCCGCCCTCGTCGAAGTGCATGTCCGCCGCCGTCAGCGCCGCCCCGACCACCGCGTTGGGTCCGTGGCCGATGGTGCGGTTGTTGACGAAGGTCTCGCGCACCGTGGAGGCCACCGCGTAGCGATCGTCGGAGTCGAGGCCGCTGATGCCCACGCGGGTGGCGTCGGCGAGCACCAGGTCCGGATCCTCCGGGTCGTCACCCACGGAGAGGATCATCTCGGCGTCCTCGATCTCGCCGTGCATGTACTCGTCCCAGTCGAGCTCGCGTTCCACCACATGGACGGTGAAGGGCTCGTAGCTGAGCGCCCGGCCCTCGGCGGCGGCCTCCACCGTCTCCTGGGTGATCCCGTGGGGGAGATCGTCCTCCACGAGGAAGGACACCTGGGCCTCCGGCTCGGCGGTGACCCGCTCATACCCCACGCCGCCGATCGCCACCGAGCTGCCGGCCAGCCCGAGTGCCAGGGCGGGAGGGAGCCAGGAGCCGAGCCTGTGGGGACGTGCGGCGGAGGCATCGGGTCCTTCAGCGGTGCGCGTCACGGATTCATTGTATGAGGCCCCTCGGCCGGCTCCGAGGATCCGGTGTGATGCTCCAGGGCGGTGATCGCGGCGGCGATGCGGGGGTTCTGGGCGGATCCGCGGCGTTGAGCGAGCATGATCCTGCGTCGCGGTACCTGCGCACCGCTCAGCGGGATCTGCACCACGTGCGGGTGAGGGATGGTCATCGCGATCCTGGGGACGGCGGCGATGCCCGCTCCGGCGGCCACCAGCGCCGTGGTGGCGGTCAGCTCCTGGGCGAAGTGGGCCACCCTGGGCGCGTAGCCGACGGCCCGTGTGGCGCTCAGCAGCTCGGTATAGGCGTCCTGGTGCGGGTGACCGGTGATCCAGTCCTCCTGCGCCGCCTCCTCGAGCTGGATCTCACCGGCGGCGGCGAAGCGGTGGTCTCTCGGGACCAGGAGGTCGATCGGGTCGTCGAGCAGGCCGGTGACGTCGATGTGGCTGTCCGTGAGGTGGCTGGTGGACTCGTCGGCGACGAAGAGCCCCAGGTCGATGGTCCCGGACTCCAGCGCGGCGATCAGCTGACGCGAGTAGATTTCCTTGACGATCGGCCGCAGCTGGTGGTGCCGTGCTCTCAGCCGGATCAGTGCGGGTGTGATGATCGCGGAGATCGCTGTCGGGAAACCGCCGATGCTGATCGGTCCGCAGAGCTCCCTGGCTGCTGCGGTGACATCGCCCAGCGCTGTCTCCCACTGGGCATTGAGGGTACGGGCATGGGTCACCAGGCGTCGGCCGGCCGGGGTGAGTCTCACGCGTCTGCCATGACGCTCCAGCAGGTCGACGTCCAGTTCCTGGGCCAGTTCCTTGAGCTGCCTGGAGACCCCTGATGGTGTCCGATACAGCGCCTCGGCCGCGGCGGTGACCGTGCCGTGCTCGCACACTGCGATGAGCAGTTGGAGTCTGGAATCAATCATGTACCTATCGTGCATGATTCCACGTCAAAAATGAACCTGGACGGCAATGATCTGCTCCCCGTAGAACGGAGGTATGCCCTCTGACCCGACGACACCGAAGGACGCTCCCATGACGCAGGCCCGCGCGCACCCCCTCAGCCGCCATCTCCTAGGCACCCTGCTGGTGCTCGGTGCAGTGATGCTGGTGGGAGGCACGGACATGACCAAGGTCGTCGTCGCCCTGCCGGAGTTGGCCGAGGAGCTCTCTCTGAGTGCGGCCACCTCCCTGTGGGTCGCCGATGTCTACCCGCTGGCCGCGGGGGTGGCCCTGGTGCTCAGCGCGGTCGCCGCCGATCGGTTCGGACGCCGACGCATCTATGTGTTGGGGCTGGTCATCGCCATCCTCAGCGCCATGATCGTCGGGTTCGCGCCGGGCGGAGGTCTGGTCATCGCGGGGCGCATCGGTCAAGGTGTCGGTGCGGCGCTGCTGATCGCCGGCACTGTGGCCATCATCCGGGTGAGCTTCCCCGGGGTGCGCTTACGGGCCCTGGCCTACGGGGTCTGGGTCACCGCGTTCAGCACCGGCTCGGCGCTGGGGCCCCTCCTGGGCGGCGGACTCGTGGAGCTGGCCCACTGGAGGTGGGTCTTCTGGATCAATGTCCCGGTGCTGGCGCTCTGCCTCATCGCGGCCCTGCTCGTGCTGCAGGACTCGAAGAATCCGGATCCTCCCAGCCTGGACGGCATCAGCGCGGCCCTGTCGGGCTTCGCGGTGGGTCTGGTCATCGCGGGGCTGAAGGCCATGGCTCAGCCCCAGCTGCCCCTGTGGCTCAGCCTCGCGGCCCTGGCGGCAGGTGCCGCGGCAGCGGTGATGTTCGTGGTGCGGCAGACGCGCCTGCCGCGGCCCTTCCTCGACGTGAGCCTGCTGACCAATGCTCTGTTGGGAACCTCTGCGGCGGTCATTGCGGCCACCCTGGGCGTGTTCAGCGGCGTGCTGTACCTGCTCACCCAGCGCTACCAGGTCATCGAGGGGCTCTCCGCTGTGCAGGCCGGCGTCGCGCTGATCCCCCTCGCCGTGTCCAGCGCCGCCGGCGGACTCCTCGGCCCTCTGCTGCTCCGGTGGTCCAGCCAGCAGCGCATCATCACCGCAGGGCTGGTCCTGGCCGCCGGAGGGTTCCTGCTGCTGGCCACTCTGGATGCGGCCGGGGAGCTGGCCGCGTTGGTCATCCTGGGGCTGGGCTCGGGGATCATCATGGCCATTGCGGCGAACGCGATCATGAGCACTGCCCCTGAGAGTCGCACCGCTGACGCCGGTGCCATCCAGGAGACCTCCTTCGCGCTCGGCGCCGGCACCGGCATCGCCGCCCTGGGGACCCTTGCCATCCACCACGGTGTCATCGGCCAGGGCGCCGGCACGGGGTCCGGTGCCTCGGCGGCCGCCATCTACGGTCCTGGAGTCGACGCCGCCCTCGGGCTCGGAGCATTCCTCTACGCAGCCTTCGCCCTGGGAGCTGGGCTGATCATTCTCAGCACCGCCGAATCAGGGCGTGGTCAGCACGCAGTCGGACCTCGTCGAGCACCGTCCGTGCGTCAGCCGGCGACGGACCGAGACCGGGCCGAGAGCGGGGAGGAGGCGGCAGCGTCCCGTCCGCCGGCGGCGAGAGTCGCAGCCCCTGTCGGAGCGAGGTACGAGAGGGAACGTTGTGCGCGGTGATGCGTCCTGCGGTCCTCCGGATCGGGGCGAGGGCGGATCACGGGCCGGAACCCTTGTGAGACGGGGCCTCCTGTGTTTCCTTGAGATGTGAGTCCAGACCCATCCCCGCCGGTGCGCGACGCCACCCTCGACATCGCGAAGGCACTGGCCATCATCCTCATCGTGGTCGGGCACGTGTGGCGCGCGCTGGAACCGGCGGGACTGGTGCAGGATCCCCTGCTGACTCGGGTCGACTCCGTCATCTACATGTCGCACCTGTCGGTCTTCGCCTTCGTGGCCGGACTGTTCGTGGCCGGCGGGATGCGCCGCGACGGGCCCTGGCACTACGCCCGCGCCCGCACGGTCACCTTCCTCTGGCTCTACACGCTGTGGTCCACCCTGCAGCTGCTGATGAAGATCGCGGTGGGCTCCGCGGTCAACGACCCGGTGTCGCCCGTGGAGCTCCTGAGGATCTGGGAACCGAAGGAACAGTTCTGGTTCTTCGGGTGGCTCGTCCTGATGATGCTGCTCACTGCCGCGACGCGGCCGTGGCGCAGCCGCAGGGCCGCCGCCGCGACATTGGGGCTGGCCGGGGCCGGCTCTCTGGCGGTGTGGGGGCTGAACTGGAACATCCTCGGCGGGGAGGGTCTCGCGCTGACGATCTTCTTCTTCTCCGGGGTGGTGCTGACCGGTCGGCGGCTGCTCGGCTGGATGAAGGGGATTCTCGTCAGCCACGCCGTCGTGGTTGTGTTCGTGGCCGGCGCCGTGTGGGTGGTCCTCGGCGCCACGCTGCTGGGCACCCCGCCCACTGCCTATGGGAACATCCGCACCGTGTCGAGCGTGACGCTCGGGGCTCTCGGCTCATTGGCCGGCGTCGTGTCGATCCTTGCCCTCTCGCTGCTGCTCGCCCGGATGGGAGCCACCATGCAGTGGCTGGCGTGGATCGGGCAACGTTCACTGGTGATATTTGTCGCTCATGTGTTCTTCACGGCTGGCACGCGCATCGCGCTGAGCACGATGGGCATCGATGTCCTCTGGATCCACGTGGTGGGGTCCACCGTGATCGGAGTCATCGGTCCGCTCGTGATCTACGCCGTGGCGCAGTGGTTCAGGCAGGACTGGGTGTTCGAGGCTCCGCGGTGGTTGAGGCACCTCACGGGTGCTGACCGGTCTCTCGTCCCACGCCGCTGATCAACCCGTGCCGCGATAGCGGGCGGCGAGATTGGCGGCGCGCTCTCCCAGGGCGTCGCGCAGAGTGGCCGGAGCGAGGGCCTCGGCGTCGAGGCCGAGCTGCCACAGTGCCCATTCCGCATGGCGTAGGTCTTGGAAGATGACCTCCAGGTGCGCCCAGTCGCCGCTGGCGTGCTGTTCCGCCCGGACCGCCAGGACAGTGTCGATCAGCTCCTCCCGCCGCCCCGGACGGACGCGGACCGTGACCGGGAAGTGATCGCCTCCAGAGAGGAACTGCTCGCTGCGTCTGCGCCAGATGTGGTCCAGATCGACCGTCTCCGGGCGCTGCGCGGGTTCCGAGAGCTCCTCGGCGTCCAGGATCCGCGAGACGCGGTACGTCCGATCGATGCCGGAGCGGGTGGCCAGCAGGTACATGCGGCTGCGCACTGTGACCAGGCCGATGGGATCCACAGTGCGCCACGCCGGTTTCTGGCCAGTGGCGGCGTAGCGGATGCGCAGCCGGTGCCCGGCCAGCACGGCGCCTCGGACCTCGTGCAGGGTGGCGTCCGGGATGTCCTCCGGAGTGGCGCGGCGCGCGAGCAGGTCTGTCTCCGGGTCGATGAGCAGGCGCTGGGCGGCGGCTCGCGCTGCGAAGCGCTGGGACTCGGGCAGGGCGTCCACGACCTTGCGCATCGCCCCCTCGAGCGCGGGGCTCAGCCCGAACGCCTGCAGTCCCCGGCCGGAGCCTGCCGTCAGCAGCGCCAGGGTCTCCTCAGAGTTCAGCCCGGTGAGCTCAGTGCGGAATCCCGGCAGCAGCGCGAAACCCCCATGGCGTCCACGTTCCGCGTAGACCGGCAGCCCGGCCGCGGACAGCGCCTCGATGTCTCGGAGAACGGTGCGGATGGAGACTTCGAGTTCTTCGGCCAGCGTGGGGGCGGAGAGTCTGCCGCGCTGACGCAGCAGGAGCACCAGCGAGACGAGCCGGTCTGCACGCATATCTGAACCCTACCGGAATACCTGACATGAGGTGTCGTGATTTGCCGGAAAGCTCGATCTCACGGCGCACCGAGGCGCCCGGCGCGCAGAGCAGGAGCTGTGCGGCACAGGAACCGAACGAGGAGGATCTGGAGATGGAACGCACAGCAGTAAATCCCGTGACGTGGTCTGCAGCACTGGGCTTCAACCAGGGGGAGGTGGTCTCAGGACATACGCGGACGCTGTACTGCTCCGGTCAGACCGCGATGAACGATGATGGCGTCCCGCAGCATGACGGGGACATGGGGGCGCAGTTGGCGCTGAGCCTGGAGAACCTTGAAGCTGTGCTCGGCGCGGCTGGGATGACGGTGCAGCATCTGATCCGGCTGAACGTCTTCACCACCGATGTCGATCGGCTCTTCGAGCACTACGGGGTGCTGGCATCCCGGCTGGGGGCGGCAGGGGTCGCCCCCACCACCACGATGCTGGGTGTCACGCGGCTGGCCGTGCCCGGCCAGCTCGTAGAGCTCGAGGGCACCGCCGTGGCATAGGGTTCGCGTCGCTGTCGCTCGTCCTGGCACCGCCGGCACGAGCGTCAGGCGGGGCAGGCTGGTGATCGATGTCCGACGGCGTCGAGTGTTCACCGATCATCTGCCTCCGGGCTGAGACGGTGAGATTCTCGGCGCCGTCGTGCGGGAATATGTGCTTCTCACCCAAAGTTGAGTAGGATGGACTCAAGTTCGAATGAGAGGGCTCGCCAGGTCTGGTTGGACAGCAGGTGAGGGCCCGCCGAGGCGCTGAGAAAGGAGCCTTCACCCCATGGACGTCAAGCTCACCACCAAGTCGCAGGAAGCCGTCTCCGCGGCTGCGATGAACGCCAACACCGCAGGCAACCCGCAGATCGAGCCTGCCCACATCCTGAAGGCTCTGATGGACCAGCGGGAGTCTGTCGCCGTGGCGCTGCTGAGGGCCGCCGGTGCGGACCCCGAGGCCATCTCCACCCGGGCTTCCGCCGCCATCAGGCAGCTGCCGGCCACCAGCGGCGACGCCGTCGCGGCCCCGCAGTTCTCCCAGGCGGGTCTCGCCGTCATCAAGGCCGCCCAGGCCGAGGCCGAGCAGATGGGCGACGAATACGTCTCCACCGAACACCTCCTGCTCGGGGTCGCCGCCGACGCCGGACCTTCTGGTCGCGCGCTCGCCGAGTCCGGAGCCGGTCCCGAGCCGCTGAAGGCCGAGCTGCCCGGACTCCGGGGCGACCGCAAGGTCACCACCCCGGATCCGGAGAACACCTTCCAGTCGCTGGAGAAGTTCGGCACGGACCTCACCGAGATCGCCCGTTCCGGCAAGCTGGACCCGGTCATCGGCCGGGATTCCGAGATTCGGCGCGTGGTGCAGGTGCTCTCCCGCCGCACCAAGAACAACCCGGTGCTCATCGGCGAGCCCGGGGTCGGCAAGACCGCCGTCGTCGAGGGCCTGGCCCAGCGCATGGTCGCAGGTGACGTCCCCGAGTCGCTGCGGGACAAGACGCTGATCTCCCTGGACCTGGGTGCGATGATCGCCGGGGCCAAGTACCGCGGGGAGTTCGAGGAGCGGCTCAAGGCCGTGCTGGAGGAGATCAAGTCCGCCGAGGGCGGGATCGTCACCTTCATCGACGAGATCCACACCGTGGTCGGCGCCGGAGCCTCCGAGGGCTCCATGGATGCAGGCAACATGCTCAAGCCGATGCTGGCCCGCGGGGAGCTGCGGCTCATCGGTGCGACCACCCTGGACGAGTACCGGGAGAACGTGGAGTCCGACGCCGCCCTGGAGCGCCGCTTCCAGCAGGTCTACGTGGGGGAGCCCTCGGTGGAGGACACCATCGGCATCCTGCGTGGGCTCAAGGAGCGCTACGAGGCCCACCACAAGGTGGCCATCGCGGACAACGCGCTGGTCGCCGCCGCCTCCCTGTCGGATCGGTACATCACCGGCCGGCAGCTGCCGGACAAGGCCATCGACCTGATCGACGAGGCCGCCTCTCGGCTGCGCATGGAGATCGATTCTGCGCCGGTGGAGATCGATGAGCTGCGCCGTGTAGTGGACCGTCTCACCATGGAGGAGATGGCTCTTGCTGAGGAGACCGACGCCGGCTCCGCCGAACGCCTCCAGGTGCTGCGCGCGGACCTCGCCGACAAGAAGGAGGACCTCGCTGAGCTGACCGCCCGATGGGAGGTCGAGAAGACCGAGCTCAACCGCTCCGGTGAGCTGCGGGTCCAGCTCGACGACCTGCGCAGCCAGGCGGAGAAGGCCCAGCGGGAGGGGGATCTCGCCGAGGCCTCCCGGCTGCTCTACGGTGAGATCCCGCAGCTCGAGCAGAAGCTTGCCGACGCCGAGGAGCAGGAGAGCTCCGCAGGAGGGCAGCGCTCCCGGATGGTGTCAGAAGGGGTCGACGCCGACGGCGTCGCCGAGGTCATCTCCGCCTGGACGGGGATCCCCGCCGGGAGGCTGATGCAGGGTGAGACGCAGAAGCTGCTCCAGATGGAGGAGCTGATCGGCTCGCGGCTGATCGGCCAGCACCGGGCCGTGGCCAGTGTCTCCGACGCCGTCCGGCGGGCACGCACCGGCGTCGCCGACCCGGACCGACCCACCGGTTCCTTCCTGTTCCTGGGGCCCACCGGCGTGGGAAAGACCGAGCTGGCCAAGGCCCTGGCGGAGTTCCTCTTCGACGACGAGCGCTCGATGATCCGCATCGACATGTCCGAATACTCGGAGAAGCACTCGGTGGCCCGGCTGGTCGGTGCGCCTCCCGGCTACGTCGGCTTCGACGAGGGCGGCCAGCTCACCGAGGCGGTGCGCCGACGCCCCTACTCGGTGGTGCTGCTCGACGAGGTGGAGAAGGCTCACCCGCAGGTCTTCGACATTCTGCTGCAGGTGCTCGACGACGGCCGCCTCACCGATGGCCAGGGGCGCACCGTGGACTTTCGCAACGTGGTGCTGATCCTGACCTCCAACATGGGCTCCCAGTTCCTGGTGGACCAGAGTCTGGACGCCGACGCCCAGCACCGGGCCGTCATGGAGGTGGTCAACCGCTCCTTCAAGCCCGAGTTCCTCAACCGGCTCGATGACATCGTGATGTTCGATCCGCTCTCCATGGAGCAGCTGGCCAGCATCGTGGATCTGCAGATCGGTTCTCTGCAGGAGCGGATGGCCTCCCGCCGGCTCGTCCTGGAGGTCACCGACCCGGCCCGCGAGTGGTTGGCCTTCACCGGCTACGACCCCGCCTACGGGGCGCGCCCGTTGCGCCGGCTGGTGCAGCGCGAGATCGGGGATCAGCTCGCCAAGCGGCTGCTGGGCGGCGAGGTCGAGGATGGTGACACGGTCCTGGTCGACCGTCAGGAGCTCTCCCTGGAGGAGCACACGGTACACGGGCTCACCGTGACGAAGAAGGCCTGATTCTCGTCGCCTGGACCACCGAGTGGCCACGAATCGCGGCGTCTGCCCGATGACACGCCGTCGTCAGAGGTGAGATGCCGTGATTCGTGGCCACTCGACGTCGAGGGGGGGGGTGTGGATCAGAGGTGGATCCCCTCGCGGGCGAGCAGTCTGCGCTTGGTGCCCACACCGCCGAAGCCGTAGCCGCCGATGGAGCCGTCAGCCTTGATCACCCGGTGGCAGGGGATGGCGAAGGCCACCAGGTTGTGGGCGCAGGCGCTCGCCGCCGCGCGGTGTGCCAGCGGCCGCCCCGCCATCTGGGCCAGCTCCGCATAGGAGACCGTCTCGCCGGCCGGCACCTCGCGCAGGGCGGCCCACACCTGCTGCCGATACTCGGAGCCGGGTTGGACGACGGCGACGTCGTCGAAGGCCTCATGGTCGCCCTGGACGTAGGCGGCCACCGCCTCGGCGACGACGCCACGGTCGGTGGGCAATGGATTCATCTCCCGGTCCGCGGTCTCCGGGGCCGTTGCTTCCAGACGGTCCATCATCTGCTCCAGGGCGCGGCCGATCGCGGCGACCTCGGGCTCTGCTCCTTCCGGGCGTGCCAGGCTCGCCGCACGGATGGTGTCGTCTTCGGGGGAATGGACCACCACCACGGAGCCCAGCTCGCCCAGCGAGGCGGAGCACCAGCGCAGCTCGGGCAGCGGTGTGGAAGGGTCGGTGGTCATCGGGTCTCCTGGCGCGGTGGAACATGAGGTGACCCCAGGGTCTCAGACGCAGGGGTTCCGGTGCCGCACGTCAGGCGCAGCATGTGTGTGCGCATCAGATGGTCCTCCCAGGTGGCGCTCTCCGGCCCGAGCTGACCGAAGCGCAGCATGTTGACCATGCCGAGAAGGCTCGCCCAGACGGAGACGGCCCGCAAGGCTGAATGAGGGGGTATGGCCAGGCCGAGCTCTTCCAGATCCCTGACGAGCCAGAGGGCCGCTGGGTCCCGTGCGGCCGACTCGGAGGAGAGTCGCGGATCGTCGGCGTCGTCGTCAAGGGCCGCGACCAGCCGAGCCACCTGGACGGCGACACGTGTCCCGGGGACGACGGTGTCCTGTGGGGCCCGGTAGTCCGTCACGGGGGACCCATGGATGAGTTCCCATCGTCGGGGATAGCGCCGGGACCAGTCCAACATCGCGAAGGCGACCGATTCCAAGGAGTCGTCACGTGCCACGGAGGCGTCCACCGCGTCCGCCAGGCGATCGTAGGCGTCAGTGATCAGGAGCGTCAGCAGCTCGTCCCGACTCCGCACGTAGCGGTAGACGGCACTGGAGACCACGCCGAGGTCCCGAGCCACTGCGCGGAGCGACAGGCTTTGGGCGCCGTCGTCGTCGAGGTGGCGGTTGGCGATCTCGAGTACGGCGGCCTCAGTGGCCTGCCGGTTCTTCTGGCGAGGTGTCATGCCGGCGTCGGACTTCATGGCACGAGGCTAGCAGGAGACGGAGATCACCAGTCACATACGAGAGCAGCGCTCTTGTTTTAGGGCTCTGAGGAGACTATGGTCGATTCGTCATCGGAGAGCAGTGCTCTCATTCGTGGTGAGGGATATCGACGGGAGGCTGACAATGCGCACAGCAATGGTGATCGGCTATGGGCAGATCGGGGCGCGTATCGTCGCGGATCTGCTGAGTCAGGGCGTGGAGACGACGGTGGTGACGCGCTCTGCGGGAGCCTCGGTGCCGGAAGCGGCGAGGCATGTGATCGGCGATGCCGGACGTCGGGGCGACATCGCGGGCGCCGCAGCGGGGGCTGAGGCGATCTTTGCATGCTTCCACACCGGGTATGACTCCCGGCTATGGGCAGATGTCCTGCCCGGGTTGGAACAGGTGGTGCTCGACGTCGCTGCCGAGCAGGGCAGCGTGGTGATCTTTCCCGAGTCGACCTACGCCTTCGCGGCCCAGGCGGAGGAGCTCAGAGACGACGCCGAGTTCGCGCCTGCAGAGGACAAGGGGCGGGTCCGTCAGCAGCTGATGGAGGCACGGTCGGCCCATCCCGCCCCCGCGCTCAGCGTGCTGGCGGGAGATCTGGTCGGTCCGGATGCTGCGCCCGCGACGAGTGTGGTCCGCATGATGATCACTGACCGCGTGGCGGCGGGCCGACGCCCCATCATTCCGGCGGACCCCGATGTGCCGCATGCTCTCACCGACATCGCCGATCTCAGTGCGGCGATGATCTATGGTGCGGAGTACGCCGAGGAGCTGCTTGAGGTGGTGGCAGGAGCCGGTGGGCATCGGCTGCTGATCGCACCGTCCCAGGCGCCGACCCTGCGCGAAGTCGGCGAGCGTGCGTCCGGCGTCGCCGGTCGTCCTGTTGTGGCTCCCTGGGTGCTGCCCCATGCAGTGTTGCGCGCCGCAGGGTTGGTCAGCCGCACTGCGCTGGAGCTCGCGCGGCTCCGGCCGATCTGGTGGCGTCGAAGCGTCCTGGTCCCGAGCGGAGAGTTCGCCGGCGCACTGCCCGGGACGCCCTGGAGGTGCAGTGTCGATCAGATGGTGAGGCAGAACGTGGAAGGGGTGCCTGTCTGAGGGGAGTCGTGGCCTCAGCCGTCGCCTCAGGCGTCGTCCTCGTCGCCGCCACCCGGCGCGGCGTCCTCGGCGTCGTCGGCGGAGGAGTGCTCCTCGGGGTCCATCACGAAGTTCCCCGTCATGGTGACTCCGCTGGCCGGCTGCAGCAGGCAGTTGATCCGCCGGTCGCCCTCGCGGCGCCAGGTGGACTCGGTCGGGTGGGAGATGCGGACCTGCAGCTCGAAGTCCACGGCGTCCACGGCGTCCTGGTCCAGCTGCCCGTTGTCCTCGCAGGCCATGTGCGCCCGTTCTGAGACGTCTTCGTCACCCGGGTACTCGCCGACCTCCAGATCCTCCCAGTGGATGACCTGGACGTCATAGCTGTGTCCGCACTCGATGATCGTGGCCGGTGCGGTCTCGTCCTGCGGCTGGAAGCCTGTCAGGCAGTCGCCGGCCAGCCACTGGTCCGGATCGGCGTTCCGCAGGATCACGCCGTCGATGCCGGGATCCTCCTCGCGCTCGGCGACGGTCTCCGGTAGCTCGGCCGGCTCGTCTCGGACGAGGAACCACCACAGCAGGGACAGGGTGATCAGCACGACGAGTCCGCCGGCGAGGACGAAGGGCAGCACGTTCGGGCGTCGGGGATCACGATTCGCGGTCTCCCGGACGTCGAAGGACTCCAGGTGGCCGGAGTCATTCAGGGAGATCTCCTCCGGGGAGTCCTCGGCGGGTTCCGCCGTCGCTCCCTCGCGGGCCGCGGGTTCCGCTGCGGTGGTCCTCCGGTCGGCCCGGCTCCGGGCCTCACGGCGCGATCGGCGCGTCGGGGGGAGAGGTTCGGCGGGCTCACCTGAGGAATGGTCGGGCGACTCAGTGCTGTCTTCCACTGCGGCGGTGCTCCTGTGCGCGTCGTGGCGGGATCGGCGGTACGTGTCGAACGGCGTCCCGGCGGAGCGCAGGCGAAGGTGATGTCCGTCCCATCCGGATGCCCGTGGAGCCGTCGGCGAAGGTCGACGATGAGCATCCGGCGGGCGTCGGACAGGCATAGCACCCCGAGAACTGGACCATTCCGGCGCGCAACGCACCGCAGGGCGGGCCATCCTGGATGACTTCGCCCTGGGCGGACGTGCGACGCACCGTTCCCAATCATGTTAACCTAGGTACACGAACCAGTAGATCGCAGAGATACTCCCGCGTTGCACCCTGCCCGGCATCGCGAGGACCTGAGAAGACAGAGGGGGTCTCGCTCATGGGGCGCGGCCGTCAGAAGGCGAAAGCAACGAAGCAGGCGCGGGAGATCAAGTACTTCACCCCGAACACCGACCTGTCAGCTCTCGAGAGAGAGCTGGCTCAGTCCCGTGGTGAAATCCCCGCCGAGGAAGCCATCTCACCCGAACCGGAGGATGAGTCGTACGGCTACGACGACCTCTCGGAACGCTACGGACGCTGAGACCGTGGAGCAGGGACGCACTGCTCCCGCCAGCACTCAGGCCGTCACAAGCAGCAGTGAATCCGATCCGGCGATGATCGCCGGGTCGGATTCTGCTGTGTCCGAGGAGTCCGCCGGAGGCCTCGGCGCACACGAGGTGCGCAGCGTCACCGATTCCCAGTCGTTCACCCTCCCCGTGGCCAACGCCCACCGGGCCGCGCTGCGGTCCATCGAGCGCGTCGTCGAAGACACCGCGCCTCCGCAGGCCAGGGACGCAGCCCAGGCCGGTATTCTGCAGATGCTGCGCGTCGGCGGGGTGCTCGCCGTCACCGGCGCCGGAGTCTCCACCGACTCCGGCATACCCGACTATCGCGGCCCTCAGGGATCCTTGCACCGGCACCGGCCGATGACGTACCAGGAGTTCCTTCACGACGAAGGCGCTCGCCACCGGTACTGGGCGCGCAGCTTCGTCGGCTGGCGGCATATGGACCAGGCCACGCCGAATCCGGCGCACCACCTGCTCGCCGGCTGGCAGCGGCGGGGCACACTCTCCGGGCTGGTCACCCAGAACGTGGACGGCCTCCACGCCATGGCCCACCATGAGGCCGGAGTGCAGTCTCCGCTGATCCCGCTGCACGGGGATCTCGCCACTGTGGCCTGCCTGACCTGCGGAAACCGGGAGGACCGCCGACACCTGGACACCCGCCTGGAGGAGGCCAACCCCGGCTACGCCGAGGAGGCCCTCCAGGCCGCGGAGAACGTCAATCCCGACGGCGACGTCGCCCTCGAGGATTCCTGGGTCCAGCGCTTCCACATGGTCGGCTGCCTGGTCTGCGGATCCACCCGGCTGAAGCCTGACGTCGTCTATTTCGGCGAGGGTGTCCCTGCTGAGCGCAAGGTCCTGGTGGACGAGCTCGTGGAGCGGTCCTCCGGTCTGCTGGTGGTCGGCTCGTCGATGGCGGTGATGAGCGGCTTCAAGATCGCCCTGCAGATGCACCGGGCGGGGCGACCGATCGGCATCATCAATGGCGGGCCGTCCCGGGCCGACGTGAAGGCCGACTGGCGGTGGCGGACGCGGATCGCCCCTGCGCTGGAGAGTCTCGACGCCGCGCTGAGGTGAGCTGCCGGTCAGGTCTGCGTGTGCTCCCCGGCGCCCAGCCGGATGATCGCCTCCACGATCGTGGAGCGCTGCGCCTCGGTGAAATGCCCGGGCGCCAGCGCCTCATAGAACCACAGCCCGTCCGCGGCCAGCCGTGCCAGGAAGGGCAGCAGGTCCGGGTCGACGCCGGCCGCACGGCCCGGCACGCCGGCGTCGTCGGGCGTGCCGCTGGGCGGCGGGGGCGACCACCGATCGTGCACCGTGTCCCAGGCCGCCTGGGCGGCGGGATCCCCGGCGGACTCGAGCATCAGCAGCAGCTCCGCCCGGTCCGGGTTCTGTGACGCGCGGATGTAGGCGTCGAGCCGCTGCCCCGCGGTGAGCTCCTCGTAGGGAGCCCCCGCCTCAGACTCCATGCAGGCCTCCCACTGGCCCGCGACGTGCTCATGCAGGGCCAGGAGCATGTCCTCCCGGGATGGGAAGTGATAGAGCAGTCCGCCCTTGGTCAGGCCGGCCTCGGCGGCCACCGATTCATAGGTGATCGCCGTGACGCCGTCACGCTGGACGATGTGCTGGGCGGCCTGCAGGATCTCGGTGCGTTTGGACTGTCGCATGATGCCCCAGCCTAGCGGCCCGTGGCAGCCCGCCGCTCGGCCCGGCCCGGGCAGGGGCCGCAGGCTGAGTGCCCGGGTCGGCGCATCTGCTCAGTGGTTCCCGGGGTACGCCTGGGAGGCGGTGCCGGGCAGGTGCCGGCGCAGCAGCGAACCGGTGATCAGAGTGCCGGCGGCCAGCGCCGCCGTCACTGCGGCCAGCACCACGAGGAAGGAGCTGTCCATCGCCTGGGAGGCCGCTGCGACGACGTCGCCCTCCCCGCTGGTCAGCGTCTCAGTGGGACTGGCCGCGGTGAAGCGGTCTGCCCCGGCGGGCAGGGCGAGGAACCGGAAGTAGGCGAAGTGCAGCAGGCTGCCCAGGGTGGCGACCGCCACCAGGCCGCCGAACTCGTAGGAGACCTCCTCGATCGAAGCGGCCATCCCCGCCCGGCGCGGCGGCACATTGCCCATGATCGCGGTGGAGGCCACGGAGATCGAACCGCCCAGGCCTACTCCCATGATCAGCAATCCCAGCACCAGCACGGAGAGCATGTCCTGCGCGGCTCCGGCGACCGAGACGCCTGCTCCCAGCGCCGCCACGGACAGCCCTCCGGAGATCAGCACGAGCAGGCCCGTGCGGTGCAGGATCGCTCCACCGATCAGCGCCATGGGCAGCGCCCCGACGGCGATCGCCGAGACGAGCAGTCCTGCCTGCAGCGGGGTGTAGCCCTCGACCAGCTGGAAGCGCTGGGTGCTGGCGAGCTGAGTGCCCATGATCGCGAAGATGCTGGCGCCGGCGGCGGCCACACCGGCGGCGAAGGCTCGGTTGCGGAAGATCGTGAAGTCGATCAGGGGCTCCTCCAACCTGGCTTGGCGCCGCCCGAACACGGTGAGCGCGACGACGGCGACCAGTGCCGAGCCGATGACCAGCAGCCAGTCGACCCCGTCCTCGGCCAGGGACTTGATGGCCAGCACGGCCGCTGTCAGCCCGATCATCACCTGGGCGGAGGAGAGGCCGTCCCAGCGCTTGGCCGGGTTAGTGAGGTTGCGCGGTCCGGCCAGGATGATCGCCAGGGACCCGGCCACGGCGATAGGCACGTTGATCAGGAACACCGAGCCCCACCAGAACCGCTCGAGCAGCAGTCCGCCGACGATCGGACCGATGGCCATGCCCACCACGGAGACCGAGGCCCAGACGGCGATCGCCAGGTTGCGTTCCTTCTCCATCGGGAAGCTCACCCGGATCAGCGCCAGGGTGGCCGGCATCATCGCAGCCGCTCCCACGGCCAGGAATGCGCGGGCGGCGATCAGAGCCTCTGGGGTGGGGGAGAAGGCGGCGGCCAGTGAGGCGACCCCGAAGATGACCAGCCCGTACTGGAAGAGCCGCTTATGGCCGAGCCGGTCGCCCAGCGCGCCGGAGCCGGGAAGCAGACCGGCGATGACCAGCGGGTAGGCGTTGATGATCCACAGGGATTGGGAGGTCGAGGCGCCCAGATCCTCGGTCAGCCGGGGCAGCGCGGTGTACAGGACCGTGTTGTCCAGGGTGATGAGCAGCAGGGCGGAGGAGACGATGACGAGCACGGTCCAGCGCTGCCAGCGGGAGAGCTGGGGAACGGGCCCGGGGTCCACCAGGGGGAGGGATGCGGTCGCCATGACATCAAACTGTACTGGATGTATGGTTCGGTGGGCAGGGGTGGGAGGCCGAGATCACCCTGACGGGGTCGGCGGGCCGCTCAGCCTGCGCTTCAGCGGCGAGCCATGTAGAGGGTGAACGCCCTGGTCAGCAGGCGGTTCACCGGGTAGTCCCACTCGCCGTAGGTCTGCACCACGTCGGCGCCCATGGTCGTCTTGAACCGAGTGAGCCCGGCCAGCGGGTACTCGGGATCCAGCGAAGGGCTGAGTCCGCCGAGGTCATACCACCGGCATCCGGCGGCCAGGGCATCCTCGATCTGGCGCAGCTGCAGGGCTCGCGGGGCGTAGCGCTTGCGCTCCTGGGAGGAGGAGGCGCCGTACACGTACCAGGCGAACTTCCCCTGCCGTACGTAGATGGCTGCGGCGAGCAGCGCGTCCTCGTGGTGGGCGAAGTACAAGGTGCACTCGGTGTCCTCGGCGGCGTTGAGCTCTCGGAACATCCGCTGGAAGTAGCTCAGCGGGCGGCCGGTGAAGTCGTCCCGCTCAGCAGTCTCCGCATAGAGCGCCTGCCAGGCGGGGAGATCCTCCTCGCCTCCGGTCGTGATGACCAGCTCCGAGCGCGTGGACTTACGGGTCTGCCGTCGTGAGGTCTGGTCCATCCGCGCCAGGACGGCGTCGACGTCAAGCGCGCCGCCCTCCTCGTCGGTCAGCGGGATGCGGGCCTGGAACTGCGGCTGCCCGGCCTCGAACTCCTCAGACTCCTGCGGGGGCTGCCAGCCCAGGCCCTCCAGCTCGGCGCGGACCGCGACGGCGTCGTCGTCGACCTGCAGGGGCTCCAGCTCGGAGATCACCGTGTGCTCCCCCGAGGCCAGCGCGCGGCGGACGTCCTGGGCGGCCCACCGGCGGGTCACCCCGGGCAGGCCCATGCGGATGAGGAAGGCGCCCTGACCCTTCAGATGGTCCACGAGCGCCGGAAGCAGAGCGCTGAGCGCGACCTCCTCTGCGTCGAAGACCGGGCCTTCGGCCAGATAGGCGAGGCTCTTGCGGCCCAGCACCGGGACGGCGGAAGGGAGAGGCAGACGGCGGTGGAGCACCAGGGTGGCGGCCACCAGCCGGTCACCGTCGAAGGCGCCCAAGGACTCTCCGCGCCAGTCCGTCTTCACCTGCGGCCACCGGGGGTTCTGCAGGAAAGAGGCGGTCGGGTGCTGCGCCAGGAACGCTGCGTGCTCGTCGGCGCTGATCGGATGCACAGTCAGCTGCTGCGCTCCGCGGGGCCCGGGGTGCTGGGGTCGAGTGGTCACTTCCCTGATGATACCGGCCGCACCGCAGCCCTTCGGGGAAGACGGCAGGTGGTGCGGGGGATCCGGGACCCCGCACGGAGTCTCAGAATCCGGGCGTCGGCGGCACGCGCGGCATCGTCGGCACGGCGCGCGCTAGGCTCGTCCGGGTGACCATCCTCTCCCTGATCCTCTTCGCCCTGGCGACGGCGGGGACCCCCGGACCGAACAACACGATCGCCATGGCCTCCGGCGCGACCTACGGCCTGCGCCGCACAGTACCGGCGATCGTCGGCGTGAACATCGGCTTCCCGGTGATGGTGGTCCTCGTCGGACTCGGCCTGGGGCAGGCGCTGGCGCAGTGGCCGGTGATCCTCGACGTGCTGCGTCCGATCGGCATCGCCTACTTGCTGTACCTGGCGTGGAAGATCGCCTCCGGGCCCACGGACCTGTCCGTGCGCCACGGTGCTCGGCCGCCGTCGTTCCTGCAGCTGGCGCTGTTCCAGTTCGTCAACCCCAAGGCCTGGACGATGGCGGTGGGCGCGATCGCCGCCTATACAGGGCACTGGGAGTCCTTCACCGGCGAAGTGCTGGTGATCGGCGCGGTGTTCCTGATCTTCGGCACCCCCTGCACCGTGACCTGGACGCTGATGGGAGTCGGCGCGGGGCGGCTGATCTCCAAGCCGGCGCATCTGCGGGTGTTCAACCTGGTCATGGCGGGTCTGCTGGTGGTCTCCCTGGTGCCCGCCGCGGTGGACACCGTGGAGTCGATCCTCGGCTGATCCGGCTGGTGCAGCACCCGTCCTGCTTCGCCCCGAGGCGTTCGAGGGCGGCACGCGACTGACGATTGTGGAAGTGCGTCTGGAACTCCACCGCCAGGCACCCCAAATCCCCGAAGACCCGGGCCAGCAGCAGGCGCTTCATAGGCGCGTTGACGCCGGTGCGTTGGGCCCGGCGCAGAGCAGCCAGGTGGAGCCGATCTCGAGGCGCGGAGTGCGGGCGTCGATGTGCATGAACGTGGTCATCCCGACCGGGGTGCCGCTGGCGACGTCGATCACCGCCCAGGGCGCCATGGTGCCGTCCTCAGGCCAGCCCCCGTCGTCCTGCGCCGCCTCAGCGCCTCGCTGCAGGTCCTCGAGCTGCTTGCCCTGCTCAGGCGGCACCCCGATATGCGTCGAGTGGGGGATTCCGCTACGGCTAACTGGCCCCATGGGCGAGTTAGCCGTAGCGGAATCCCCCACTCGACGGGTGGCTGAGGCGCGCTCGAGGGGTGTTCGGGCGCACGAGCTACTCCATGTCTTCGAGCTGCTTGCCCTTGGTCTCCGGGACGAACCTGATGACGAAGAACAGGGAGATCGCCGCACAGGTGGTGTAGAAGCCGTAGGCGACGCCGAGGCTCATGTCAGCCAGCGCTGGGAAGGTGGTGGAGATGGTGAAGTTGGCCATCCACTGGGCGGCCGCGGCGATGCCGAGCGCGGTGGCGCGGATCCGGTTGTTGAACATCTCGCCCAGCAGCACCCACACCGCCGGGCCCCAGGACATGCCGAAGAAGACCACGAACCCGTTGGCGGCCAGCAGGGCCACGACTCCGCCGGTGTCGGTCAGCTGCGGGGTGAGCGTTCCGTCGGCGGCCTCCACCACCGGAGCGGTGGCGAAGATCCATGCCAGCAGGCCCAGGGTGAGCGTCATGCCGGTGGAGCCGATCATCAGCAGCCGACGACGACCGATCTTGTCCACCAGGGCGATCGCGATGATGGTGACCACGATGTTGGTCACGCCGGTGATGACGGTCTGTGCGAGGGCATCGGCTTCGGTGAAGCCGACCGCCTGCCACAGGGTGGAGGAGTAGTAGAAGATCACGTTGATGCCCACGAACTGCTGGAACGTGGAGAGCAGGATGCCCACCCAGACGATCGGCAGGAGGCCGAGTGCCGGGCCGCGCAGGTGCTTCAGGCGGGTGCGGGCCTCGGTGCCCAGGGACTGTCGGATCTCCTCGATCCGCTGGTCGATGCCGGTCTCGAGCACCCGGCTGAGGACCTCGCGGGCCTTGGCCGGTGAACCCTTCTTCACGAGGAATCGGGGCGACTCGGGGATCATCAGGGCGAACGCGCCGTAGGCCAGCGCCGGCACCACCTCGGCGAAGAACATCCATCGCCAGGTCTCCAGCCCGAACCACAGCTGCTCCGCGGCTCCTCCGGAGAGCCCGGCGAGCCAGGCGTTGCACAGCAGGGCCACGAAGATTCCGGTGACGATGGCCAGCTGCTGCATGGAGCCGAGGCGTCCGCGGATCTGCGCCGGGGAGATCTCGGCAATGTAGGCGGGGGCGATCACCGAGGCGGTGCCGACGCCGAGGCCGCCGATGACCCGCCAGACGATCAGGTCTGCGGCGCCGACGGCGAAGGTGCAGCCGACCGCACTGACCAGGAACAGCGAGGCGGCGATCAGCATGACCCGGATGCGGCCGATGCGATCCGCCAGGCGTCCTGCGGTGAACGCGCCCACCACGCAGCCCAGCAGGGCCGATGACACCACGAAGCCGGTCAACCCGGCGCTGAGCCCGAATCCCTCACGGACCGCGGTCACCGTCCCGTTGACGACCGCTGTGTCGAATCCGAACAGGAAGCCGCCCAGTGCTGCCACGGAGGCGAGGAGAAGGGCCTGGCCGGTGTGGAATGACTCGGGGATCTGCCGGGTGTCACTCATGTCGCCCTCCTGCGCCTCGGGATACGGCGGTCACCGGCGTGGCGCTGTCGAGCGGCGAGGCCGCCGGGCAGGCCGCAGGTGACGTGATGCATGTCACTTTAGGTCTCACGCGGGAGGAGGTCCACGGTGCGGCGAGGGCGATGAGGGCGGCCCTGGTCATGACCTGCCCTCACCGATAGGCTGACGCGTGACAGCAAGGGCGCCGTGGATCCCACGGCGAGGGTCGGCGTCGTCGACGACGGGGAGAGGTTGGTCATGGTCGAACTGGATCACACCGGGGCCCATCTGACCCCGCAGGAGGTGCGGCACCGGCTCTCCGAGCACGACGCCGCCCGGCTCGGGCTGAGCGGCTGGCGCCGGTGGGGCCTGGGCACGGCCGCGGTCTCACCGGGACAGGTGAAGTTTCAGGTGGGGGCGTGTCTGTTCATCGCCTCGGCCCAGCTCGTCGCGTTCCTGAGCCGCGCCACCAGCGCGCCCCTCGACGCCTGGGATCGCTGGCTGTCCTTGCCGGGTGTCACGGTGTTCTACGTCCTGACCCTGGTGTTCTACGCGGTCTACCGGGGCAACGTCGACGACGGCGTCTACGAGCGTCTCGCCGAGGCCCGCCGCCTCGAGGCCCAGGAGCGCGTCGCGGGGTTTACGGCGGGCCAGTCCCGCTGACACGCATCGAGTGGGGGAATCCACGACAGCTAAATGGCCTCACGAGCGGCCTAGCTGTCGTGGATTCCCCCACTCGATGAGGGGTGGGGGGGTGATCAGGAGGCGTAGGCGCCGGTGAGCAGCACGCCGCCGCCGTCGACCCCCTTGGCACCCTGGACGAAGTCCTCGCCGGCACCTGCGACGTCCTCGGGGGAGTACTCGGTGACCTCGCCCATCACCCAGGCCGTCTGGCCCGAGGCGCTCAGCTGGGTGAGGGCCTCGACGGCCTTCTCCGGGGCCACCACGGCCACCATCCCCACGCCCAGGTTCAGGGTGCGCTCCAGGTCCGCCTGGGGCACGCGCCCCAGCTCGGCCACCACGGAGAACACGGCGGGCCAGGACCAGGTGGAGCGCTCCACCGTCGCCATCAGGCCGGCCGGCAGCACCCGGGCCAGGTTCGCGGCCAGGCCGCCGCCGGTGACGTGGCTGAACCCGCGCACCGGCAGGTCCGCGGGCAGCTCGCCCTGAGCCGGGTCGCCGTTGAGCGCCTTCACCAGGTCCAGGCAGGGCGTGGTGTACAGGCGGGTCGGCTCCAGCAGCTCCTCGCCCAGAGTGCGTCCGAACTCGGGCACCTCGCGCTCGTAGCCCCAGCCGGCGGAGGACACCACGCGGCGCACCAGAGAGTATCCGTTGGAATGGATGCCCGAGGAGGCCATGCCGATCACCACGTCCCCGGCGCGGACCCGCTCCGGGCCCAGCACTGCGGAGGCGTCCACCACGCCGGTGGCGGCCCCGGCGACGTCGTACTCATCCTCGGCCAGCAGGCCCGGATGCTCAGCGGTCTCCCCGCCGACCAGCGCGGTGCCGGCCTCCGCACAGGCCTTCGCGATCCCGGAGACCACGGCGGCGATGCGCGCCGGCTCCACCTTGCCGGTGGCGATGTAGTCGGTCATGAACAGCGGCTCGGCACCCATGACCACGATGTCGTCGACCACCATGCCGACCAGGTCGAACCCGATCGTGTCGTGGACGTCCATCGCCTGGGCGATCGCGACCTTGGTGCCCACCCCGTCGGTGGAGGTGGCCAGCAGCGGCCGCGGCAGCGCCTTCAGCGCCGACGCGTCATAGAGCCCCGCGAAACCGCCGACGCCGCCCATCACCGCGGGCGTGTGTGTCGCCTCGATATGAGCCTTCATCAGCTCGACGGCGCGGTCTCCCGCCTCGACGTCGACCCCGGAGGATGCATAGGTGATCGGTGCCGGCTGATCGGTCATGAAGTGGCCTCCGCAAGGGACTGGTCGTCGATGTCGAACTCTGCATCCGGACCCGGCTCGCACGCAGAGGCTGCGGAGGGGTCCATGCCCGGCAGCTCCGGCTGCTCCAGCAGCAGCTTGCCGCGACGGTTCGACGGCGGCAGCTCGATCGGGTACTCGCCCGAGAAACAGGCGGTGCACAGCGTGGAGCGGGGCTGCTCGGTGGCGGCGATCATGCCTGCCTCCGAGATGTAGGACAGCGAGTCGGCCCCCACGGCCTGCCGGATCTCGTCCATGCTGGCTCCGTTGGCGATCAGCTCCGCCCGGGTGGCGAAGTCGATCCCGTAGAAGCACGGCCATTTGATCGGCGGGGAGGAGATCTTCACATGGACCTCCTTCGCGCCCGCCTCCTTGAGCATGCGCACGATCGCCCGCTGCGTGTTGCCGCGCACGATCGAATCGTCCACCACCACCACCCGCTTGTCCCGCACCACGTGCTCCTGCACGTTGAGCTTCAGCCGGATGCCCAGCTGGCGCAGCGTCTGTGAGGGCTGGATGAAGGTGCGTCCGACATAGGCGTTCTTGATGAAGCCCTGGGCGAAGGGCAGGCCGGAGGCCTCGGCGTATCCCACCGCGGCCGGCGTCCCGGACTCCGGCACCGGGATGACGATCTCGGCGTCGTGGGTGTCCTCCCGGGCCAGCTGGCGTCCCATCTCAACCCGGGACTCGTAGACCGAGCGGCCGTTGATGTTGGCGTCCGGCCGGGCCAGGTAGACGTACTCGAAGACGCAACGGGCCGGCTTCTCAGCGGCGAATCGCTGGGAACGGACGCCGTCGGCGTCGATGGCGATGAACTCGCCGGGCTCGATCTCACGGATGACCGAGGCGCCCACGGTGGCCAGCGCCGACTGCTCCGAGGCGACCACCCAGCCGCGCTCCAGCCGGCCCAGCACCAGCGGGCGCACGCCCTGCGGGTCGCGCGCCGCGTAAAGGGTGTTCTCGGTCATGAACACCAGGCAGAACGCACCCTTCAGCGTGGGGAGCAGCGCCATCGCCTGCTCCTCGAGACTGTCGCCCTCCTCGTCCTTCAGCAGTGCGGTCACCAGCGCAGTGTCGGTGGTGTTGCCCTGGGCGAGCTCGCCGAACGACGGCGTCACCCCGCCGTTGCGCTCCACGAGCCTGTCGTAGAGCTCCGCGGAGTTGGTCAGGTTGCCGTTGTGTCCGAGGGCCACGGTGCCGTGCGGGGTCTCTCCGAGGGTCGGCTGGCCGTTGGACCACTGCCCGCCTCCGGTGGTGGAGTAGCGGCAGTGACCGAGGGCGATGTGGCCGTTCAGCGCGGTGAGGGTGGACTCGTCGAACACCTGGGAGACCAGGCCGATGTCTTTGTAGATGCGGATGCTGCTGCCGTCGGAGGCGGCGATGCCGGCCGATTCCTGTCCACGGTGCTGGAGGGCGTAGAGGCCGTAGTAGGCGAGCTTCGCGACCTCCTCGCCGGGCGCCCAGACACCGAAGACGCCGCATTCGTCCTGCGGGGCGGCGTCGTCGTCGAGCAGATTGAAGTTCAGGCGACCGTCAGCGCGGGCCATTCTCGTCGGTCCTCTCGGAGGGGGCGGGGTCAGCGGGGACTGCGCGATACGTGCGAGTCAGCCGGCGCGAACGGCGCTCGAGGAGCAGCCAGGACAGGGCGGCGAGCGCCAGACCCGGCAGGGAGAGCGCAAAGGTCAGATAGCCGATGTTCCCGGCCACGGTGTAGTCCTCCGCCGAGCCGGACACCAGGACCACGACGACGGCGGCCGCGAACGCCACGACCACACCGGCCACGAGGAACGGGACGAGCCGGGGTGTGGGGCGGACCATCACCCGACGGTGCTGCTCGCTGGAGGACATGGACTCCAGTCTACTGGCTCGGCACGGGCCGGAAGAACGTGCGGGGGCTGCGGTCGGCCCCGCGTGCTCAGGCGCCGGAGGTCCGCTGCCCCAGCTCCTCGCCGGTGATCCGCCGGTAGGCGTCCAGGTAGCGCTCGCGGGTGGCGGTGACGACGTCTTCGGGCAGTGCCGGCGGGGCGATGCCCGAGCCGCGCTCCCAGCCGGAGGCGGACGAGGTCAGCCAGTCCCGCACGAACTGCTTGTCGAAGGAGGGCTGGGCCGTGCCCGGCTCCCAGGACTCGGCCGGCCAGAACCGGGAGGAGTCCGGGGTCAGCACCTCGTCGCCGAGCACCAGCTCGCCGGTGGCGCGGTCGTGGCCGAACTCCAGCTTGGTGTCGGCCAGCACGACGCCGGCCTCGCGGCAGGTCTGCTCGGCCAGGCGGTAGACCCGCAGCGTGGCCTCGCGCAGCTGGTCGGCCAGTTCGTCTCCCACCGACGCAGAGAGCTCCGCGAAGCTGATGTTGACGTCGTGTCCGCCCTGCTCGGCCTTGGACGAGGGGGTGAAGATCGGCTCCGGGAGACGGGAGCCGTCGGTGAGCCCCTCGGGCAGTGTGATGCCGGTGACGGTGCCGGATCCACGGTACTCGGCCAGCCCTGAGCCGGTGAGGTAGCCGCGGGCGATGCATTCGGCCTCGACCATCTGGAGATCGCGGCAGATCATCGCCCGGCCGGCCACCGCCGGGGGCACCTCGGTGGAGACCACATGGGTGGCCACTCCGGCCTCGCGCAGCCGCTCGAACCACCACAGGCTCAGCTGGGTGAGCACGCGGCCCTTGTCCGGAATGGGGGTGGAGAGCACGTGGTCGTAGGCGCTGATCCGGTCGCTGGCGACCACCAGCACCACATCCTGCCCGTCCCAGGCGGAGCCGGGGGCGGGGCGGTAGAGGTCCCGGACCTTCCCGGAGACGGCGTGCGTCCAGCCGGGCAGCTGGGCGTGCACACGGATGTCCCCGGCCAGCGCCTTGGCGGCGATGTCGGTGCGGTGCTGGGCGCCCTGCCAGCTGATGCGGTCCACGCCCGCGTAGGAGCGCTGCACGGCCTCGGCCAGCGTGGAGCCGGTGCCGACCACGGCCAGGACGCGCCCGCCGGCGGAGAGCAGCCGCCCCTGCTCGTCCCGGCCCGTGCCGGCGTGCAGCACGGCCACGCCGTCGAGCTCCTCCGCGGCGTCCAGGCCGGAGATGACATCGCCCTTGCGGGGGGCGTCCGGGTAGTTCTCGGCGGCCATGACGACGTCGACCGCGTAGCCGTCACGCCAGTCCAGCTCGCGGTCCGCCCCCAGCGAGCCGGTGGCGCAGTCCAGCAGCAGCCGGCCCAGCGGGGTGGCGAGTCGTTCGAGCACGGCCTGGGTCTCGGGGTCTCCGAAGCGCACGTTGAACTCCACCACGCGCACTCCGCGGGAGGTCACGGCCAGGCCGCAGTACAGCACGCCGACGAACGGGGTTCCGCGGCGGGCCATCTCGGCCACGGTGGGGCGGGCGACGCGGTCCATCACCGTGGCCACGAAGTCGCGGGTGGCGCCGTCGTCGTGGGTCTCGGTGTAGCCGGTCAGCCAGTCCAGCGGCGTGTAGGCGCCCATGCCGCCCGTGTTGGGGCCGGCGTCGCCGTCGAAGATGCGCTTGAAGTCCTGGGCGGGGCTCAGCGGGACCAGGTGCTCGCCGTCGGAGAGCACGAACAGGGAGACCTCCGGGCCGTCGAGGAACTCCTCGATCACCACGGATCCGCCGGCCTCGAAGCAGGCCTGCGCGTGGGCGAGGGCGGCGTCGCGGTCTGAGGTGACCACCACGCCCTTCCCGGCGGCCAGACCGTCGTCCTTGACCACGTAGGGAGCGCCGAAACGGTCCAGGCCGACCTCGGCGGCGGTGAGTTCGGCGGCGTGCACCGCGCCCGCGGTGGGCACGTGAGCGGCCCCCATGACCTCCTTGGCGAAGGCCTTCGAGGCCTCCAGCTGGGCGGCCGCGCCGGAGGGACCGAACACCGGCACCCCGGCGTCGCGGACGGCGTCGGCGACTCCGGCGGCCAGCGGGGCCTCCGGGCCGACGATGACGAGGTCATAGCCGTGGTCGGTGACCAGCTGGGCGACGGCCTCGCCGTCGGAGGCGTCCACCGGGTGGCAGGGGACATCCTGCGCGATCCCGGCGTTGCCGGGGGCCGCCTCGACGTCGGTGACGGAGTCGTCACGCAGGAGTGCTCGGACAATGGCGTGCTCGCGGCCTCCCGGCCCCACAACAAGTACCTTCACGGTCGTCAAGCCTACGGCATGGCGCCTTCCGCCGCCCTAGACTAGCCGCATGAGCGCCGACCACCTCCGCACCGCCCGCACCGCATCCGCCGCCTCCCTCGCAACCCCCGCTCCGGACACTCCGGCTCCGCACACCGCGGCCGCCGCAGAGTCGGCAGAGCTGGCCTGGGTGACCCGGGCCGGGGCCGTGGAATCGCGGCACATCGGCTCAGCGGTGCTGCTCGGGCCCGACGGCACCGTGCTCGAGTCCCTGGGCGCCCCGCAGCGGCCGATCTTCCCGCGGTCCACGCTCAAGCCGTTCCAGGCGATCGCCTCCCTGCGGTCCGGTGCGCTGATCTCGCAGGAGGCCGTGGCGCTGGCCTGCGGCTCCCACAACGGGTCCCGCCGGCACCAGGAGGTCGCGGCAGGGGTGCTCGCCGAGGAGAAGCTCGACGAGTCGCACCTGCGCTGCCCGGCCGCCTACCCCTCCCGGGAGCGGGACCTGGTGGACCACATCACCGCCGGCCGGGAGAAGACCCCGCTGGCGTTCAACTGCTCCGGCAAGCACGCCGCCTTCCTCGCCGCCACCCGCACGCAGGGCTGGCGGCTGGCGACCTATACCGAGGCCCGGCACCCCATGCAGCAGGCGGTGATGGCGGTGCTGGAGGAGTACTGCGAGGAGACCCCCGGAGTCATCGGCACCGATGGCTGCGGCGCTCCGGCGCCGTCGATGAGCCTGACCGGCCTGGCGCGTGGATTCTCCAAGATCGCCTCCGCCACCTCCCGTCGTGACGCCGAGGTCCACGCCTTCACCGTCTCGCAGGCGATGCTCGACTATCCCTGGGCGGTCCACGGCCGCGGCGAGGTCAACACCGTGGTGATGGAGGAGCTGGGGCTGCTCGCCAAGCTCGGCGCCGAAGGGGTGCTGGTCATCGGTGCTCCGGACGGCACCACGGTGGCGGTGAAGACCCTGGACGGCAGCCAGCGGGCCAACAACCTGGTGGCGCTGAGCCTGCTCGCGGCCCATGACGTCATCGACGTCGACTCTCTGGGGGCGGTGCTCAAGAAGATCATCCGTCCGATCACCGGAGGGGTCGACGACGCCCAGGTGGGCAGCATCCGGCTGTCCCACACGGTGCTCGAGCGGCTCTGAGCATACGGGCCGGCCCTGGGGGAGATCAGATCACGGAGACGAGCAGACATGGCACGACGACGCATCACCGCCGAGGTAGGCGCCTCCGCGCTGGATCGCTGGGCCGCATCGCCGGAGGACGTCGACCGCCGCACCCTGGCCACGGCGGTGCGTCACCTCCTGGAGGAGCTGGCGGAGCGGGCGCCGGGGAACTCGGTGGAGGTCCGGGTGCCGCCCTTCGGGGTCACCCAGTGCCTCGAGGGTCCGACACATACCCGCGGCACGCCGCCGAACGTGGTGGAGCTGGACGCCCGCACCTGGCTGGAGCTGGCCACCGGCCGGCTGACGTGGTCCGAGGCACGTGACGCCGGACGGGTCTCGGCCTCCGGCATCCGCGCGGATCTGACCGAGGTGTTGCCTCTGGTACGAGTCTGAGCCGCTCCCTGAGCCCGTTGAGATGGTGCGTTTCCGCCCGAATGGCCATCTGACGGGCCCAGTTCGGGCGGAAACTCACCATCTCAACGGGGGTTCCTCAGGCGTCAGTTGGGCGAACCCATCGTGGCCTCCCACGCGGCGTGCAGCTTGGCGTAGTAGCCGCCGTCGGCGATGAGCTCGGCCGGGGAGCCGTCCTCCACCACGCGGCCCTCGTCGACCACCAGCACCCGGTCGGCGATCGCCACAGTGGAGAGTCGGTGGGCGATGATCAGCGCCGTGCGGTGGCCCAGCAGCCTCTGCAGGCCCTGCTGGACCAGCTGCTCGCTGGGCAGGTCCAGCGACGACGTCGCCTCGTCCAGGATCAGCACCGCCGGGTCGGCGAGGAACGCCCGGGCGAAGGAGATCAGCTGCCGCTGACCGGCGGAGAGCCGACCGCCGCGCTTGTTCACGTCGGTCTCGTAGCCCTCCGGCAGGTCCATGATGAACGCGTGGGCTCCCACTGCGCGAGCCGCGGCGACGACCTCCTCCTGCGGGGCCTCCGGACGGCCGAGCGCGATGTTCTCGGTGATCGTCCCCGAGAACAGGAAGGCCTCCTGGGTCACCATGGCCACGTGCCGGTGATGGTCGGCCACGGCGAGCTTCCGCACGTCGACGCCGTCGAGGGTCAGGGACCCTGCGGTGACGTCGTAGAAGCGGGCCAGCAGCTTGACCAGAGTGGACTTGCCGGCCCCGGTGCGCCCGACGACGGCGACGGTCTGTCCAGCCGGGATGTGCAGGTCCATCTCGTGCAGCACCACCGGGCCCTCTGCGGAGTAGCGGAACGCGGCCTGGGAGAACTCCACCTCGCCGCGGGACTCGTCGAGATGCTCCGGCTCCGGGTCCTCGGTGATCGTGGGCTTCTCCTCCAGCAGCCCGGAGACCTTCTCCAGGGCGGCGGTGGCGGACTGCAGCGCGTTGTAGAACATGGCGATCATGTCCAGCGGCTGGAAGACGCGCTTGGTGGCCAACAGCAGGGCCACGAGAACCCCGACCTCCAGATCGCCCTGCAGCACGCGGAATCCGCCCCAGACGAGCACCGCGGCCACGGTGAGGTTGCCCAGCGCCAGCAGCGCGGGCTGCAGGATGCCGAAGAGCCCCAGGGAACGGACCATGTCGTTGCGGTAGTTCTTCGCCAGCCGGTCGTACTGCCGGGAGCGGGAGGTCTCGCGGCGGAAGGCCTGCACGGCGCGGATGCCGGTCATGGTCTCCACGAAGTGGACGATCATCCGCGCCGAGGAGATGCGGGTCTGCCGATAGGCGACCTCGGAGCGGCGCTGGTACCAGCGGCCCAGGAACACGATCGGCACCGCCGCGGCGACCAGCAGAAGCCCGGAGCGCCAGTCGAGGATGACGATGGAGATCGCGGTGAAGGACATGAACATGAGGCCGGACACCAGCGAGCTGATGCCCTGGTCGAGCAGCTCGCGCAGGGACTCGAGGTCGGAGGTCTGCCGGGAGATGACCTTCCCGGAGGTGTAGTCCTCGTGGAAGTCCAGGCTCAGATGCTGGGTCTTGCGGAAGACCTCGCCGCGGAGGGTGAACAGCATCTGCTGCGAGACCTCGGCGGTCATCCGGGTGTAGGCCCAGGTCAGCACCCCGGCGATCACTGCCGCGGCCACATAGCTGACCCCGGGCAGGATCATCCCGGAGGTCTGGCCGTCGATCATCCGGGGCAGGCCCCAGTCGATGGCCCAGGCGATGATCAGCGGGGTGGCGGCCTGTGCGGCCTGGGCGACCATCACGAACAGCGCGGTGATCAGCAGCTTCAGCCGGACCCCTCGGGAGAGGTGGACCAGCAGCTTCCAGGAGCGGCGTCGGATGAACTTCCGCTCCTCCTTGTCCATGTCGATCTGTTCTTCACCGGCGGTTCCCCGCAGGTGGTCGAAGCGCGGGTCTGACGGGGAGAAGCTGCCATGGCGGATCGCCTCGGGCACGCTGGTGCGGGTCGTCGCGGCGACGGGGTCGACGTCGAAGTCCGGCACCTGCTCATTGCGGCGGGTGGGGCCGCGGCGGCCGTTCTGGGGGGTCTCAGCCACGGGTGCTCACCTCCTCCATGGAACCGGTGTCACCGGTGGTGTCTGCCTCGGTGTCGTCCGTCCTCTGCTCGGCAGGGATCGAGTCCATGATCTCCTCAGCTTCAGGGCTCGTGCTCATCACATCCCGGTACAGGGCGGAACGGTTCAGCAGCTCGTCGTGGGTGCCGACGTCGGCGATCCGACCCTCATGGAGCAGTGCCACTCTGTCGGCCATCGCCACCGTGGAGGGGCGGTGGGCCACGATGAGGGTGGTGGTGCCTTCGAGGACCTCTCGCAGTCGGTGGGTGACGCGCTCCTCGGTCCGCACGTCCAGGGCGGAGAGTGGGTCGTCGAGCAGCAGCACCGAGGGCGCGGCGGCGATGGCGCGGGCCAGCGCGAGGCGCTGACGCTGGCCGCCGGAGAGGCTGAGCCCTTCCTCGCCGATGGCGGTGTCGACGCCGCCGGGCAGGTCCTCGACGAACTCGGCGTCGGCGGTGCGCAGGGCGCGGGCCAGCACCTCCTCGAGCTGATCCGGACGAGGAGCGCCGTCCCGGTCGGGGTGCTGCGGGTCGTCCTCGTCACGGTCGTGGGCGGTTCCCAACAGCACGTTGGCCCGCACCGAGGAGGAGAACAGCGTGGGGTCCTCGAAGGCCACGGCGATCCGCGAGCGCAGGTCGGCCAGGTCGAAGTCTCGCACGTCGACGCCGTCGATCCGCACCGTGCCGGAGGTGACGTCGTAGAGCCGGGGGATGAGGTTCAGCAGTGTGGAGGTCCCGCCGCCGGTGTGGGACACCAGCGCCATGGTCTCTCCGTGCTCGATGCGCAGGCTGACGCCGTCGATCTGGTCGCGCTCATGGGGCTTGGCGTCCGGGTAGCGGAAGTGGACGTCGTCGAGCTCCAGTGTGCCGTGCTCCGGGGCGCGGATCGGCTCCGCCGGGGAGGTGATGGTGTTCGTCGTGTCCATCACATCGGCATGCCGGTCGATGGCGGTCTTCGCGGTGAAGGTCATGCCCAGCAGCATGCCGACACCTTCGATGGGGCCCTTGAGCACTGCTGCGGTGGCGAAGAACGCCGCGAGGGCGCCGACGGTGACCCCGGTGGTGTCCTCGTGGGCGACCTGCCACAGGCCGATGAGCAGGCAGATGCCCAGCACGGTCTCCGGCAGGGTGATCATCACCAGCAGGAATCGGGCCAGGGTGCGTGCCTTGGCGACCTCGGTGCCGCGCAGCCGGTCGGCCTGGCGGACGAAGCCCTTCAGCGCATGCTCGCCGCGGCCGAAGGCCTTGAGCACGCGGATGCCGTGCACCGACTCCTCCACCGAGGTGGCGACGTCGCCCGCCTGGTCCTGGGCGCGCCGGGAGTAGTGCACGAACCGGGTGCGGAACGTGGGCCCGTAGATGATGATCGGGATCGCCGCGGCGAGGAAGACCACGGTCAGCAGCGGGGAGAGCCGCATCATGAGGGCGAACCCGACGATCACGCTGATCACCGATGAGACGAACATGATGGAGCCGAAGGCGAACCAGCGGCGCAGCAGATTCAGGTCTGCGATGGCGCGGGACTGGAGCTGGCCGGCACCCCAGGCTGAGTGGAAGGAGGCCGGCAGGTGCTGCAGCTTCTCGAAGAGTCGGGTGCGCATGGCGCTCTCGGCGTCGGAGGCCGGCGGCAGCACGAAGAATCGACGCAGGAAGAACAGGAACGCCTCCAGCATGCCCAGGGCGAGGATGACTCCGGCCGCCGTCCAGACGGCGGCGGTCTCCGCCCCCTCGGCGAGCACGGAGTTCACCAGCACCTGCAGCACCTGAGGGATGGTGAGTGCCACGATGCCTGCGCCGACTGCGGAGAGCAGGCCCAGGGTCCAGCGCAGGCGGATGCCCTGCAGGTATGGATTGAGGCGCCCCAGCGCCTGCCAGAGGGTGCGGCGGCGTGTGGAACTCTCAGATTCCAGGTCTCGTGATTCTCGTTGCATCGGGCAACTGATCCTAGTCTACGGAGGTCGGCATCGGAACCCTCCGCGTGCGGAGCATTCCTGGGACTGGGGCGCTGTGGTGCGCGGGCGACTTCAGCGGCGCAGCACTGTCCCCGTGGCGGGCTGCGCTCCATGGCGGCAAGGACGACGGCGTCACGGTCGGTCCGCTCGGGTGCGCCCGTGGGCGCAGCAGCAGGCGGTACTGACTCACGGCGGAGGCCGACGCCGCGAGCGTTCTTGCGTCGCACCCTGCGGCCTGGGTCGGCGCCGCGAGGTCGATGTCGCCGGTGCTTCTCCCAGCGCTGGCGACGTCGTATCCATTCCCGTCGATCCGCGCGTGATCCCGTTCCTCGCAGAACAAGCGCGCGTCAGGAGTGCCCGTGTGACACATACTACTCCTGGCCGGTGACAGACGCTTCCGCATCGCTCGGACCTGCGACGCCGTCGTTCCCGGAACCTCGCGCGCCGGGTGGGGACGGGGCAGATCAGCGCTGAGGGAAGAGGTCGAGCACCGTCGCCTCCGGCGGGCAGTTGAAGCGCACCGGTGCGGTGGCGGAGGTGCCGATCCCGGCCGAGACGTGCAGCGGCACATCGCGCCCGGTGGCTGAGGTGACCGTGGAGAGGCCTTTGGCCTGCGCGGTCGGCAGGTCACAGTTGGTGGTCAGCGCCCGTCCGCCCGGCAGACAGACCTGGCCGCCATGGGTGTGCCCGGAGAGGATCAGATCCGCTCCGGTGTCGGCGAAGCGGCCCAGCACGCGTGACAGCGGCGCGTGCGCGACCCCGAGTCGCAGTGACCGGTGCGAGGCCACTCCGCGGGGCCACCCGGCGAAGCTGTCTCGATCGATGTGTGGGTCGTCCACTCCGGACAGCAGCACCGCATGCGGACCGAGCGTCATCGCGTGGTGGCGATTGCGCAGACTCACCCAGCCCGAGGCGTTGAAGCCGGCGAAGAGTCGGCGCCACGGCAGCTCCGGGCGGTTCTCGCTGTGCCGTGAGGGTGCCACCAGATAGGCCAGCGGGTTCTTCAGCCGGGGCGCGTAGTAGTCGTTCGAACCCGGTACGAACACTCCGGGGAACTGAAGCAGCGGCCCCAGCGCCTCCAGCACCTCGTCCACCGCATCCGGGTGGGAGAGGTTGTCCCCGGTGTTGACCACCAGGTCCGGCTGCAGGTCCGCCAGTGACTGCAGCCAGGCGAACTTCTTCTGCTGCCCAGGCACATAGTGGATGTCTGAGATGTGGAGGATCCGGAGCGGCCCGCGGCCGGCCTGCAGGATCTCCAGCTGCTCGTACCGAGTGGTGAACCGGCTCAGGCCTACTCGATTCGCATAGCCCACCAGGCCGACGCCGAGGACGGCGCCGGCTGCGGCCGCGCCGGCGCCGAATCTGCTGAGAACGCGCAGCGCGGAGGGCAGGGTCGCCTCAGGCGTCGACGGGCTCATCAGCGGCGCCCTGCTCAGTCGTCGTCCGAGTCGGAATCCGAGTCGGAGTCAGAGTCTGAGTCAGAGTCCGAGCCGGAGTCCGAGTCGGAGTCGTCGTCCCCGGCATCTCCGTCGTCCACGTCCGGGACGTCGTCGCTGTCGGAGCTTCCTCCACCGGTCTCCCGTCCGTCGTTCTCCCAGGAGTAGCGGTCCGAGGACTCCGGGTTCTCCCAGGGGGAGTCCTCTGGCTCGGGGAACTCGTCGGTGGAGTAGTCAGGGGCCACTCGGTTCATGTAGTCCAGCCACAGCGGTCCGGCGATGAGCGAGCCCCAGACGTCCTCGAAGAGCACGCCTCCGATGGTCTGGCCGTTCAGCGAGTACCTCTCATGGGAGCCTTCGGGGTTGCCGACCCAGCTGGCGGTGGAGAGCCCTCGGGAGTATCCGATGAACCAGGTCGAGGTCTCCGTGTTGTTCGTACCGGTCTTGCCCGCCATGGGGAACTCCGGGTCGCCGTCGGCGGTCCGGTCCTCGGCGATGCGGATCAGGGTCTCGTTGAGTTCGGCCACGACCTCCTCATCGATGACCTGCTCGCAGTTCGCCTCCGGGACTTCGTAGGTGTTGCCGCTGGTGTCGGTGATCTCGGTGATCGCCCGCGGACGGCAGTACTCGCCGTCGTTGGCCAGCGTCGCATAGGCGTTGGCCTGCACCAGCGGGGAGACGTCGTAGGCGCCCAGGACGAAGGACGGGTTGGCGGGGTTCAGCTCCGAGCCGTCGTAGGCGTTGCGGTACCCCACGCGGGTCATCAGATCCGTGATGTCACACAGGTCGAGCTCGTGGGCGGTGGCCACGGTGGCGGTGTTGATGGACCAGTACAGGCCATAGTCCACCGTCATCTCCCGGTGCATGTCGCGGATGACGTTCGCCGGGTCCCAGGGGTCGGTGTTGCGTGCGATCCCGTTGTCCAGGCAGGTGGCCTCCCATGAGGTGTAGGCCGGATACTCTCCGTGCCCTGCATCGATCATGTCGGACATCGAGTTGCCGTCCTCCAGCCAGGCTGCGGCCACGAACGGCTTGAGCGTCGAGCCTCCCTGGAAGCCCCGGCTGCCGCCGAAGGTGAAGTCGGAGCTGTAGTTGACGAGCACGCCGCCGTCGTCCTCGGGTCCGTACTCGGAGTTCTGCGCCATGGTCTTGATGTTGCCTGTGCCCGGCTCCACCGACACCAGCGACGACGCGGCACCTGAGGGGTCACCGGCCGGGACTGCGTTCCGCGTCTCCTCCTCGGCGACCTCCTGGGCGTCAGGATCCAGGGTGGTGGTGATCTGCAGCCCGCCGCGCTCGAGCAGCTGCTGGCGCGCCTCGCGGGTCGGGGCGATGTCCGAGTTGCTGAGGTAGGCCTCCACGACGTAGTCGCAGAAGTAGTTGCCCATCTCGGCGTGGTAACACCCGGCGTTCTCCGGATCGGGGTCGAGGCCCAGGTCGGACTCGACGGCCTCGTCGTACTCCTCCTGGGTGATGTAGTCGTTGCGGAGCATCGCCGAGAGCACGGTGTTGCGGCGGCTCTCCGCCGCGTCCGGGTTCACCAGGGGGTTATAGCCGTTGGGGTTCTGCACCAGGCCTGCGAGCGTGGCGGCCTGGGCGATGTCCAGCTCGGCGGCGGGGACGCTCCAGTAGGCCTGGGCGGCGGCCTCGACGCCGTAGTTGCGACCGCCGAAGAGCACGATGTTCAGATAGCCCTCGAGGATCTCGTCCTTGGTCATCTCCTGTTCGATGGACACGGAGAGCTTCATCTCGCGCAGCTTGTCCGCGTAGGTCTTCGTGCCGGAGATGGTGGTGCGTTCCCCGCGGAGCGACTGCGCGTTGATGAGCACGTTGTTCACGTACTGCTGGGTGATCGTGGAAGCGCCCTGCTGCGAGTCCGAGGTGACGTTGTGGACCATCGCGCGACTCAGACCGCGGGCGTCCACGCCGCCATGTTCGTAGAAGCGCTCGTCCTCGATGGCGATGATCGCGTCACGCATCGGCTCGGAGATGTCCTCGATGCCGACCGGCTTGCGATTCTCGGCGTAGAACTGCGCAAGCTCCGTGCCGTCCTCGGCCAGGATCTTCGAGGGCACGCTCAGGGGCTCCTCCAGCAGTTCAGCCGGGAGCTCCTCCAGCATCTGTGAGCCGGCAGTGGCTGCCGCACCGCCGGTCGCGGCCAGGGGGAAGATGAGTCCCGCGGCCAGCACACCGCACAGCGCACTCACACCCAGGAAGGACATGATCTTGCCGAGTGTGGTGGCAGTGTCGAAGAGGGGAGACTTACGTGGCGCCATAGGCTCCATGGTAGCCGGGATGGTCAATTCCGTCCCTGGACGGATGCTGGGGGATAGGCTGGACGCATGACTTCAGTGACCCAGTGGGAATACGCGACCATTCCGCTCATCATCCACAACACCAAGGCCATCCTGGACCAGTGGGGCGAGGACGGCTGGGAGCTCGTCACCGTGCTGCCCGGTCCGGACGGCAATGCGCCTGTGGCCTATCTCAAGCGTGCGAAGAACGGCTGAGAGGAGCTGACCCATGGCTGAGACCACCAGCACTGTGGAAGCCCGGCTGGCCGACCTCGGACTCAGCGTCCCCGAGGTGGTCCCTCCCGTGGCCGCCTACCAGCCCGCCGTCGTCGCCGATGGTGTGGTCTACACCGCCGGCCAGCTGCCCCTGGTGAACGGCGAGCTGCCGCTCACCGGCAAGGTAGGCGCCGAGGTCACCGCGGAGCAGGCCCACGACCTCGCCCGCCAGTGTGCGCTGAACTGCCTTGCGGCGCTCAAGCACGCCGTGGGTGATCTGGACCGCATCACGCGCATCGCGAAGGTCGGAGGCTTCGTGGCCTCGGACCCGAGCTTCACCGGGCAGCCCACAGTGCTCAACGGTGCCTCCGAGCTGTTCGGGCAGGCATTCGGCGACCTCGGTCAGCATGCCCGCAGCGCCGTCGGCGTCGCCGTCCTGCCGCTGGACACCCCGGTCGAGGTGGACGTCATCGCGCACTTCCGCTGAACCGTCCTGAGCCCCTGAGGCATGCACGTCAGGGGCGAAGACACATCAGGCACGAAGAAGGGGACCGGATGATTCCGGTCCCCTTCTTCGTCGGCAGCCTCGGCGCTGTGGTCAGCGGGAGCGCTGGCGGATGCGCTGAATGTCGAGGATCACGACGGCGCGTGCCTCCAGACGCAGCCAACCGCGCTGGACGAACTCGGCCAGCGCCTTGTTCACCGTCTCCCGGGAGGCGCCGACCAGCTGGGCCAGCTCCTCCTGGGTGAGCTCATGGGCGACGAGCACCCCGTCCGGAGCCGGACGTCCGAAACGGTCCGCCAGGTCCAGCAGGGCCTTGGCCACACGGCCGGGCACGTCGGAGAAGACCAGGTCGGCCAGCGACTCGTTGGTGCGCGTCAGGCGCTTGGCCAGGGCCTGGAGCAGCTGCACCGAGACCTCCGGGGTGGAGGTGATGATCTCGCGCAGGCTCTCGTGCCGCAGGCCCGCCAGGCGGGTCTCGGAGACGGCCGTGGCAGTGGCTGTGCGCGGTGCGGGGTTGAACAGCGCCATCTCGCCGAAGATCTCACCCGGGCCGAGCACGGCCAGCAGGTTCTCGCGGCCGTCCGGAGTGGTGCGGCCGAGCTTGATCTTGCCCGAGATGATGAAATAGAGCTGGTCGCCCTGATCACCTTCGTGGAAGATGGAACTCCCACGCGCAAGGTCCACCTCGGAGAGTTCCGCGGTCAGTGCGGCGAAGACGTCGTCGTCGACAGTCGCGAACAGGGGTGCGCGACGCAGTACTTCAAGATCCATGGTCTTCCGTTCTTCCTCTCCGAGATGCATGCTTTCTCGCTGGTAAGAAAGTATCAGGTCAGGGGCGAACTGGGAAACGTCCAGGATAGCCTCGGCGCGGCTCCGAGCGCGCATCCAGGCCCTGTCAGGCCGGTGTGTCATCCTGGTGGCTGCCGCCCAGCCCCTGCTGAGAGGAGCCCAGAGATGGGTGTCACCCTGCTCGATGTGATCCTGGTGCTCGTGCTCCTCGGATTCCTGATCGCCGGCCTGCACAAGGGAATCTGGATCACCGTCGGCGGCATCGCCGGGTTCCTGGTGGGAGCCGTCGCCGCGTTCTTCGCGATCCCCCTGGTCGCCGGGTGGGTTCCCGACCCGCTGTGGCGCATCATCGCGGTGATCGCCGCCGCGATCGTGCTGGTCGTCGCCGGCCACGCGCTCGGCACCACCGCGGGGGCCGAGGTGCAGCGGATGTTCCGCTCACCGGCGCTGCGCACCCTGGGATCGCTGATCGGCGGGGCGCTCAACGCCGTCGTCGCCGTGGTCGTCATCGCCGCGCTCTCGCTCTCCATCGGCGCCATGGGGTTTCCCCAGGTCAACCAGCACATGCGGCAGTCCTCCGTGCTGATGGGCATCACCTCGGTGATGCCCGAGCGCGCTGAGGCGTGGATCGCGCAGATCCGCAGCACGGTCATGGAATCGGACATCCCCGAGCTCACCCAGACCCTGGTGCCCGAGAGCGACGAGACCCCGGATGCGCAGGACCTCAGCGGAGACGCCGAGCGCGCCTCCCAGTCGGTGGCGAGGATCACCGGAGTCGCCGACCAGTGCGGGCTGAGCCAGTCCGGCTCCGGCTTCGTCGTCTCACCCACCCGCGTGGTGACCAACGCGCATGTGGTGGCAGGTGTGGTGGAGCCGACCGTGGAGCTTCGTGACGGGCAGGTGGTCTCGGCCCGGGTGGTGCACTTCGACGCCTCCGAGGACCTCGCGCTGCTCGCTGTGGACCCCGTGGACGCCGCGCCCCTGGAGGTCGGCGAGCCCCTCGACGCCGGCGAGTCCGGCTTCGTGATGGGCTACCCCGCCGGAGGTCCGTTCCAGGCGGGGACCGCAGTGGTCCAGGCCCGCGACGTCTCACAGGTCAACAACATCTACGGCAGCGCCCCCGCCGCGCTGGAGATCTACCAGCTCAACGCCGACGTCCGGCAGGGCAACTCCGGCGGACCGCTGATCGACGGCGACGGCGACGTCGTCGGTGTGGTCTTCGCCCGCGCGATGGAGGGCAGCTCGGTCGGCTTCGCGCTCACCGCAGAGGAGGCCGGCGAGGTGCTGACCGGCCCGGACGCCTACACCGAGACGGTCTCCACCGGTCAGTGCGTGGAGCGCTGAGCCCCGGTCAGCGGCGGAGCGTCGTGGCCAGCAGCTCGATCGCGAACCTGTAGCCGCGCACTCCGGCGCCGGCGATCACGGCCTGCGCCAGAGAGGAGACGTAGGAGTGGCGGCGGAAGTCCTCGCGGGCGTGCACGTTGGACAGGTGCACCTCCACCAGGGGCAGTCCCACCGCCCGCAGGGCGTCGGCGATGGCCACCGAAGTGTGGGTGTAGGCGGCCGGGTTGATCACGATGCCCGCGGCCGTTCCGCGGGCTGCCTGGATCGCGTCCACCAGCTCGCCCTCGTGGTTGGACTGCACGACGTCGACGGCGAACCCGAGCTCCGCGGCGGAGGTCCTGCAGAGCTCGTGGATGTCCTCGAGGGTCTCGGCGCCGTAGATCTCCGGCTCGCGGGTGCCCAACAGGTTCAGGTTCGGCCCGTTGACGATCAGCAGACGTCCGGCGCCGGAAGCGGCACCGGTCTCGGCGGAGGCGCTGGTCTCTGCACTCATCTTCGGCTCCTCTTCAAGGGTGGCGTGCGCAGCGGGAGGCGCGCACGGTCAGGCGCCGGGCCGGTCAGCAGGACGAGGCCCTGCCCAGCCCGGTGCCCTCAGCCTAACGGCTGGCGGGATGTGAGCCTGACGGCGCCGTTGAGTCCTGACGCGACTCATGCTGTACCCATCCAGCATGACCTCTGCCATATGCGGCCGAATCCCGATAGCGTGTCGAGACGTCACAGGCAGTGACGCACCTCATGGCCCCGGTGTGGAGTCGCCGCCGGAGTCGCCGCCGAGCTCGCAGAGGAGACTCGACCATGTCCCCCACCGAGCCTCCCGAGGGCCGCGGCCTGGTTGTCTTCGTCGTCGGAGATTCGACAGCCTCGGTGTACGAGCACGCGATCCGACCTCGGGCCGGCTGGGGTCAGGCGCTGCCGCTGCTCATGGGACAAGGTGCACGGACCTTCGACTACGCGTGGTCGGGGGCCTCGTCCAAGAGCTTCCACGATGCCGGCAAGTTCGATGTCGTCCTGGACCTCATGCAGCCCGGGGACGTGCTGCTCATCTCCTTCGGCCACAACGACTCCAAGACGGAGGACCCAGATCGCGGCACGGACCCCGACACCACCTATCGGGAGTACCTGACCCGATATGTGGACCGTGCCCGCGAGCAGGGCGGAATCCCGGTGCTGGTGACTCCCGTGGAACGCCGACGCTTCGACGACGCCGGCCGGGCCCGTGACACCCACGGCGCATATCCGCGTGCCATGCGGGAGCTCGCCGAGACGCTGGAGGTCCCGCTGGTCGATCTCACCGCCTCCTCGAAGTCGCTGTGGCAGCAGCTCGGCCCCGAGGGAACTCTGGAGCATTTCATGCACCTGGCCCCCGGGAGCCACCCGCAGCACCCGGACGGGGCCCAGGACGACACCCACTTCCAGGCCGCCGGGGCACTGGCCGTCGCCCGGCTGGTGGCCCGCGGGCTCGTGGAGCGGGGCATCGTCGGCGGCAGCTGGTTCACCCGGCTGGAGCAGGAGATCGATCCGCTGGGCGAGCTGCACTGGCCCTCCGAGCGGCCCCTCGGCGATGCCCGCATTATGGCGGTGGGGCCCGGCCATCTTCGACGACGGTGAGTTCACCTCGACGGCGGCCCGACGCGCCGTCCACCTGAGGCGCCGCCGGCACCCCATCTCGAGGGCACCCAGGCCGACGCCGCCGCGCTGCTCAGTCCTGCGGTGCGCATCGCGCGCGGCGGCTGAGCAGCACGGCCCCTGACCCTGCGACCCGCATTCCCCGAGCCTCGCAGCTGAGGCTCAGGTGGCGGCGCCGTGCTTGGCGCGCATGTCCTCGGCGATCTGCAGCATCACCGAAGGGTCGGCCAACGTGGAGGCGTCACCGGCCTCACGGCCCTCGGCCACGTCCTTGAGCAGACGGCGCATGATCTTCCCGGAGCGGGTCTTCGGCAGCTCCGGGACCACCAGCACGTTGCGGGGCTTGGCGATCGGGCCGATCTCCTTGCCCACGTGGGTGCGCAGCTCCTGTTCCGTCTGCGCGGGGTCACCGCCCTCGGCGTCGCCGCGCAGGATGACGAACGCGACCACCGCCTCACCGGTGGTGGCATCCTTCGCGCCCACCACGGCAGCCTCGGCCACCGCCTCGTGAGAGACCAGCGCAGATTCGATCTCCGTGGTGGAGAGTCGGTGGCCGGAGACGTTCATGACGTCGTCCACCCGGCCCATCAGCCAGATGTCCCCGTCGTCATCGGTGCGGGCGCCGTCACCGGCGAAGTAGACGTCCCCGAACCGTGACCAGTAGGTCTCCTGGTACCGCTCCGGGTTCTTCCAGATGCCGCGCAGCATGGCGGGCCACGGTTCCTTGACGACCAGCAGGCCGGCCTCGCCCCTGCCCAGCGGGGTGCCCATCTCGTCGACGACGCCGATCTCCACGCCGGGCACCCCTGCCTGGGCGGAGCCGGGCTTCGTCGCGGTCACCCCCGGCAGTGGGGCGATCATGTGGGCACCGGTCTCCGTCTGCCACCAGGTGTCCACGATCGGGGCGGGGTGCTCCTTCGATGCGTTCCCGGGGCCGTTGTTCGCCCCGATGACCTCGCGGTACCACATCCAGGCCTCGGGGTTGATGGCCTCGCCCACGGTGCCGAGCACCCGCAGGCTGGAGAGGTCGTACTGGTCGGGGATCTCCCGGCCCCACTTCATGCAGGTCCGGATCAACGTGGGTGCGGTGTAGAACTGGGTGACCCTGTACTTCTGCACGAGCTCCCAGAGTCGGCCCTTGTGCGGAGAGTCCGGGGTGCCTTCGTAGACCACCTGGGTCGCGCCGTTGATCAGGGGGCCGTAGACGATGTAGGAGTGCCCGGTGACCCAGCCGACGTCGGCGGTGCACCAGTAGACGTCGGTCTCCGGCTTCAGGTCGAAGCTGTCCCGGTGGGTCACCGCGGTCTGGGTGAGGTAGCCCCCGGTGGTGTGCAGGATGCCCTTGGGCTTCCCGGTGGTGCCGGAGGTGTAGAGGATGAACAGCGGGTGCTCGGAGTCGTGGGGCACGTAGTGGTGCTCGGGCGACTGCTGCGGCACCAGATCATGCCACCAGGTGTCGATCTCGTGGAACGCGGTGTCCTCGCCGTTGCGGCGGACCACCACCACGTTCTCCACGGTGTGGCCGGGGGCGGCGAGGGCCTCGTCCACGGCCGGCTTCAGAGCCGAGGGCTTGCCGCGGCGGTAGGAGCCGTCGGCGGTGACCACGAGCTTGGCCTCGGCGTCGTCGATCCGCGAGCGCAGCGCGTCGGAGGAGAACCCGCCGAAGACCACCGAGTGGATGGCGCCGATGCGGGCGCAGGCCAGCATGGTCACGATGGTCTCGGGGATCATCGGCATGTAGATGGCCACCCGGTCGCCCTTGGCCACGCCGAGGGACTCGAAGGCGTTGGCCGCGCGGGAGACGTCGTCCTTGAGCTCCGCGTAGGTGATCGAGCGCGTGTCGCCGGGCTCGCCTTCGAAGTGGATCGCCACGCGGTCCCCGACGCCGGCCTCCACATGGCGGTCCACGGCGTTGTAGGCCGCATTGACCTCGCCGCCGACGAACCACTTCGCGAAGGGGGCCTCGGACCAGTCGAGGGTCTCGCTGAAATCGGTGTCCCAGCTCAGCACGGAGCGGGCCTGCTCGGCCCAGTATCCGAGACGGTCTGCCTGTGCCTTCTCATAACGGTCTGCCGTAGCCACGGCGTTCGCGGCGAAGTCTTCGCTCGGCGGGAACGAGCGGTTCTCCTTGAGCATGCTGTCCAGCTGGTTGTCTGCCGGGGGAGTGGGGGTCATGCGCTGTCCTCCTAGGGTGCTCCAGGTGCGTCGCAACGCGGTGTGCCGCCCGGTGACCCCCGGGTCGGCCGGTGCGCGCGACGCCGTCCGACACCTTCCTGTGTCGCCGATCACAATACCGCGCGGCGGGCGCCCAGGGCGAGGTGTCACTCACCGTATGACACAGCACACAGCATGCTGACCTGGAGTTTTTCACGAGCGGTCGTGATGAGCGGTAGGTATTCTGCGACGAGCGGTTTCCTGGACGGCTCCCTCGCGCCTGCCGAGGCACCCGTAGAATGGCCTCGATGATGCGCGAGGAGACCCCGCTGGCGACCACTCGCCGCGTGCGGAAGATCAACCGGGTGCTGGGCGAGACCTACCCCTACGCCGTGGCGGAGCTGGATTTCGAGAACCCCTTCGAGCTGCTGGTCGCCACGGTGCTCTCCGCCCAGACCACCGATGTGCGGGTGAACCAGGTGACGCCGTCGTTGTTCTCGCGCTTCCCCGACGCCCACGCCATGGCGGTGGCCGATGAGCGGGAGCTCTCCGAGCTGATCCGTCCGACCGGCTTCTACCGCGCCAAGGCCCGTTCCCTGCTGGGCCTGTCCCAGGCGCTGGTGGAGGAGCACGACGGCGCGGTGCCCGGCCGACTGGACGCCCTGGTCAAGCTGCCCGGAGTGGGCCGCAAGACCGCGTTCGTGGTGCTGGGCAACGCCTTCGGCACACCAGGCCTGACCGTGGACACCCACTTCGGGCGGCTGGCCCGCCGTCTGGGGATGACGGACCAGGAAGACCCGGTCAAGGTGGAGCGTGACGTCGCCGAGCTCTTCGAGCCCAAGGACTGGACGATGCTCTCCCACCGACTGGTCTTCCACGGACGCCGGGTCTGCCATTCCCGACGCCCGGCCTGCGGCGCCTGCCCCATCGCCCGATGGTGCCCGTCCTACGGGGTCGGCGAGGTGGAGCCGCAGGCGGCCCGCGAGCTGCTTAAGTATGAGCTCGCCCCTGGCAGGGAAGAGCTGCTGGAGAAGATGCGTGCCGGGTGGACCCGCCGGCAGCTGCGTGATGAAGGGCATCCGCTCAGTGCATGAGTCTGGTGTGCACGCGTCGATGGTCGATGAGCTGAGCCGGCTCGTGGCCTCTGCGGGCGAATATGCCGTGAAATGGCCGGAGGCGGCTGAGCTGGGCGGCTGGTGGTGGACACCCGAGCCCGCCACGACGCCGCCGGCCGAGCCGGCGATGCTCCCCGGCGAGGGGCGGGAGGCAGCAGTGCTGGTGCTCTTCTGCCTGGGGCCGAGCAGTGGTGCCGGGACGGCGGCTGCGGGGGCCGGCGACGTCGCGCCACCCTACGTGCTGGTCACCGAGCGTTCCCGCAGCCTCGCCAAGCACCCCGGGCAGGTGGCGTTCCCCGGTGGAGCCGTCGAGGCCTTCGACGCTGACCCGACGGCCGCCGCGCTGCGGGAGGCCCACGAGGAGATCGGCCTGGAGCCCTCACGGGTGGAGGTCATCGGGCAGCTTCCGCCGGCTCCCGTGCCGGTCAGTGGATTCATGGTCACTCCGGTGGTCGGTGTGGTCCGGGAGACGGGAGTCCTGGTCCCGCAGGTCGGCGAGGTGGAAGCGGTCATCCGCGTGCCGGTGCCTCAGCTGGTGGACCCGGTCAATCGCAGCACCTCGGTGATCCATCGCCACGGGACCACTCATCGTGCTCCGGCATTCCTGGTGGGCGGCACGCTGATCTGGGGCTTCACCGGGATCCTGCTGGACCGGATCCTCAGCCGGCTCGGCTGGGAGGAACCCTGGGACCAGGAGGCCAGCGTGGACCCGCGGGAGTACCAGCCGCTGTTCTGATCCCCCGGCAGGGGCCGCCGCCGCAGGTGCCGTTCCTCCACAGATCCTCCGACACACCCGGCTCTCCACAGGCGCCGCAGGCCCCCTGGTCCGGGTGGTCTCGGTCGACGAGGCTTGAGCCATGCCGCCCCGTCCCCCTGATCTCAGCCGGTCCGCCCTCTCCCTGCTTCCTGCGGAGGCAGAGGATCCGGAGCTGCTGCTGGTCACCGCTCAGCAGGACATCCGAGACGATGTCGCCCTGATGGCGGCCGTCCTCGGAGCGCGTCTGCACGTCTGCTCCATCTGGAGTGAGGCTCCCATCTCAGCCGAGAGCTGGGCGGCGGTGCTCTGCGGTCCGGATGCGCCTCCGCCGGAGAGGTGGCGCGGCGAGGTCCTGCTGGTCTCGGTCGAGGCGCCGGAGGCAGGGCCTGCCTATGTTCCGGTCCGTCCGGGCGAGGTGCGTGCCGGGCGTCCTAACCTGTGGGAGCTGGCGGCTCGGCATCCCCAGCTGCGGCCCGTGCCGCTGCCGCAGGGGGAGCAGTGGCTCACCGATCACCTCGCCTCCCTGGTGATGGACCGACTCCCCGGACGGGTGCTTGCGGTGCTCGGCGCTGTGGGAGGAGCAGGTGCTTCCACGGTGGCCTATCTGACGGCCGCCGAGGCAGCTGCTCGTGGGCTGAGGGTCCTGCTGCTGGACGCCGACCCGGACGCCGGCAGCGGGCTTCGCGCCCTCCGGGACCAGGCTCGCCGGACCGGGGCGCTGGTCGGCGCGGCGGCCGCCCTGGACTGGCAGGAGCTGGATCGCATGGACGGGCCCCTCTCCGCCGCCCAGCTGCCAGGAGCGCTCGCCGAAGTGGACGGCATCTCGCTGATCACCGGGGAACCTGCCGAGGACGACGCGGTGCCGACCGCTGTCTCGGCGGTGGTCGTCGCCGCGCGCCGTGCCGTGGACCTTGTCGTGGTCGACGCCGGACGTCGAGTCGGCGTCCTGGACGTCTTGGGAGGCCCGCCTGAGGCAGGGCTGCTGGTCACGGAACCGTCTCCGCGGGGTGTGGCAGCGGTGGGTGAGCTTCCGCTGCAAGGTCACGACGTCGACTGGTCCGTGGTGGTCAATGGGACCTCGCGCGGCGGGATCACTCCGAAGGAGGTGGGTCGTCGGCTGGGGCTTCGGGTCGCGGCTGAGTTGGCTGAACAGCGCTGGCTGCGCCGCAGCGGGGAGCTTGCGGAGGCCTATGAGCTTCTCCGCAGCCGACGCGGTGCGGCCTTCGCCGGCGCATTGGTCGAGGCGGCCGGGCTGGTCAGCGACGGTGAGCGGGATGGCTGAGCGGCTCGGCGTGCTCCGGGACGACGTCGACGAGGTGCTGTCACGGCTGCGCGAGGAGCTGACCGCCGGCACGGAACCGCTTACCGCGGCGCGCATCGCCGAGGCGGTACGCACCTCCGGGCGGGCGCTGGGGGCCGAGACCACGCGCCGACTGGTGACCTCCCTGCGGGATGAACTGGTGGGACTGGGGCCGCTGCAGCGATTCGTGGATCAGCCTGACGTGACCGACGTCCTGGTGGACGGGCGGCGGCGCATATGGATCGACGGGACCGGCGGGCTGACCGACACCGGAGTGCGTCTGGAATCCGAGGAGCAGGCGCGTGGCCTGGCCAGGAGGCTCATCTCGCTCTCCGGCGGACGCCTGGACGAAGGCCACCCCTGTGCCGACGGACGGCTGGGTCCCTGCCGCATCCATGCTGTGGTCCCCCCGGTGGCGGTGGAAGGAACTCTGATCTCCGTGCGTGTCGCCCGAGGCGCCCAGGCCGGGCTGGAGGACCTGGCCCGCCAGTGGGCGGCTCGTGACCAGTGGCTGGCCCTGATCCGCGGGATCGTGGAGAAACGCATGAACGTGCTGATCTCCGGGGCGACCGGCTCCGGCAAGACCAGCCTGCTCGCCGCGATGCTGGGCACCTGCCCCTCGGGCGAGAGGATCATCGTGGTGGAGGACACCACCGAGATGCTGCCGGACCACCCGCACGTGGTGCACCTGCAGGGCCGAGCCGGCAACGTCGAAGGCGCCGGCCGGATCGAGATGGGCGAGCTGGTCCGGCAGACCCTGCGGATGCGGCCGGACCGACTCATCGTCGGGGAATGCCGGGGCGCCGAGCTGCGAGACTTCCTGGCGGCGATGAACACCGGGCACCAGGGGGCCGCGGGGACCGTGCACGCCAATTCCCCGGAAGCGGTGCCCGCCCGGCTGGCGGCGATGGGGGCGCTCGCCGGCATGGCGCCGGAGTCGGTGGCTCTGCAGGCCGCCGCCGCCCTGGACGTGGTCATCCACGTGGAGCGGCGGGGTGGTCGACGCATGCCCGTGGCGGCATCCGTGGTCCGGCACCGGGAGGGGCGCCTGCACATGGAACCTGCACTGGTGGACGACGCCGTGGGCCCCCAGGGTCCCGCCTGGGAGGAGCTGAGGGTCCGTGCCGGGATCACCGAGCGCAGCGGGCAGGCGGAACGCGGGGGATCGGCCTGCCAGACGTGGAGGGACGGAGCATGATGCACACGGCGCTGCTCGTCCTCTCCTCCGGGGTGCTCGGCGTGGCGGCGATGCTGCTGCTGGTCTCGGGATCTCCCCGGAGAGGCCAGCGTCAGGGCCTCGCAGGCCCGTGCCCGGAGCCGGCCGTCGGAGGCCTGATCCGGAGCGGCTTGATCCGGGGCAGCCTGATCCGGGGTGGGCCGGTCCAGGGCGGTGCGGACCAGCGGGAGACTGCCCTGCCCATGCCGCGCGCTCGCCGCGAGGGCGCGCGCCGGCGCGCCCTGCGGATGCTCGGAATCGACGGCGGTCGTGGTGCCGGGGTGACTCGGGATGCGGCGATGCTGCTCCGCCAGCTGTCGGCGCTGCTACAGTCGGGACGCGGCCCTGGCCAGGTCTGGGCGGATCTGGCGCACCAGTGGGCCGCCCGGGGCCAGGGCACCTCGGTGGTCAATCCCCGGCGAGGCGCTGTGGAGCACCTCCCGATGGAGCATCCTCTGGCACAGCTGTGTGCCCGCGCCGCCGCTGCCGATCGGGCCGGGAGAGGTGCCGCCGACGGGCTGGACCGGTTCACGGCGGAACTGCGCGAACGGCTCAATGCCTCCGGCCCGCTCCGTCGGTTCATCGGGCCGAGGGCGTTGTGGACCGGCGCTCTGCGCCTCCACCGGACCGGTGCTCCCCGCAGGTCTGCGCTCCACCACCTGTCTGCGCAGCCCTGGGGCTCGGGGTCTGTCTCAGGCTCTGCGTCCCCGGCAGGATCCCGGCGCGACGATGTGCGGCTGCTGCGCGTGGCCAGCCGGCTGGCCGGGCTGCTCCGGCTCTCAGAGGACACCGGGGCGCCATTGTCCAGACTGGCCGAGGAACTCGCCTCCACCCTCGACGACGACGGCGAGGTCGCCGCCGCGATCAGCTCCGCAGTGGCCGGACCGCGCCTCACCCAGGTGGTGTTGGCCGCGCTGCCGGTGGGTGGGCTGCTCGTCGGCCAGCTCATCGGCGCCGATGTGCTCGGGGTGCTGTTCGGCTCACCCGCCGGACTCTTCTGCCTGAGCGCGGGCGGGGCGCTCATGCTGGCCGGAGTGTGGTGGAGCCGAGGGATGATCCGGGCGGTGGCCGGCGATGGGTGAATGGTCGACGAACGTGCAGGGGACACTGGGTCCTCTGACTGCAGGCATCCTGCTGGCCGCCGTGGCCGTCCTCCTGCTGGTGCCCCGAGCATCGCCGCTGCTCGTGGTCCGTCCCCGGCGGCCGTGGTCAGAGCGCCGAGACACCGACCGGGTGCAGGGCGGCCGCCGCCGGCGAGGCTCGGGCAGCGGCCCTGCTCACCGTCACGGTCGCGGCCACGGAGTCATCATCGCCCCTGGCCCGACCCGCGGAGCGGGCACGGCGTCTGCAATGGCTGCCGGGGAGGCCCCCGGGGAGGCTGATGCTGCGATGCTGCTGGATCTCACGGCTGCCCTGCTCACCGCCGGCGTCGGCATCGAGGCGGCCCTGGACAGGCTGGCTCGCACCATTCCTGGCGCGGCACCGCTGGCGGCGGTGCATCGGTCGCTGGTCGCCGGGGCAGACTGGGAGCAGGCCTGGGCGGGGCAGTCGGGGGAGCTTGCCGAGCTCGGTGCTCAGCTGTCCTTCGCCCATGCCACCGGAGCACCGACGGCGGAGCTTCTGCAGGTCGGCGCACGTCAGCTGCGCCGTCGGCGTCGTCATGCGGCAGAGCGACGTGCCGAGGAGCTCGGGGTCAAGATGGTGCTGCCGCTGGGGGCCTGTTTCCTGCCGGCGTTCATCCTGCTCGGCGTCATCCCCGTGGTGCTGGGTCTGCTGCCGCAGGTGTTCAGCCTGTGAGTGGAAGAACCGCCAAGGACCGGTGCTGCGGCCCGCCACCCGGCCCGGCGCCGAGCTCGGAACGCATCAGATGGGCCTCACCGGCGGTCCACACCGGGCCTTCGTAGACGGCGAGTGCCTCGGCGAACTGACGCAGCTGCACTGCGGCCCCCGGCGCGGCCGGTCGATGATGTCCCGGTTCTCCTCGGTGGCCCCGCTCTCCTCGATGCAGGGCTCCCCCGCGGTGGCGGCGGTCCGCTCCGACACGCCCCCGGGCCCGGGCCAGGGTGAGGTGGGCGCGGCGTCGCTCGTGCCGTGACAGGTTCGAGCCGGCCGTTCGGCCGGCCTGCTCGCAGGCGATCATGAGGTCGACCAGCGGGCCGTTGCGGCGACTGTGGGTCGAAGGAGCCTGGTCCTGCACCCCGGCCCAGAGGGTGCGAGAGGAGAACACCCCGGCCCCGCGAAGCCGCAGGTCCAGCGGTGGATGCGTGGCCAGTTCCAGGGTCAGACCGGCGATCAGCTCGTCGACGGCGCCCGCGGGTATCTCCCCATAGAACGCCAGGGTGATGTGGCGCAGCTCATCGGGCACCCACCGCAGCGCCGGGGGACCCTTGCCGGACTCCGGGGCAGCCATGGTCCGGACCGAGTCCAGAGCGCCGTCGAGGTGCTCCAGCACGTGGTCCGGTGGAGTCAGGGACACGAACAGCCGCATGTGATCAGCATGCCGCTGATCGGGCCGGACGGGAACCCCGGGCTGCACCCAGCTCGGGCCGCATCACCGCAGATGCACCGAGAGCCCTGTCTGCCCAGGAAGCACCTCGGGCTGCAGCTCCCACTGGTCCGTGTAGTCTCCGGTGAACTGTTCCCGATAGCGCAGCGGCTCCTCGTCGAACAGACGCACGAGCCGGTCGCGCAGCGAACTCCGAGCCCGCGCGTGGGAGTCCGCATCGGTGAAGTCCGCGCTCGGCAGGGCCCACGGCGCCAGCGGTTCCATCCCCGTGTAGGCGAAGGTTCCGTGGAGCAGTCCGAAGAGCAGCTCGTGGAGCTCGCCACTCTTGCCACGGGGTCCGATCGACGCCGGTCGGTCCCCCAGTGTGATGACGGTCAGGGCCCTGACAGCCCGGAAGGGCCCCTGCTCGAAGCGCAGCCGACGCCCCGTGTGCGGATCCGTGCCGAAGGCGAATCCGGAGACGAACACCCGGTCGAACCAACCCTTCAGGATCGCCGGCATGCCGTACCACCACAGCGGGAACTGCACGATGACGGCATCTGCCCGGCGCAGCTTGAGCTGTTCTGCGGCGACATCATCAGGCTGGGCGTCCTCCAGCTGCGCCCGTCGCCCAGCGGCGGAGACGCGGGTGGGGGAGACCCGACCGCGCCGGTCCAGGTTCTCCGGGCGGATCACCGGATCCCATCCCATCGCGTACAGGTCAGATTCGACCACCGTGTGGCCCTGTCGGTGAAGCGCGGCGATGCCGTCGCGGCGCAGCCGCCCGTTGAGCGAGTCGGACTCCGGGTGGGCGCTCACCCACAGCACGGTGCGCGAGGCCGGGGCTGAGGTCGGGGCTGAGGTCGGTGAGTCCCAGGAAGTCTTCATGAGACCAGTCTGCTTCGCTAGGGTAGGGAGCGACAGTACGGAGATTTTTGTCCCGGTGGGCCAGGCCCGAGAAGAACTGGAGAATGCGATGCGACTCCCCGTCCGGCGAGCCATGGAGGTCTGTCCCGTCGAGGTCGCCGTCTCGGTCCTCGGCGGCACCTGGAAGCTCACCCTCGTCAAGCAGCTGTCCGATGGCCCGCTCCGCTTCGGCGAGCTGGGCCGACGGGTGCCGGAGGCGAACCGCAAGACGCTCACCCGTCAGCTGCGTGAGCTCGAGGAGGACGGCGTCGTGCACCGCGAGGTCTACGCCGAGGTCCCTCCCAAGGTCGAGTACTCCCTGACCTCGCTCGGACGCAGCCTGGACCCGATCGTGGCCGCCATGGACGCCTGGGGCGCCGCCTTCGCACACAGCATCGGTCACCGTGGACAGGTGGTCTGATCCCCGACTGTGCCTGACCGCTGTGCTCCGCCGCCGCGGGTGTGGCTCAGTCCGGCAGGATCCGGATCTGCTGGGCCCCGCCCCGATCGCGCACGATGACGCCGTGGGCGGTCAACTGGTCGCGCAGTGACTCTGCCTCCCCGCTCCGGCCGTCTGCGAGCGCGCGGCGGCGCTCCCGCAGCATCGTGTGCAGCTCGGCGTCCAGCTCTCTGCTGCGATCCACCCAGGGGTGGAATTCGACGTCCCGAGGGTCCGTGGTCCCTGACCAGGGCAGCCCGAACATGCCGAAGGCCTCCTTCAGCTCGGAGGCGAGCCCGTTCTCGGAGGGTGTGCGGGAGAGCTCGCGGGAATCTCGAGCCAGCAGGACCAGGTCATCCTTGTCGAGGAACGCGTCGGAGATCTCTGCATGCCGGAAGACGGCGGCGCCCGTCTTCTGGTCCACCGTCACCGTCTGGGCATCCACGGTCACGGTGCCGACGTCGTGGTTCCACGCCGCGTAGATCAGGAACCCTGCGACGGCCCCCAGCACGGCCAGCAGCGGCACCGACCAGGACAGCGGCAGCTGGTCGAGCAGCCGCAGCGGAGCCGGCGAGCCGTCCAACCGATCCATCATCCAGCTGGTGGTCGGGCGGATCAGCATGGCCGCCACCCCGCCCAGGGCGGCGCCCGCCACGGTGAAGGCGGGACCGAGGCGGGAGCTGAGGCTTACGGTCACACGGGCGTCGGGCATCGTCGTCCTCCTCCAGCGTGGGGTCTCGTGGAATGATTGTCGTCCACCGGGGACGCGGACTCCAGGTGTCGTCGGTCTCCCGAGGGCGGTCAGCCCTCCCACAGTCTCCGGTAGAAGCTGATCCGCTCCCGGTCCGGCTCCACCCCGTATGCCTGGAAGAACAGCTCCTCGTGGCCGGGGCCGAAGTTGATGTCCCAGCCGATGCTCATGCTCGCGATCGCCAGGTCAGCCCATCGGTCGGCCACACCGAGTCCTCCCAGGTCCACGTGGGCGACGGCGTCGCCGTGGTCGTCGAGCAGGCTGTTCGGGACGCAGGGATCACCGTGGCAGACCACGAGGCGCTCCGGCTTAGGGGAGTCGGCAAGCCGCCCGTCGAGCCAGCGGCAGGTGAATGGACACCGGGCTACAGGCAGCGTGTCGTGGAGTCGTCGCAGTCCGCGGGCGATCGCCGGCACCGCGAGGAGAGGATCGGTCCGCCACCGCTGGGCCAACGGGTTCTCCGCCTCGATCCCGTCCGTGAGCAACCAGGCGCCGTCGTCCTCGGACCCGCAGGCCAGCACCTGCGGCACGGCGAGGAATCGGCCGGCCCAGCCGAGACGGCGTGCCTCCTCGACCAGGTCGACGTCGGCCAGCTGCCGCGTCGTCAGCCCGGCGCGCCGCTGCCACTTCAGGTACCGGGTCCGGCCGCCGTCCTCCAGCCGGAAGGTCCGCCCGCCGAGCTCGTTGGTCCACACGAGGGACGCGGTGGATCCGTCCATCAGCCGCCGCACAGGGGCAGGCAGGTCGTCCAGGCCGGGGGTGGCATCGGTCATGGCTCCATCTCACCACAGCCGGTGCGGCGCTGTGCGGCAGCGAGGGCCCCTGCGGCGTCAGAGGGCGAGCGAGCCCACGAGCCGCGCCGCGAGGCCCTCAGCATCGTCGACCGGGGTGCCCGTGTAGCCGGAGAGGAAGCCTTCGTGCAGTGCAGCTCCGGTGAGGAGCCGAGCGGTGGCGTCGGCGTCGCAGGTGGCAGAGACCCGGCCCCGGGCGATCTCCTCCTGGAGGTGGGCGGTGATCGACGACGACGGCGCCTGGGGCCCGGCCCCGCGTGTCTCCAGCGCGGCGCGATGGGCGGTCAGCAGGGCATGGTCGCCGAACAGGGCGGCGGCCATGGGAAAGTTCAGGGCGTAGAAGGCGATCAGCCGAGCGGTGATCGCCGTGAGGATGTCGCGGACCTCGCCTGCGCCTGCGGCCTCCCCCAGTAGAGGCAGGCGTGGGGATCGCTCCTGCAAGACGGCGAGGAAGATGTCCTGCTTCTCAGGGAAGTGCTTGTACAGCAGGGCCTCGGAGCAGGAGGCTGCGCCCGCGATCCGTTTGGTGGTCGCCCGTGCCAACCCGTCCGTGCGCATGACGTCGGCGGCCGCATCGAGGATGCGTTCCCGGGCCGACGGTCGGGGGCCCTGGTCTGGACTTCTCCTGCCCGGCGCCGTCGTGCTGGCCACGGCCTCGCGGCGCAAGGTCCGCTCCGTGGTGCCCGATCTTGCCGCCGGCGCCCTGGGTCTGCTCGCCGTCGTGACGGCGGTGATCTGGTGAGAGGGGCGTCGGTGCTGCTCAGGGTCGGCGTCCCGGTGGCGATCCTCCTCGAGCTCGGGGCGTTCCTGGGCAGCCTCTCCGGCGCCCCGGTGGCCCTCGGTGAAGGCTGGGGAGCCACGCGGGAGCCCGCCGTCGGGGCATGGCTGCTGCTGGGCGTCGGCTGTCTGTCGCTGCTCGGCCTGTCCCGTGCACCGAGGGCGGCGGCGCTCCTCTGCGCGGGCTCGTATGTGGCGTACATCCTCAGCGGCTATGAGTTCGGGCTGACGCTTCCGCCGATGCTGGTGGCCCTCGTCCTCGCGGCCGCGGGAAGACGGCTGTCCGCCTGGTCGCTCGCCGGGGGCTGCCTGGCCGCCACGCTGGTCTGGGTGGACGGGCGAGCGCGGGGGATCCTCGACCCCGACGTCGGGCTGCTCGTCTGGGTGGCCTTCGGGGCAGTGAGCGCGATCTTCTTCCTGATCCCGCCGCTGATCGGGGAGCTTCTGCTGGCTCGTCGCACGGTCTGCTTGCCGGGAGCGGCGCCGGCGCCAGAGACCCGCCTCAGCCCATCGGGTGGACCGCCACCCCGAGAGCGTGGGTGATGCCGTCGACGCCGGCGGAGGCTCCCAGCTCTGCGGTGAACCCCTCCAGCATCCCGCGCACGTCGAAGTCCCCGCCCAGCTCCGCGAGATACTCCTGGTGGGCCTGCAGTGAGGCGATGCCCTTCTCCAGCGGTTCTCCGGTGACGTCCACCAGGTGAGTGGGTTCGGCGCCCACGACGATCAGCTCCTTCGCGCCCCAGGGCTCCAGCCGCTCCTGCTCCAACAGTTCGCGGAACACCCAGGGGTTGTCCGCGTCGCGCACAGCGTCCACGACGGCGATGCCGGCTGCCCGGTGGTCCGCATGGTTCAGGCCCCACTCCACCTTCAGCTCCCACGGCTGGGTGACGACGACGTCAGGACGGACCTGCCGGATCCGGCGGGCGATCAGGCGTCGGGTGTCCAGGTCTGCCTGCAGCATGCCGTCGGGCAGATCGAGGATCACCAGGTCCTCGACGCCGACGATGTCACAGGCCCGCCGCTGCTCGGCGCTGCGCAGTGCGGCGACCTCCTCCGGATCGCGGGACCGCATGCCTGCCTCGCCGGCGGTCAGCAGCAGGTAGGAGACCTTGGCTCCTCGGGCGGTCCAGCGGGCGACGGCGGTGGAGGCCCCGTATTCGAGGTCATCGGGGTGTGCGGCGACGCACAGCACCCGGGAGAGTCCGGCGTCGTCGTAGAGCGGCAAGGTGGTGTCCATGGGCCCAGCGTAGTCAGCGGCGGGGCTCGGGTCACCGGTCAGGGTCCGGTGCTGGTGCGGCACTCGGCGGCGCAGCCCGTGGGGTCAGCTGATCAGCAGCCCGATGCCGAGCGTGGCGAGCCCGGCCACCAGGAACGTGGCGCCGATCCACAGCAGGACGATCAGTCGGTTCGGCTCAGTGCGCCCCGCCCCGGCAGCTGAGAGGAAGAAGCCGGCGGGCATGAGGATGGCCGCCACGAGAACCCCGGACCGGGCGAGCCACTGCCAGCCCCCGGGCAGGCTCGTGGTCTCGGCGAACAGTACGCAGATCAGCCCCAGGATGATCAGGACGCCGGCGTGTGCATGGCCGGCGCGGAAGAAGGAGACCTGGAAATCCGTGGCGGGGACGTGGCCCCGGACCACCTTGGTGAGGAAGTGCCCGCCGAAGGCCACAGTGATCGCGGCGAGCATGACGATGCCTGCGGTGGTCTGCGCGGCGGGGGAGAGGTCGATCATGGTCGACTCCATTCATGGTGCGCCCATGGGTGACGGCGACGTTCTATGACACTGTTATATAACGGCGTGAGAAAACCTCGTGTCAAGAGTAGACTCCTCACCATGGCCCGCCCCCGAACCCATGACGAGTCGCTGAGGACCCGGCTGCTGGAGGAGGCCTCCCACGTCATCGCCTCCTCCGGAGCGCAGGGACTCTCGCTGCGGGGGGTCGCCGGCAGCGCACAGACCACCACCGCAGCCGTCTACTCCCTCTTCGGTGGCCGGGACGCGCTCATCCAGGCCGTGGTGGAGGAAGGGTTCCGTCGTTTCGGCGACGCGCTCGCCGACGTCGCGCACACTGCGGACCCCGGTGCAGACCTGCTCGCCCTGGGGGTCGCCTACCGGGAGTTCGCCCTGGCCGATCCGCACTTCTACCGCATCATGTTCGATGCTCTGGACGAGACGTTCGACCGTCCCGCCACCCCGGTCTCGCCGACCTTCCTCGTGCTGCGGGCCGCCGTCGCCAGGGCGCTGGGCGTTCCAGATGATCGAGGCTCCGCCGAGCAGGCCGCCCTGCGGATCTGGGCGCTGGCCCACGGCCTGGTCAGCCTCGAGCTCAACGGCCTGATCCCCGGTGACGACGCGGCCAGGCGCCATGCCTATGTGGAGACGCTCCGCTCCGCCCGGGGCATGGTCTCCGGCTGAGTCTGCCGGACGCGCAGGGCCAGGACGGCGAATCCCGCGGTGGGCAGCAGATGGAACAGCAGCAGCGTGGTGCTGGTGATCGCGTCATGGGCGACCACCGCCGGCACGACGCTGGTCGGCACGAAGATCACCAGCACGGCGATCAGCAGAGCTGTCAGCCCGAAGCGTGAGCGGCGCACCAGTCCGAGGACGGCGACTCCCAACACCAGCGGCAGGGCGGTCTTCCACGCCACGTCGAACCACACGATGAGATGATTCGGCTCCTGAGCCGGCGGGTCCAGCAGTATGGTCGCCCCGAGCCCCCGGGCGGCGGCGTAGAGAGCGAGGTTCAGCAGGGTCGCGGCCAGCACGACGAGGGTTCCTTCCCTCAGCAGAGAGCGGGGCGAGGTCTTGAGACTGCGGTCAGCGGTGGTCTTCATGATGTCCTCCCAGATGCGGTGCGGCGGGGAGACCGCCGCCTGTCACCTCTGAGGACGAGAGGAGGGCCTGGTCTGTGACATGACCTCATCTGTGACATCAGGACACCTGGGCGCCTGACCCGACGGGACCCGCAGGATCAGGTGGACGTGTCGCTCTCCTCGCGTGCGGCGCGGCGGGCCTGCTGGAACTCGTCCTTCAGTCGCCAGATGTCGCTGACCGCGCCCAGATGCCTCAGCTTGTCGGGATTGCTGATGAACCGGATGGTCTGGATGCGTCCGTCGACGACGTCGAGGACCACCACATTGACGATCGTTCCCTCCTCGGCACGGGTAATCAGGCCCGGCGCCCCGTTGACCTCGCGCAGCTGCAGCGTCACCCCGATGGAGACCATCGGCGGGCCGACCGAAGCCAACAGGCTCGCGACCTTCTCCCGACCGGCGACCGGGCGGGGCAACGAGGGAGCCTTCCCTCCGCCGTCGCCGACCATGGTCACCTCGGCGGCGAGCAGCCTCCGCAGCCCCTCCACGTCGCCCTCCCGGAAGGCGGCCATGAACCTCTCGGTCAGCGCCTGACGATCGTGTTGGTCGGCGTCGAATCGCGGACGCTGCCGGGCTATGTGGCGCCGAGCGCGGCTCGCGAGCTGTCGGCAGGCGTCCTCGGAACGCTCCACGGCCTCGGCGATCTCGGCGTAGTCGACGTCGAAGACCTCACGCAGCACGAACACCGCACGCTCCAGGGGGCTGAGCCTCTCCAGCAGCAGCAACGACGCCATGGAGATGGACTCGGTGAGTTCGGCCCGGGCCTCGGGGCCGTCGGGGTCATCCGTGAGGATCGGCTCCGGAAGCCACTGCCCCACGTACTGCTCCCGACGCGCCCGGGCTGAACGCAGCACGTCCACGGCCAGCCGGGTGACCACCGTGGTGAGGAACGCCCGAGGTGCTTCGACGACGGCGTCGGCGCTCGCATAGCGAAGCCATGCCTCCTGCACGACGTCCTCGGCCTCCGCCGCGCTGCCCAAGATCCGGTAGGCGATGGAGAACAGCAGAGGGCGCAGCTCGATGAACTCCTCGGTCCGCTGCTCACGGTCGGTCATCGAGCACCCCTTTCGGGGGTACGGTAGCCCGTGCCGTGCAGGGGAGGACAGGTCCGCCGCCTGAGCAGCTGGGCCCACCACGTGACGGGCGGGAGCATGAGGTGCCCCGTTCAGCCCGATGCTGGTCGGCGCCACACGGAGACATGCGAGTCCGACTCTGCGGTGAACTCGGAACCGTGCCAGTCCGCGGCCCGGTGCTCGGGTGCGAGTCCTGCCATCTGGGCCATCAGGTCGCATTCGGCCGGCCAGATGTAGCGATGTTCACTCAGCCCGTGCACACCGCGGGCAGGCCAGTGGTGGTGCGATGTCAGCCTCTGCGTGACCGGGTCGACGACGTCGAAGCCCAGATGCTCTTCGGTCACCTCGAAGGGGCATGCCAGCTGGCCTGGCGGCAGGCGGCGCAGTGGCGGGACACCGAGCTCGATCACGAAGCGACCACCCGGGATGAGATGTCGGGCCGCATTGCGGAAGCATTCCACCTGCTCCTGCTGCGTCAACAGGTTCGAAATCGTGTTGTAGACCAGGTAGACCAGCGAGAACTCCCCGGGCACCCGCGTCGTGGCCATGTCCCCGAGTGTCACGGGCACGGTCCCGGCGTCGACCTTGGTGCGCAGCTTCTCGACCATAGGGGCCGAGAGCTCAATGCCCTCCACCGGCACGCCTCGGGCGGCGAGGGGCACCGCGATCCGGCCGGTGCCCACGGCGAACTCCAACGCTCGCCCGCTCCCGGCAAGTCTCGCCAAGGCGTCCACCACAGGCTCCACCGCCTCCGAGGTGCCCATCCAGCCGAGCGTGTCGTCGTACCGGCGGGCCGTGGCTTCGCTCCACACCTGGCTGCTGGGCCGGTGGTCGGTCTCTGCATGGTTCATGGAACCTCCTGGTCAGGAGGGTACTGGACGGTCGCACCGGGCGGAAGGCCTGGCACCCGACGCCGCCGGAGCATCCACGGAGCATCACCGGAGCACTCTCGGAGCGGGTGTCCGTCACGCTCGCAGATGAGCCGCACGACACCACGTGCGGCCTCACCCATCCACACCGAGAAGGAGGATCCCATGACTGCGAGCACTGAGACCACAGGCCCTCAGGCCACTCCTGGTGGCACCGTCGACGCCGTCGAGACCGTCCAGGAGCGGCCGCGGCTGGTCGTCATCATCGGCAGCACCCGCCCGGACCGGTTCGGGCCCACCCCCGCCTCCTGGTTCGCTCGGGAGGCGGAGAAGCACGCCGGGTTCGACGTCGACCTCGTCGACCTGGCCGGGTTCGACCTGCCGCCCGGACTTGGAGGGAACGATCCGGAGGCGGCGCTTCCCGAGGACGTCGCAGCCTTGGGACGTCGGCTGGTGCGCGCCGACGCCTTCGTCGTGGTGACGCCGACCTACAACCGCAGCTACGCGCCGGTGCTCAAGACAGCCATCGACTGGTTCTACTCCGAGTGGAGCCTGAAGCCGGTCGGCTTCGTCGCCTATGGCGGCCACTTCGGGGCTTTCCCTCCCATCGAGCACCTGCGTGGCGTCTTCGTGGAGTTCAACGCGGTCCCGCTGCGTGACGCGGTCGTGCTCCAGAGGTTCTGGGAGCGCTTCGACCACGATGGGCGCGCCGTCGACGCCGAACGGATGGGTCGGTGGGCGCATAAGTTGCTCGATCAGCTGACCTGGTGGGCGCTCTCTCTGAAGGAGTCTCGGGCCCGGCGCGAGTACCCGGCGGGGATCGCCGAATGAGCACCGCGGTCACGGGTGAACGCCACACCGGAGGCGGGGCTCGGGCGCCGAAGGCCACAGCGCGGCAGTGGCTCGGGCTCACGATCATGGTGGTCCCGCTGTTCATGCTCGCCACCGACGTCACAGCTCTGTACCTGGCGATGCCGGCGATCAGTGCTGATCTTGCTCCCACGGGTTCCCAGTCGCTGTGGATCCTGCATATCGGGGAGTTCCTCACGGCGGCCACCATGATCACCTTCGGGCTGCTGACCCGGCGGATCGGTGCTCGACGGCTCCTGCTGGGGGCGGTGGCCGCCTACGGGCTCGCGTCGCTGACGGCGGCCTTTGCGGCCGATGCGGAGATGCTCATCCTCGCTCGGGCCGTGCTCGGCGTCGGAGCCGCCGCGTTCACCCCTGCAGGGCTGGTGATGATTCGGACCACCTTCCAGGATGATCGGCAGTACGGGATCGCCTTCGCCCTGTTCATGGCCGCCTTCTCCGGAGGGATGGCGGCAGGACCACCGTTCGGCGGTTTCATCCTGGAGCACTTCTGGTGGGGTACGGTGTTCCTGATCAACGTGCCCATCGCCGCGGTCCTGCTGCTGAGCGGACCGCTGCTGCTTCCCCGCAACCACGCCGACCGCACGGTCCGCATCGACCTGGCCAGCGTGCTGCTCTCCGTGGCGGCGATCCTCGCCCTGGTCTACGGGATGCAGGAGATCGCCGCATCCGGTCCCGACCCGATCAGCGTGGCCTCGGCGGTGCTCGGGATGATCCTGGTGCTCGTCTTCCTGCGGCGCCAGGCACGTACGGTCCACCCGCTGCTGGACCTCTCGCTGTTCCACAGCCGGGTGTTCTCCGGGCTCCTGGTGGTGCTCTTCCTCGTGATGTTGGGGACGATGTTCGTCGACATGCTCATGGCGCAGCACCTTCAGATGGTCCGTGGACTGAGCCCGTGGGAGGCCGGGCTGGTGCTGCTGGCTCCGGCGGTCGCAGCCACCGTGGGCACCGCGGCCGCACCGCTGGCAGATCGTGGGGGCCCGGTGGTCGGCGGGCTGCTGCTCGGGATCGGAGGAGCCGCGGGCCTGATGCTGGCTCTGCGACTGCCCGAGAGCGGCGTGGTCGAACTCGCGGCGCTGCTGGCGGTGACGATGCTCATGGCTGCCCCGTACATCACGCTGCTCTCCCAGCGGCTCATCGGGGCCGCCCCGGTGGAGAAGACGGGGTCCGCCACTGCGCTGCAGGAGGTTGCGGCGAGCCTGGGGGGCGCCTCGTCGATCGCGCTGATGGGTGCCGGTGCCCTGATGATTCACCGCACCGTCCTGGGGAGCGCGGCCCCGGGGAGTCTGGACCCTGAGGTCGTCGACGCCGCCGGGGAGAGCTTCGGCGCGGCCCCGGCGGCGGCCGTGGGATTGGAGGCCTCCGATGCTGACGCTCTGCTCCATGCAGCCGACGCCGGCCTCACCGCGGCGACCCAGGCGGGCTACCTGGTCTTCTCCCTGGTGGTCCTGCTCACGGCCGTGGGCATCGTGGTGTTCGGCCGCCGGTTCAGGGGCTGAGAGGGCGCTGCTGGTCTGAGGGCCGGACGTCCGGCGTCGTCGCCTCCAGCACCCGGCGGACCCACCTCTCGGGGGTCCGTGAGGAGACCTTGGAGCGGTGCAGGGCAGCCTGTGCGTCGTCGCCCTCGTGGTCGGCGAGCTCGGCCAGTGCGAGTTCGGCGAAGGCGGCCTCGGCTCCGAAGCCGCAGTGCAGGCTCAGCATTTGGGCTCGCTGCAGATGCGCTCGGGCGGCGGACGGATCAGCGTCGGTGAGTGCATGGAGGCCGCGCACGGTCTCCCAGTAGGACTCCTCGCCGAGGGCTCCGAGCTCTCGGGCCAGTGCGGCGGCTTCCTGGGCAGCGGCGGCGGAGGCGCCTCGGTCGTCGTCGCGCTCAGCCTGGAGGTGCTTCATGCCGAGGATCTGTATGAGTCCGTAGGCATCTCCGTGGGCGCGGAGGATCTGCTCCGCGTCGTGGTGTCCAGGCATCCCGACGGCGGTCTCCCCGGCGTCGAGGAGGAACCAGTCGCGCTGGGTCGAGGCGAAGGCCGCGCCGCGGAGGTCCCCGGCGTCGACCAGATGCTCCACGGCCTCATCAGCCAGTCGACGTCCCAGCGGCCGGCGCTTTCGGGAGGCCAGGAACGCTGTGGCGGCGAACCACTGGACCTGCATGCGGGCCAGGCGAACCTCGGCCGCGGGCTGGAAGGGCGGACCGCCGCCCTCCAGCGAGCAGAACTCGTCCAGAGCGCGCAGGATGCGTCCATGGAGGTCCGGTCGTCGAGCGTCGGTGATCTCCGCGAGGAGCTGCACCTGGGCATGGGCGGCGTCCCGCGGGCCGGGACAGTCCGCGGCACGTCGCAGCTCCGCACCCAGTCCGACGACGGCGCCGGTCATCCATCGATGCCAGAACCAGGAGTTGGCCAGTCCGACGGCGTCGTCACCCCGCTCCTGTTCCACGGCTTCGTCGAAGGCGTGGATGATGTGGGTCCGCTCCTGCTGCAGGCGCACCACCCAGTCTCTGGCGTGGGCGGAGAAGAGGTGCTCCTGGGCGCAGGCGACTTCGTCCCGCCAATGCCGCAGGTGGATCAGGGCGAGGTGCTCACGTTCTCCGGATTCGTGCAGCTTCTCCGCGGCGTAGGCAGAGACGGACTCCAGCAGATGGTACCGCCGCCCGTGGTCGCCGTCCTCGGCGACCACCAGGCTGCGTTCGACCAGGCTGATCAGTGTCGGCATGACCTGTCCGCAGCGCAACGGATCCCCTGGGGCATCGGCACAGATCGATTCGATGGTCTCCAACGTCCAGGAGACCGGGTGCACCGCCAAGCGCCGCAGCAGGATCTGCTCGGGCTCGTCGAGCAGGGACCAGCTCCAGTCCAGCATTCCGCGAAGGGTCTGCTGGCGGCGGGGCGCACCGCGTCCGGGGCGGCGCAACAGATCGAGTCGGTCGTTGATCCGTGCGAGCAGCGTGTCGAGGTCCAGCGCCACGGTCTGCGCGGCGGCCAGCTCCAGGGCCAGCGGCAGCCCGTCCAGGCGACGGCACAGCTCAGCGGCGGATGCTCTGACCGCCGGATCGTCCGGGAGGTCCGGTCTGACCTCCCGGGCTCGGGTGAGGAAGAACTCGATGGCGCTCTCCACCGTCCCGGCCATCGGCAGAGGGTCGAGGGGAATGCGCTGTTCGCCGGGCAGGCCGAGGGGCTCGCGACTGGTGGCGAGGATGTGCAGCGAGGCACCGCCGGCCAGCAGCGCATCGGCGACGGCTGCGGTCTGGCCCACGACATGCTCGCAGTTGTCCAGCACCAGGAGTCCGGGACTCGCCTGGAGAGCCGTCACGAGCTGGGACAGCAGGTCCGGAGCCTCGCGGCGGGGCACGGTGAGTCCCATGCCCTCGGCGATGGCGCGGGCGACCCGGTTGTCGCCGAGGGCCGGACCTCCCGGTGGTTCCTCCATGGCTGGGGGTTCGGGGTCGAGGCTGGTGAGGTCGATGAATCGGGCTGGGTGGCCGGAGTGCTCGATGAATCTCTCGGCGGCCCGGACCGCCAGGCGGGTCTTGCCCACTCCGCCGACGCCCAGGATCGTGGTCAGCGGTCCCTGCTGGAGCCGACGGTCCACCTCACGCAGCTCCTGAGAGCGGCCCAGGAAGCTGGAGGCGAAGGTCGGAAGGACCCTCCGCGCCCCAGCGATCGGTGCGGCAGAAGGGCGGAGGTCGGACGCAGAGCCTGCCTGCACGGAGCCGGGGTTGTGCAGGGACGGGTCCTGCTGGAGGATCCGGACGTGGAGGGCGGCCGTGTCCTGATCGGGGTCGGCTCCGAGCTCCTCCACCAGGTGCCGGTGGTGCCGTGCGAACACCCCGAGCGCATCGGGCTGGCGGCGTGCTCGATGCAGGGCCAGCATCAGCAGTCGGCAGAGCTCGGCCCGCAGCGGGTTCTGGGCGAACGCCGGCAGCAGCACCTGTGAGGCCTGCTGCGGTTCGTGCCGGCCCAGGAGGGCGGCGCCGAGCATCTCCGTGGCTTCCAGGCGCAGCTCTCGCAGCTGCTGGATGGTCGGGGCGAGCCATGCTGCGTCACGAAGCTCGGCGTAGGGCTCACCGCGCCAGAGGCCCAGTGCTTCACGGAGCAGTGGAGCCCTCTCCGCCGGATCGTCATGGTCGCGGGCCGCCGAGAGTAGAGTGCGGAGCTGTTCAGCGTCGACCTCGAGCCGGATCTCAGCGCTCTCCGGAGGTGCTTCCTCCTGGTCGGGAGCGTCGGTCCCTGGCCCGTGCCGGGAGGGCTCGACGTCGGGCGTCCGATCGAGGCAGGCGGCGAGCCGGTGGCCTCCGGGGCCGCTGCTCAGCAGAGCTCGTCCGCCGGGATGCGCTGCATCCAGGACGGAGCGCAGCTGCGAGAGCTTGGCCTGCAGCACCCGAATCGGGTGGGCGGGGAGGTCGGCGCCCCACACGCGCTCGATGAGGGTGTCGGAGGGGACGGCGTCTCCGAGGTCGGCGGTGAGCGCGGCCAGCAGCGCACGGACCTTGCGTTCGGGGACCTCCACCGTCTCCCCCGTGGAGGCCCGCAGCCCGATGGGGCCCAGGACCTCTATCCTCATGGTCGACATTCTATGCGCGTGCACTGTCGCCGGGGTCACATTTCTGCCGGCGAGGGTGGCCCGGCCCGTGCGGTGCGGGTGGCCTCCCATGGCCCCCGGTGCTCCCCGCTCAGCGACGCGGGGAGCACCGGCACGCCGACACTGACGCTGACGAGGACCTCGGTGCCGTCCCGCCCGGTGACCTGACAGCTGTCCAGACGGGTCACGTTGCGCTCGGCCACCGCCTTGGCGACCGTGCAGGGGTCCCCTGGGGTGAGGCCTCGGGCGGCGTCCGCACCGGCCAAGGCGGCCAGGTCTGCGCCGCGTGCCGCCTGCGCCGCCGCGACCGCCGCTGTTCCCAGCACATGGACCACGCCGATGAGCATCACCAATGCCGCGATCATGGCGAGGACCAGCACGGTGCCGGAGCCGCGTTCCTCACGGAAGGGGACGCCGCTCATGACCGATCTCCCTGCGCGGAGCGTCCGGAGGGTGGCCTGTGGGCAGGCTGTTCCACGCGGGCCACAGCGGCGGCCGTCTGTTCGGCCGAGATCTCCACCAGTCCCAGGAGCCGCACCGGGCGAGTCAGCGTCACCCGGGCGTACTCCCCCTCGGAGGTGGTCGCGACGTGGACGGATTCTCCGGAGATCCGTTGCGCGGCCTCCACGGCGGAGGACTCCGACTCCCCGCGGGCCAGCTCGCGTGCGGCCGCGCGGGCACCCCCTTCGAGGGAGACCTGCGCGGCCGCATGCATGCCGAGGCTGAGCAGCAGGCCCAGCACGAGGACCACGGCGGGGAGCGCAGCCGCGAACTCTGCGCTGACCCCGCCGTCCTCGGCTCTGCGCTCGTCGGCGAGAGGACTCCGATGGACCCTCCTCTGCTGCCCGCGGACAGAGGGAGCTGGCACTTCCGGAGCTGCCACGATCTGTTCCTCGGCAGGCATGGTCAGAGGGTCAGCGCCCGCTGGACGATACCGGCGAGCATCTCCCGGACCTCACCGGAGGAGAGCACCACCACGAGCAGCCCGGCGAAGCCGACGGCGGCCAGCATCACGATTCCGTACTCTGCGGTCGCGAGCCCTTCCTCCTCCTGGTGCAGATCGCGGAGCATCTCCTCCACGCCCGAGGGGCGAGCCTCATCGATGATCCCTTCCGCTGGGGCGGGCAGTGCCGGGGTGGGGGAGAGGGGTACGGGGTGGGTGGTGACGGAGTGCATGGCGATCAGTCCTTCCACTGTCCTGCGGTTCGATGCGCCGCCCGGGGATCCGGGCGATGAGTCGATCCTGCTCGCGGGCCAGGCCCAGGACCATGCCCGCACTGCGCTCTGTGGACAGCTGCGCGTGTCCCGGCCGCACCGGCGTGCCTGTGGAGGAGCAACGTGTCAGGCGCACCCGCCGTCGCGCTCCAAGGGTGATCTGCTCGGCCAGGCGGCTGTGATCTGCACATCATCTGTGACGCGGCGCGACGACGGCGCGGTGCCGAGCATGACGGTGCCCGCCCCCTCGGCTAGGCTGGGAGTGCTTCACGAGCAGTGACCCGGAGACTTCGCGTCTCTGACCGATCCAGCACAGGTCACTCACCAACCCCATGTTCACGGGTGGTCCGGATCGACAGAAGCGGCCTGTTCTCGCTGGTCCCCAGCACTGGATGGAACGGGCAAGAGCAGCGACGAAAGGAACGACTGCGGCCGGCACACCCAGGTGTCCTTCCCGCCCCCCACTCCATCTCACCAGCGCCGCCGTGGGCCCATGATCTGGGCCCGGAGGCGCCCCCATGCCCAGAAACTGGGGACTGCCGCAGCGCATCGCCCCGGGTGGATCTTCCTGCCTCACGAGGGCGGTCCGCCCACGCCCAGACCCATGGAGTCCGCATGATCGAACTGACACAGGTCAGCAAGGTCTACCCCGGCGGGGTGACCGCGCTCGACAAGGTGAACCTGACCATCCCCGACGCAGAGATCCACGGCATCGTCGGCCGCTCTGGCGCTGGCAAGTCAACGCTGATCCGTTGCCTGACGGGTCTGGACCCCGCCACCTCGGGGAGCATCAGCGTCGACGGCGTCGACCTCGGCCAGGCCAGTGGGGGCCAGCTGATGAAGGCCCGCCGCAGCATCGGCATGGTCTTCCAGCATCACAACCTGCTGGACTCGCGGACGGCGGAGAGGAACATCTCCCACCCGCTGGAGATCGCCGGGGTGCCTGCCAAGGAGCGGAAGCGCCGGGTGGAGGAGCTGCTGGACCTGGTCGGGCTCACCGACCGCCGCCGCAACCACCCCGCTCAGCTCTCCGGGGGGCAGAAGCAGCGCGTGGGCATCGCCCGCGCCCTCGCCGCCGAGCCGCGGGTGCTCCTCTGTGACGAGCCGACCTCCGCACTGGACTCCGGCACCACTCGCCAGATCCTCGACCTGATCCGCCGTCTCCGCGACCGCCTCGGGATCACCGTCATCATCATCACCCATGAGATGTCGGTGGTCCGGGAGATCTGTGACTCCGTCTCGCTGCTCTCCGAAGGGCGCATCGAGCGCACCGGGGCGCTGCTCGACGTCATCCAGGACACCGGTTCCTCGCTGTCCAAGGAGCTGATCTCCCTGCCCCCGACCGCGACGCTGCAGCCCGGGGCCACTCTGGTGGAGGTGCTCATGGCTGAGGGCAGCCATGTGGCCGACGTCGGCCAGCTCTTCGCGCTGCTGTCCTCCCATGGGCTGGACGCCCGAGTCGAGGCCGGCACCATCGAGACCATCCAGGGCCGGCAGGTCGGGCGCCTGCACATCACGCCGAAGAATCGCACCGAGGCGGAGCAGATCGCCGGTGTTCTCCGGGACAACGGCATCCACGCCGAGATCACCACCGGCGCCGAGGTCGAGGCCGAGCGGGCCGCCCATGAAGAGGACGACGTCCGCGCCGAGCAGCAGGAGGAGCACCAGTGAGCACCACCGCAGCCACCCTGACCGGCACGATGCCGCTCGCCTCCGGTCGGTTTCTGGACAACCCGGTCTTCCACAACCAGCTGCCCGCCGCGATCCTGGAGACGCTCTTCATGACCGGTGCCACCGCGATCATCGTGGCGATCTTCGGCCTCCCGCTGGGGATCCTCCTCCATAATCTGGGCCCCAAGGGCCTCACCCCGAACGCGCCCGTCTACCGGGTGGTGAGCCTCGTCGTGGACATCGGACGCTCGATCCCGTTCATCGTGCTGATGATCTCCCTCATCCCGTTGACCCGTTTCATCGTAGGCACCGCACTCGGCTGGCAGGCCGCCGTCGTGCCGCTGTCCATCGGGGCGATCCCCTTCTTCGCCCGGCTGGTGGAGAACGCGCTTCGGGAGGTCTCCGCCGGCAAGGTGGAAGCGGTGAAGATGATGGGTGCCTCCTCCGGCCACATCACCCGCCAGGTCCAGGTCCGTGAGGGCCTGCCCGGCATCGTCGGCGGATTCACCGTCACCGTGGTCGCCCTGATCAGCTACACGGCCATGGCCGGTGCGATCGGCGGCGGCGGGCTCGGTGCGCTCGCCTACAACTATGGTTACCAGCGGTACGAGGGCGACACCATGATCGCCTGTGTGGTGCTGCTGGTGATCATCGTCGCGGTGATCCAGTGGGCCGGAGACCGCATCGCCCGGGGCATCGACCACCGCTGACCCTGACTCTGCACGTTCTACTCGCATCCAGAAAGGCACATCCATGGCATTTGCACACTCCGGACGCACCCTGCGTCTCTCCACCGCGGCGGCCGTCGTCGGCGTCTCCGCCCTCGCGCTGACCGGCTGCGGTCTCTTCGCCGACGACGAATTCCCCGTCGGGACCGAGAACGAGGACGGCACCACCACCCTGACGGTCGGGGTCTCCCCAGTCCCGCAGGGCGACATCCTGCGCTTCATCGATGAGGAGCTGGCCGCCGACGCCGGCCTCGCCCTCGACGTCGTCGAGTACCAGGACTACACCGAGCCGAACCCGGCGCTGGTCGCCGGGGAGCTGGACGCCAACTACTTCCAGCACCAGCCGTGGTTCGAGTCTGAGGTGGAGGGCCAGGGCTACGAGCTGGCCCACTACGACGGGGTCCACGTGGAGCCCTTCGCGCTGTTCTCCGAGCGGCATGACACCCTCGAGGAGCTGCCCGAGGGTGGTCAGATCGGGGTCAACAACGACCCCTCCAATCAGGGCCGTGCCCTGGCGATGCTGGCTGACGCCGACCTGATCGAGATCGCCGAGGGCGTCGACCCGGCCGAGGCGACCATCAACGACGTCGCCGAGAATCCGCGTGACTTCGAGTTCATCGAGGCTGACGCCGCCTCGTTGGCCCGCACTCTGGACGACGTCGACGCCTCGGTGATCAACGGCAACAACGCCCTCGAGATCGGGCTCTCTCCGACCCAGGACAGCCTGCTGGTCGAAGATCCCGAGGGCAGCCCGTACGCCAACTTCCTGGCCGTGCGTGAGGGCACCGAGGACGATGAGAACCTGCAGAAGCTCGACGAGCTGCTGCACTCCGACGAGGTTCGGGACTTCATCGAGGAGACCTGGCCCGACGGTGAGGTCGCCCCGGCGTTCTGATCCTCAGCCACAGACGAGGAGGGCCCCTGCACCAGGCGGTGCAGGGGCCCTCCTCGTCTGTGGGGAGCGGCCGTCAGTGGCGGCTGTCATCCGACATCGGTCAGCTTCCGGAGTGGGACGTGATGACGTTGACGTGCGGGGAAGCCCTCGGTGATGCCCATCGCGCATCGAGCTTGTGGGCGGCGAGCGCATTCCGTAGGTTCTATTGCAACGTTTCAATACGTGACCTGAATCACTCGCACGCATCACTCACTGAGGGAGATGAGCATGTCGACGACCCCTGTCCGACCTCCGAGGTCTCGAGGAGCGCGGTCTCGCACCAGACGCCGCACTACACTCGCGACAGCAGCCGCACTGGCCCTGCTCGCACCGCTGGGCGCGGCCTCCAGCACCGCTCAGACCAGTCCGACCCCGACCGACCAGAACCCCAGCGGCCCTACCCAGACAGTCGCCACCGAGACGGTCACCACCCAGACCGGCTACTCGCCGTCCGAAGGGATCCCTGCGGGTGAGGTGCTGGCCTTCGACTTCGGCTGCGCCGGGGACCCGGTCGCTGAGGGCAGCCTCGAGGTCACCGCCTCCACGCTCTACGACGTCGACGCCGGCTTCGGACTCAGCGCCCCGGCCGCCTGCCGGGACCGCGGCGCTCCGGACGACGTCCGCCGCAACTTCGTCCTGGCCGGCGGGGAGCAGTTCCAGGTGGACCTGCCCGACGGTGAGTACCACGTCACCGTGATCTCGGGGGACCAGATCGCCTCGAACAACACCCAGCTGACTGTTCAAGGAGAGGATCAGGGCAGTCTGCATCCGCGCGGCTCCGGTGAGTTCGCTGAGCACAGTGTGTACACCACTGTTGAGGACGGTTCGCTGGTCCTCGAGGTCTTCAGCGACGGACGCATCAATGGCGTGGAGGTCTCTCAGGTCGCCCCGCCCGCCGGGCTCCACACCGACGAGGTGAGCATTCAGCCGCCCTCTGTCACCCTGTCCTGGGAGCCCACCGAGGGGGCCGTGGAATACACGCTCTATCGCTCCGACGCCGGAGCCGGTGAATACGAGTCCGTCGGCACCACCGAGGCCGTCAGCCTCACCGACGAGGCCGTCGAGCTCGGCTACTCCTACGACTATGTGGTGACCCAGACCAGCGCCGCCGGGGTGGAGTCGGGACACAGCGAGGCCCACACGGTCGCCGTCGTCGACCTGGCGGTGGAGGCGCCTGCGGCTCCTCAGGACCTGCGGCTGGACCGGGCCAACCCGCGGGGCACCTCCATCAGCTGGACCGGCGACGACGCCGCGTGGGAGTACCACGTCTATCGCTCGCTGAACGCGGATCGCGGCTTCGAGCGGGTCGCGGAGACCACTGGGACCAGCTACACGGCCCAGGGCGCCAGCGAGGTGAACCACTACTACACGGTCCTCGCGGTCAACGCCGGAGGCATCTCCGAGCAGCCGGAGCCCCTGCTGACCCCGGTCACCGCGCGGGGAAGCAACGGGAACCCGTTCGAGGAGTGCTCCGTGGACGGCGCCGACGCTACGGTGCTGCGCAACGGCGACACCTGGCGGGCCATGAACGGCGGGGAGACCGTCCACCAGAGCTATGCCATGGTCGACGCCATGCAGGCCGCCGTCGACAGCCTCTCCGAGGGTCGCACCGATCAGGAGTCCGTGGTGGTGCGCGGCTCGGGCACCATGCCCGCCGATGCGGCGGTCGACCTGCCCAGCCACACGTCCTTCTCGGTCTGCGGGACCATCCACGTGGCCGGCAACGAGTCGAACTTCAGCTATGAGGAGCACGTCGGGGTGGTGCGGATCCGGCACGCCGAGGACGTCTCCGTGCCGTTCCTTTCCGTCACCGGCAACCCGAACTTCGGCGTCTACCTGCGCACCTCCTCGGACGTGCACTTCGGCCAGATGGACCTGCAGCTCTCGGGCGGCCACGGGATGCGCATCGACAGCCGCGACGACGACTCCGTGCGCGAGGCACGGAACATCACCATTGATGACGTCTACGTCTCGGGCACCGAGTCCCACGGCGTGGAGACCTACGGGGTGGACGGGCTGACCGTCGGCACCGTCACCGCGGTGGACACCGGCTATGCCGGGCTGCTGCTCAACGACACCGTCAACGCCGACATCGAACGCGTCGTCGGCGACGGCGCGGCCGCCGGAACCGGCTACGCCACCTTCCGCACCGCCAACCGCAACGGGCAGATCGACGGTGAGTATCCGACCAACATCCGGGTGGGCGAGCTGATCGCCGACGGCGGCGGCCGCGGATTCTTCTGCGTCTCCGAGTCCGGCGGGGTGGAGATCGAGAAGCTGGAGATCCGCGACACCGGCTCCAACGCGATGCTGATCGAAAACTGCCACAACATCACCCTGGCCACCGATCAGGGCGTGGTGGAGGGTCCGGGCGACATCCGCATCTCGGCGCGCAGCGAGTTCGCCAACACCTCGGACATCACCTTCCAGAACCTGCTGCTGCGGGACACCGCGATCAATGAGAGCCCCTGCGGGGAGAACATCGTGACGGAGAACCTCACCCTGGAGAACTCGGAGCTGAACCTCTGCGAGTGATCTGAGAGCCCTCCACCCATCCTGAACGTTGGCTCTGCGGTATGGGCCCTTATGAGGCGAAATTCCGCTGGATAAGGGCCCATTCCGCAGAGCCAACTGGTCTCCGGAGCGGGTGCTGCTCAGGGTGCTGCCGCCAGCAGGGCCTCGAGCAGATGCAGGGCGGAGATCTTCTCCAGGGGCGAGTTCCGGTTGCCGCACTTCGGCGACTGCACGCAGGAGGGGCAGCCGGCCTCGCAGCCGCAGCCGCGGATCGTCTGGGCGGTCGCGGAGATCCACGCAGAGGCGGCGGCGTGTCCGCGTTCGGCGAATCCTGCCCCGCCGGGGTGGCCGTCGTAGACGAAGATCGTGGGCAGCTGGGTGTCGGCGTGCAGGGCGGTGGAGACGCCGCCGATGTCCCAGCGGTCCGAGGAGGCGATCAGCGGCAGCAGCCCGATCATCGCGTGCTCCGCGGCGTGCAGCGCCCCGGGCACGTGCTCGGGCACCACGCCGGCGGCGGCGAGAGCGGTCTCCGGGGCGGTGATCCATACGGCCTGAGTCTGCAGCCTCGACGGCGGCAGCTCCAGCGGCTCGTCGGAGAGCACCTCGGAACTGCCCAGCGCCTTCCGTTGGAACCCGACGACGGCGGAGGTCACCTCCACCTGCCCGAAGTGCAGCTCGAACCGCCCCCAGGTCTCCGAGGAGGAGGTCTCCAGCACCTCGATCGAGGTCGTCTCCCGGGCCTGGGTGTAGTACGGCGGCGAGGCCCGGGACACCAGCACCACGCCGTCGTCCAGGGCGAGGTCCTCCACGATGAACGTCCGTCCCTGGTGGACGTACACCGCTCCCGGGTGCGCCTGCGGCTGGGCCTGGGCGGCACCCATGTCACCGATCACCGAGCCGTCCTCGGCGTCGACGATCGTATAGGGCCCGCCCCCGTCGGAGCGCAGCCGCACCCAGCCGGCCGCGGAGGCGTCGTCGTGGGCGAAGAACCAGCCTCGCGGCCGACGCCGCAGGTGTCCCTGCTCGGTGAGCGCGTCGATCAGCCACCGACCGGGTTCGAACAGCTCGACGTCGGCCAGGGTCAGGGGAAGCTCCTGGGCGGCGGCCAGCAGGTGCGGGGCTGCCACATGCGGGTTGGAGGGGTCGATGACGGCGTCCTCCACTCGGGTCTCGAAGATCGTCTCGGGGTGCTCCAGCAGGTAGGAGTCCAAGGGATCGTCCCCGGCGATGAAGAACGCGGCGCCGCGCTGTCCGGAGCGGCCCGCTCGTCCCAACTGTTGGAAGAAGGAGGCCCGGGTCCCGGGCCAGCCGGCGATGATCACCGCATCCAACCCAGAGATGTCGATGCCCAGCTCCAGTGCTGGAGTGGAGGCCACGCCCAGCAGCCGACCGTCGCGCAGCGCATCCTCGAGCTCGCGACGCTCCTCCTTCAGATACCCGGACCGGTAGGCGGCCACCCGGCCGATCAGGTCGGCGTCGATCTCGGCGAGGCTGTCGGCCGCGATGCGGGCGATGGTCTCCGCCCCGCGGCGGGACTTGATGAACGCCAGGGTGCGGTGTCCGGCCACCATGAGGTCGGTGAGCACATCGGCGGCCTCCACGGTGAGGCTGCGCTTGAGCGGGGCGCCGCCGTCGCCGGTCTGTTCAGAGAGCGTGGACTCCCACAGGTAGCAGTCCACGGCGCCGTGTGGGGACCCGTCCTGCGTCACGGCGGTGACCTGGTCGGCGGGCACGCCGATGAGCCGGGCGAACGACGACGCCGGATCCCCGCTGGTGGCCGAGGCGCCGGCGAACACGGGCTCAGCTCCGTGCCGATAGTGGCTCACCACCCGGCGCAGCCGACGCAGCAGCAGCGCCACATGGGAGCCGAAGATCCCCCGGCAGCTGTGCGCCTCGTCGATGATGACCAGCCGCAGGCGGGACAGGAACCGGGCCCAGGCCCGGTGGTTGGGGAGGATCCCGATGTTGAGCATGTCAGGGTTGGTCAGCACCACATTGGCGTGCTGGCGAACCCAGCGGCGTTCCTCGGGGTCGGTGTCGCCGTCGTAGGCGGCCGGGCGGATCCCGCCGTCGGCCGCGCGCAGCGCCGGGTCGGGGGTCTCCAGAGAGTCCAGGGCGTGGCCCACCTGGCGGGCCAGGTCGGTGAGTGCGTCGAGCTGGTCGGCGGCCAGCGCCTTGGTGGGGGACAGGTAGAGCACCGTGCCGCCCTCGGCGAGCACGGAGGCCAACCCGGGCAGCTGGGTGCCCAGCGACTTGCCGGAGGCGGTTCCGGTGGCCAGGATCGTGTGTTCACCGGCGTGCAGCGCCTCCGCGGCGGTCGCCTGATGGGTGTAGAGGTGCTCGATGCCAGCGGTGGCGTACCCCTCGCGAAGCGCCGACGGGGTCCATCCGGGCCAGTCGGCGCGGGATTCCCCTCGTGCCGGCAGCGTGTGCACGTGACGAAGCGGGCCGGACTCGCTGACCGTGGAGGGCAGCCCGGCACGGCGCAGCAGCGCGAACGGATCGACGGCGGGATCGGCTGCGGGGCGGGTCATCCCGCCAGGGTACTCGCCCCGCCGCCGTCCTCCGTCGTGCTCCGTCAGGCGCGGGAGCCGAGCTCCGCGATGTGCCCCGGGAGCCGGTCGTGCGAGCCGTACATGAAGTGGTTCTCCATCCGTTCCGAGTACCGGCTGGCCTCCGTGGTGCGGCCCACCGCCTCGGCCACCTGACGGATGTGCATCGGAGCGGCGCCGCAGCACACGCCCAGGTAGTTGATCCCCAGCGCGTGGGCCTCCGCTGCGAAGGCGCCGATCTCGTAGCGGTTGGTGAACAGCGGGTCCAGCGCGGTGGGGAAGGTCCGCCCGTGGGGGGAGGGAACGGCCGCGCCGTCGTCGGAGAGGTTGAAGAACGTGGGCTCCGACTCGGTGGTCCGGTAGGGGATCGGCAGCGCACCCACGTGGCAGGACACAGCCTCCCGGATCTGCCGCAGCCAGGGCATCATGGTCTCCGGCCCGCGGAAGCAGTTGAGCCCGACGACGTCGGCTCCCGCCTGCTCCAGGCGCTGGCAGGTCTCCACCACGCCCAGGCCGTCGGCCATCTCCTCGAAGGCCATCGGCGCCAGGGTGAGTACCACCGGCAGCTCGGCGGAGCGGGCGATCTCCAGGGCGGCCAGCGCCTCGCCGGCATAGTAGAAGGTCTCCCCGACGATCAGGTCGGCACCTTCCTCCGCTGCCCAGCCGACCATCTCCTCGAACATTCCGCGCACCTCAGCCTGCTTCGTCGCGTCGGCGGGGTCCCAGATGTTGGAGTTGGAGATGTTGCCGGCCACGAGGTCCCCTAGGCGGGCGTCGGCCACGTCGCGGGCGATCTGCAGGGCAGCTCGGTTCAACGGCTCGAGCAGCTCCTCCTTGCCGATCACCCGCATCTTCTCGCGGTGTCCGTTGTAGGTGAAGGCCTCGACGATGTCCGAGCCGGCGCGTTGGAAGTCCACGTGCAGGGAGCGTAGGGCTTCGGGATGCTCCAGGGCGACCTCGGGGACGAACTCCCCGGCGGAGAGATATCCGCGGCGCTCCAGCTCGAAGAGGAAGCCTTCGGCGCAGATCACCGGGCCGGCGTCGAGACGGTCAGTGAACGAGGGGTGGGCGGTCATCACCGCTCCTTTCAGTCATGGGACGTGAAGCTGCCACGTGAAGGAGCGGCCGAGGCGAGGCCTCGCATGTCCGGCCGTGCGCACGGACCGGCCGTGCGCATGAATCTGTCGTGGCAGTGCCGATGACAATACAGGAATGATCAGCACAGCGGAAGATTATGTTCAGCGGTGGTCATCGAGGGTCTCCCCGGACACGGCTGAGGGCCGCGTCCCGGCCGGGGAGACCGCCCGGAGCGGGCGGAACGGCGGGGGCGCGGACCTCGATCGGCGGACGTCGTGCGGAGGCGTGGAGACGGCCTCCGCTGCTCAGGCCTGGCCTTTGAGATCGTCGAACTGGGAGTGCGAGGGGCGGGTGCGGTCACTGTCGGGCGAGCCGTAGACGTACACGTCGCCCAGCAGCGTCCAGCCCAGGTACTCATAGAGCTCCAGGCCTTCGGCGTTGGCGACCAGCAGGCCGATCTCGACGTCGTCCTCCAGCGCGATGGCCACCAGCGCGCGGGTCACGAAGGTGCCCAGTCCCTGCCGCCGGTGGGAGGGGTTGGTGTAGATCCGGTCGAGGATGGCGTGCTCGTCGACGATGGCGACGCGGCCTCGGGCGGCGACGGTGTCGCCGTCGAGGACCGTGAACAGCGTCCACCCGTCGTGGTCGTCGCGGGTCGTGGAGTAGCCCTCGGGTGTGATGGGGTCCTCGACGTCCTGGGTGTCCATGTCGACGGCCATCAGCTTCTCCTCGTCGCTGATCCGCTCCAGGCCGTTCAGAGAGTCCTTCAGGCGCACGTCGCCAGGCTCAGCGATCAGCGTGAGCAGGCGCCGCGGACTCTTGGTGACCTCGGCGATGACCTTCTGCAGGTCGGCTTCGTCCGGGGCGTACAGGACGTACTCCCATTCATCCGAGTCGCCGGAGCGCAGGGCCGAGTGGACCGACCCGGCATGGTCCACGTCATAGTCGTGGGTCCTGGCCCAGCCGGTCACCCAGGTGCGGACGAGTGCGTCGTTCAGCTCGGAAGTCATGTCACGACTATATGAATAAAACGCCTGCCCGTGGGAGGGGATGAGGCAACGAGTTCATAAAGTTGCGCCGATGGAGGCCTCTCCGATCGGTATCCTGGGTTGCCGTGAGCATCTCCCGGATCGTCCTGTACTACACCTTCACCCCGCTCTCGGATCCTGAGGCCGTGCGGCTGTGGCAGCACACCCTGTGCCGCGAACTGGGGCTCAAGGGGCGCCTCATCGTGTCTCCCCATGGTCTCAACGGTACTGTCGGCGGCGAGCTCTCCGCGGTGAAGCAGTATGTGAAGCAGACCCGCACCTACGGCCCGTTCCGGGACATGGAGTTCAAATGGTCCGACGGCGGCGCAGAGGACTTTCCCCGGCTCTCGGTGAAGGTCCGCCCGGAGCTGGTCGCCTTCGGCGTCCCGGACGAGGTGCAGGTCGATGAGTCCGGAGTGATCGGCGGGGGGCAGCACCTGACGCCGCATGAGGTCCATGAGCTGGTGGAGGCTCGCCGGGCCGAGGGTGTGGAGGTCGCCTTCTTCGACGGACGCAATGCGGTGGAGGCCCGGATCGGCCGGTTCAAGGACGCCGTGGTCCCGGAGACCGAGACCACGCGAGACTTCGTCGCAGAGCTGGACTCCGGCAAGTACGACCATCTGAAGGACCAGCCGGTGGTCACCTACTGCACCGGGGGCATCCGCTGCGAGGTGCTCTCCTCGCTGATGCGCAACCGCGGTTTCGAGGAGGTCTACCAGCTCGACGGCGGCATCGTGCGCTACGGGGAGACCTACGGGGACTCCGGCCTCTGGGAGGGCGAGCTGTACGTGTTCGACGGGCGGATGAACACCCGGTTCAGCCAGGACTCCGTCACCGTGGGAGAGTGCACGCGCTGTGCGGCTCCCACCAGCACCTTCCACAACTGCCTCGACCGCGGCTGCTCGACTCTTCAGCTGTACTGCGAGGACTGCCGCCACATCCCTGAGACGACCCGCTGCGCGGCGTGTGAGGACCGGCTCTCCCGGCCCTCGCAGCTCCCTGCTCCCGTGCCCCTGGAGAGGTCCTGACACCGATGCCCCGCCTGTCCCGCGAGTCCGCCGCGGCGCTGCCCGCCCCCTCCTCCGCAGATCTGGACCTGGTGGCCGCGCTGCGCGGCGAACTGCTCGCCGCCGGCTTCACCAACCTGCACGTGGCCGAGCTGCTCGGCGAGGACGCGGTGGCGGCCCTGGGCCGGGAGCAGATCGCCCCGGGGCAGCTGCAGGTGGGTCGGCTGCTCGCCGCTCAGCGGCCGGATCCCGGGGCGGTGCTGGCCGCGCTGTGGCTGCTGGACGTGGAGGTGCCCGCCGTCGTCGTCGACTCTGCGCTGCCCGGCGTCGGTGCCGCAGGGCTGGTCCGGCTGGGCCTGGCCCACCGGGACGGTCCGCTGTGTCGGCCGTCGGTGGACCTGCGCCCCTTCCAGGTGGCGGGCGGGTCCTCGACCGAGGACCTCTGGGTCGCCTCTGATCTGTCCTCGCATCAGGTGGACGGCGCGCTGCCTGCCGAGCATGTGCTCGGGATCGGGCAGGCCAGTCTGACGCTGGCCTCGATCACTCACCGGCGGCCCGTGCGGCGGGCCCTGGACATCGGCACCGGCTGCGGCATCCAGCTCTTCCAGCTGCTGGACCACGCCGAGCATGTGGTCGCCACCGACATCTCCTCGCGTGCGCTGGGCTTCGCCCGCTTCAACCTGCTGCTCAACGCCGAGGCGCTGAGGCTGGACCCCGCCCGGCTGGATGCCCGCGTCGAGCTGCGTGAGGGCAGCCTCCTGGAGCCGGTGGCCGGGGAGCGCTTCGACCTGGTCGTCTCCAATCCGCCGTTCGTCATCACCCCGCGCGCCACCGAGGCCAGGGTGGGGGAGCGGTATACCTATCGCGACGGAGGCCGCACCGGTGACGAGCTGATGGCAGAGCTGGTCGCTGGGCTTGCGGCGGTGCTGGCACCCGGCGGGACGGCCCAGATGCTGGGCAACTGGGAGGTCCACGGCGAGGCCGACTGGCAGCAGCGGCCGCGTCGCTGGGCAGAGGAGGCCGGCCTGGACGCCTGGTTCATCCAACGGGATCTGCAGGACGGCCCCGGCTACGCGGAGACATGGCTTCGCGACGCCTCCGAGCAGCGAGATATCGACGACTACCGCGGCCGGTGCTCCGACTATGTGGAGGACTTCGCCGCCCGGGGTGTCTCCGCCGTGGGATTCGGCATGGTCTGGCTGCATCGTCCGGAGGCGGGCGACGATGACTCCTCCTCGGTGAGATGGTGCCGGGCGGAGGAGATCACCCACCCGGTCGACCAGCCGCTGGGCCCGGCGCTGGGGCGCACCACCCAGCGTGCGCTCGCCGTGGCGCGGGAGCCGGACGCTGTGCTGGACCTCAGGCTCGTCGTCGCCGAAGATGTCACCGAAGAGCGGCACCAGCGTTTCGGCGCCGCCGATCCGGAGGTCATCCTCGCCCGGCAGGGCGGAGGGCTTCGTCGCATCCGGCCGGTCTCCTCCGGGGCGGCAGGGGTGCTGGGGGCGGCCGACGGCGAGTTCGCCGTGGGGCAGCTGATCACCGCAGTGGGTGCGCTGCTCGACGACGGCACGGTCGACGTCGCCGAGCTCACCGCCGGTCTGCGCGGCGAGATCCTGGACCTCTATGTGGACGGGTTCCTGACCGAGGCGTCTGAAGAGGGCGCGGGGCGTTTCTGAAGGTGCTCCCGAGAGGGCCGGCCGTGTCGATCCGCCGCTCATCACAGGTGGTCCAGGGGTGTTCCATGACGTCCCGTGATGTGTGCGTCACATCTGCTCGTCTAGACTTCCTGCATGTCACCTCGCGCCGCATTCGCAGATCAGGACGACGTGTCGACGGGTGCGCCTGCCCCGGAGGCAGGGCACGACCATGCCGATCTGCCGCCCGCGGTCGTCATCAAGGATGTCCAGGCGATCCGCGCGCTCGCCCATGAGGCGCGTCTGACGGCCCTGGACGAGCTCTTCGGCACCCACCGGGTCTATACGGCCACGGAGTTGGCCGAGCAGTGCGACGTCACCCCCTCCGCGATGAGCTACCACCTGCGGGCCCTGGAGAAGTACGGCTACATCCGCCGCGTGGAGCGTCACGGCGACGGCAGGAACCGCTACTGGCAGGCGGCCGCCCGGCGGCTGCGGATCTCGGGCTTCGACTCCTCGGCGCATGCCAAGAACGCCTATGCGAACGCGCAGATCAAGTCGCTGCAACGGCGCATCAGTGACGAGATCCTGCGCCGCGAGCAGCGCGGCCCCTCCTCGGAAGAGCTGCATCCGATCCTCTCCTCGGGGATCCTCTCGCTGGACGGGGATCGGGCCCAGGAGTTCAAACAGCGTCTGTATGCGTTGGTCGCCGAGTACGAGCAGGCCTGCAACGAGCATCCCGAGGAGGACCCGGACATGCGGCTGCACTATTTCGTCTCCGCCATCGAGGAACCTGTCCGTTCCGCCGCCGCGACGCCTGCCCAGGCGGGCTCCGCGGAAGACTCCGGGGAAGACACCGGGGAAGACACTGGGGCAGATTCCGGGGGACGCTCCGGGGAGGCACCTGAGTTCGGGGCTTCCCCCGTCGCTCCGGCCGACGCCTCGTCCCCGTAGGCCGCGGAGGGCCCTGGACGGGGGCGGGGGCACCGATCCGGGGCACTGATATATTGAGCACCGCCGCCCACCCAACCCGACGTCGAGGAGAGCAGTGCCCCCCAAGGCCGCAGCAGGCAAGAAGCTGGTGATCGTCGAGTCGCCCGCCAAGAGCAGGTCGATCGCCAAGTACCTGGGTGACGACTTCATCGTCGACGCCTCGGCCGGACACATCCGTGATCTGCCGCAGCCCTCGGACCTTCCTGCGGAGATGAAGAAGGGCCCGTTCGGGAAGTTCGCGGTCAACCCGGAGGGCGGTTTCGAGCCCTATTACGTGATCTCCGAGTCGAAGAAGAAGAAGGTCGCCGAGCTCAAGCGCGCGCTCAAGGAGGCCAGCGAGCTCTATCTCGCCACGGACGCCGACCGCGAGGGCGAGGCCATCGCGTGGCACCTGCTCGAGGTGCTCAAGCCCAAGGTCCCGGTCTACCGGATGACCTTCACCGAGATCACCAGGGAAGGCATCACCCGGGCCCTGGACAACGTCCGCCAGATCGACGAGGACCTGGTCGACGCACAGGAGACCCGTCGGATCCTGGACCGCCTCTACGGCTATGAGATCTCGCCGGTGCTGTGGCGCAAGATCGGCCGCGGACTCTCCGCGGGCCGTGTGCAGTCGGTGGCCACCCGCCTGGTCGTGGAACGTGAGCGTGAGCGCATGGCGTTCATCCCGGCCTCCTACTGGGACCTCTCGGGCACCTTCACCACGGAGGGTGACGAGTCCTTCTCCGCGAAGTTGTATGCCGTCGACGGCGCCCGCGTGGCCTCCGGCTCCGACTTCGATGATCGAGGGCAGCTGAAGTCCACTCGCTCGAAGTCCGAGGTCACGGTGCTGGACCGAGAGGCGGCAGAGTCGCTGGCCGAGGGTCTGACGAAGGCCAGCTTCGAGGTCGACTCCCTCGAGGAGAAGCCCTACAGCCGCCGTCCTTCACCGGCGTTCACCACCTCCACGCTGCAGCAGGAGGCCTCTCGGCGCCTGCGCTTCTCCTCCAAGGTCACCATGCAGGTGGCCCAGCGGCTGTATGAGAACGGCTACATCACCTATATGCGTACCGACTCGGTGACGCTGTCCACGGAGGCGATCACCGCCGCGCGTCGTCAGGCCGCCGAGCTGTATGGGCCGGAGTCGGTGCCGGAGAAGCCGCGCCACTACGCGAAGAAGAGCGACTCGGCCCAGGAGGCCCACGAGGCTATCCGTCCGGCCGGTGACCACTTCCGCACGCCGGGCCAGGTGGCCGGGGAGCTGTCCAAGGAGGAGTTCCGCCTCTACGAGCTGGTCTGGAAGCGCACGATCGCTTCGCAGATGGCCGACGCCAAGGGCTTCACCGCCTCAGTGCGGCTCACCGGGCAGGCCGCGGACGGGCGCAGGGCCACCTTCGGCGCCTCCGGCACGGTCATCACCTTTCCGGGCTTCTTCGCCGCCTATGAGGAGATCCGGGAGAAGACCGCCGGTGACGGCGAGGAGAAGGACGACGCCTCCGGATCCGGGGACAAGCGCCTGCCGAAGCTGGAGAAGGGCGAGTCCATCACCGGCGAGGACGTCCGGGCCAAGGGGCACGAGACCACACCGCCGGCTCGCTATACGGAGGCGAGCATCGTCGCAGAGCTCGAAAAGCGGGAGATCGGCCGCCCCTCCACGTATGCGCCCACTATCTCCACCATCATGGACCGTGGCTATGTCACGAAGCGCGGCTCCGCACTGGTGCCCTCCTGGACTGCCTTCTCGGTGATCCGTCTGCTGGAGGAGCACTTCGGCCGCTACGTGGACTATGACTTCACCGCCCGGATGGAGGACGACCTCGACCAGATCGCTCGCGGGGAGATCGAGCGTGAGGCTTGGCTGCAGGGCTTCTACTTCGGTGCCGACAGCGGCGTAGAGGGCCTGCGACATGTCGTCGACAACCTCGGCGAGATCGACGCCCGGGCGATCAACTCCATGGAGATCGCCGAGGGCGTCACGCTGCGAGTGGGTCGCTACGGACCCTATCTGGAACGTCCGGCCGCTGAGGGCGACGAGGCGGCACAGCCGCTGCGGGCGAACATCCCGGAGGAGCTGGCCCCGGACGAGCTGACCGCCACACGCGCTGAGGAGCTCTTCGAGCAGGCCCAGCATTCTGGGCGGGTGCTCGGCCATGATCCGGAGACAGGCCGGGAGATCGTCGCCAAGGACGGTCGCTACGGCCCCTATGTGACTGAGGTCGTCGAGGAGATGACCGAGGAGCAGGTCCAGGCGCACATGGACGCGCAGCCGACCGAGTATTACAAGAACGGCAAGCCCAAGCCGAAGAAGAAGCCGGCGAAGGTGAAGCCGCGCACCGGCTCGCTGCTCAAGGACATGTCCCTGGAGACCGTGACGCTGGAGGATGCGCTGAAGCTGCTCTCGCTGCCGCGGGTGGTCGGCCTCGACGCCGACGGCGAGGAGATCACCGCGCAGAACGGCCGGTTCGGCCCGTACCTGAAGAAGGGCGCCGACTCTCGCTCGCTGGAGTCCGAGGAGCAGCTGTTCACGGTCACGCTGGAGCAGGCCCAGGCGATCTATGCCCAGCCCAAGCAGCGTGGACGGCGTCAGGCGGCGAAGCCGCTGGCCGAGTTCGGGCAGGACCCCACGTCGGAGAAGCCCGTCGTGGTCAAGGACGGTCGTTTCGGGCCCTATGTCACCGACGGCGAGACCAACATGACGGTCCCGCGGGGCACCTCGGTGGAGTCGCTGACCAAGGATCGGGCCTTCGAGCTGTTGGCCGAGAAGCGGGCCAAGGCGCCGGCGAAGAAGGGCGGTCGCACGGCGGGCTCCGGCTCGAAGTCCTCGTCGGCGAAGAAGAGCTCCTCAGCGAAGAAGGCCTCCACCAAGAAGGCGGCCACCGCCGGTTCGGGGAAGTAGGGCACCATGCGTCTGGGCGTGCTCGACATCGGTTCCAACACCGTCCATCTGCTTCTGGTGGACGCCCATATCGGGGCCAAGCCGGAGGCCTTCGCTTCGCACAAGCGCCCGCTCTCCCTGGTCAGGCATCTGGACTCCGATGGTGCGATCACCGTTCAGGGGCAGGAGGAGCTGATCGGCTTCATCGATGAGGCCGCCCGCTTCGCGGCCCGTCATCGGGCCGAGGACCTGCTGTCGTTCTGCACCTCGGCGATCCGGGAGGCCACCAACGGCGACGAGGTGCTGGCCCGGGTGGCCGCCCAGACCGATGTGGAGCTCATGGAGCTCACCGGTGCCCAGGAGTCGGCGATGACCTTCCTGGCGGCGCGCCGCTGGCGCGGGTGGAGCGCGGGGCACATCCTGAACTTCGACATCGGCGGCGGCTCCTTCGAGATCGCCTACGGGCAGGACGAGCTGCCCACCTCCGCGATGTCGGTGCCGCTGGGGGCCGGTCGGCTGACGCGAGACTGGCTGCCTGATGATCCGCCCACCAAGGACCAGATCAAGGCGCTGAAGACCTATGTGCGGGAGGAGGTCGAGGCGGCCCGTCTGGAGTTCCCGACGCCCAACTCGCACACCGAGGTGCTGGCCACCTCCAAGACGTTCCGCTCCCTGGCCCGGATGACCGGCGCCGCCCCGTCGGCGGCCGGACCGTACGAGCCTCGGGTCCTGACGCACAAGGATCTGAAGGCGCTGGTCAAGAGGCTGGGGCTGATGAGCGCGGCCGAGCGGGCGGAGCTGCCCGGCGTCTCCACGATCCGTGCCCGGCAGGTCTTCGCAGGAGCTCTGGTGGCCGAGACGGCGATGCGTGCGTTCGGCGTCGAGGAGCTGCAGATCTGTCCCTGGGCCCTGCGCGAGGGGCTCATCCTGCGCCGGCTGGACGCGCTGGTGCGAGAGAACGCGGTGGAGGTCTCCCATGCTCCCGGCGTGGGCCATGTGGACCTCGCCCGTGAACTGAACCGGCCGAGGCGGGATGACGTCGCGGCCTCACGAGCGGCGGTTGAGCATGCCCACCGCTGAGCATCGCATTCCGGTGGCCCTGTCGACCTCCTCGATCTACCCGCTCGGGGTGGCCGAGGGATTCTCCATCGCGGAGGACCTCGGCTACGACGCCATGGAGGTGATGGTCACCCATAGGGCCGAGACCCAGCAGTCTGCGGTGCTCAACGAGCTCTCCTGGCGCTTCGGGCTGCCGGTGACGGCGATCCACGCGCCGACGCTGCTCCTCACCCAGCAGGTATGGGGCTCGGCCTGGGAGAAGCTGCGGCGCAGCGCCAAGCTCGCGGCCGCCGTCGGATGCGACACGGTGGTGGCGCATCCGCCCTTCCGCTGGCAGGCGGGCTACGCGGAGCGTTTCGCCGAGGGCATCGCCACGCTGGAGGAGGACACGGGCGTCCGCTTCGCCGTGGAGAACATGTACCCGTGGAGGGCCGGCGGACGTACTGCGGCGATGTACTTGCCGCATTGGGACCCGGTGGATCAGAACTATCCCCATGTGACGTGGGACTTCTCCCATGCGGCCACGGCGGAGGCGGACTCCCTGGAGTCCTGCCGACGGCTCGGCGGTCGGCTCAAGCACGTCCACCTCACCGACGGCTGGTCCAACGGGTTCAAGGACGATCACCTCATCCCGGGCCACGGGGAGCAGCCGGTGGCCGAGACCTTGGAGCTCATCGCCTCTCCGGACTTCGCCGACGGCGAGGGCTTCCGGGGCGTCGTCGCGGTCGAGGTGGCCACCCGCGGAGCGAAGCAGGTGGGCGAGAAGGAACGATGGCTGGCAGAATCTCTGGAGTTCGCCCGGCACCACCTGGCACGAGGGGCATCCCGGGCTCAGGCCTCGGGGAGTGCCCATGACACGGATGAGGAGACCCACTGATGCGCATCGCCATGCTCGGACTCGGTTCTATGAATGGAGCCATCCTGGCCGGCTTTCTTGCCTCGGGAGTGGCCCGTGACCATGTCGTCGCGACCTCCCGATCGGCGGCCTCCGCGCAGGCGCGGGCCGAGCAGCACGGCATCACCGTGCTCGCGGAAGAGGATGACGCCGAGGCGAACCGGCGTGCGGTGGCCGAGGCCGACGTCGTCTTCCTGGGCGTGAAGCCGCATGGGATCGTGGCGCTGTGCGAGGAGATCCGCGAGGCGGTGAAGCCCGAGGCGGTGGTGGTCTCGGTGGCCGCTGCCGTGGACCTGCAGATGATCCAGGGGGCCCTGCGCGCGGACCAGCCGGTGATCCGCTCGATGCCGAACACACCGCTCTCGGTGGGGATCGGCGTCGTCGGGCTGGTGCCCGGCGCCCATGCCACGGAGCAGCAGGTCGCCGCAGTCCAGGGCCTGCTGGAGGCCTGCGGAGCCGTCCACGTGATCGAGGAGGCGCAGATCGACGCCCTCACCGGCATCTCCGGTTCAGGGCCGGCCTATGCCTTCTACCTGGCCGAGCACATGGCGGCCGCCGGGGTCGAGCTCGGACTGGACCCTGCCCTGGCCGCCGACCTGGCCGCCCACACGGTCCACGGGGCAGGCCGGATGCTGGTGGAGAACCATGACGCCGGAGCGGCCGACGCTGCGGCGCTGCGGAAGGCCGTCTGCTCGCCCAACGGCACCACCGAGCGGGCCATCGGTCGGCTGGACGAACATGGCGTCGCCGCCGCAGTGGTGGCGGCCGTGAAGGCCAGCGCGCACCGCTCCGCAGAGATGACCGCGGAACTGAACGAACAGGTCTAGGCTTTCACCCATGAAGAGGGACGCACAGCCGCAGGCCGGGGGAGGCCTGCGGACCGATTTCGTGGGCTGGCTCAAGGGCATCGCCGGGGCATCCCCGGCGCGTGCGGCGCTGCTGATCTTCGCCTTCGCGATCGCCGTCTTCACCTCCCTGCTCATGCTGCCGTGGGCGACCTCCAGCGGACGGTCCGCGTCGTTGCCCGAGGCGCTGTTCGTGGCGACCTCCGCCGTCTCGGTGACAGGGCTGACCCCGGTCAACACCGCGGACCACTGGTCCCTGGCCGGGCAGGTCATCATCATCGTGGCCATCCAGCTCGGCGGGCTGGGGATCCTCACGGTGGCGTCGGTGCTGGCAGCCAGCGTCTCGCGGAGCTTGGGCGTGCGCACCAAGCTGGTGGCGCAGGAGGGCTGGAAGACTGACCAGCTCGGCGAGGTCGCCAGTCTGATCCGCATCGTCATCATCATCTCCCTGGCGATCGAGGCGGCGCTGGCCGCGGTGCTGGTGCCGCGGCTGATCGCCATCGAGGGTGACGTGCTCACCGGCCTCTGGCACGGGGTCTTCTATGCCATCTCCGCGTTCAACAACGCCGGATTCGTGATCCACTCGGACGGGCTGGCCGGCATCGGCTATGACCCCATCTCGGTGTGGACGATCATGATCGGTGTCTTCCTGGGCAGCCTGGGCTTCCCGGTGCTCTATGTGCTGTGGCGTTTCCGCTGGCACTTCCGCAGCTGGAACATCCACGCCAAGCTCACCGTGGAGGTCACCACGCTGCTGATGGTGGCGGGGGCGGCGATCTACGCGTTCATGGAGTGGAACAACAACGCCACCATCGGTGACATGCCGATGTGGGAGAAGCTGCAGAGCTCGCTGTTCGCCTCGGTGAACATGCGTTCCGGAGGGTTCTCGGTGGTGACCTCCAACGAGGAGAACTCCACCACCATGCTCATCTCCGACGCCCTGATGTTCGCCGGCGGGGGCTCGGTGTCCACGGCGGGCGGCATCAAGGTCACCACCATCGCGGTGATCTGGCTGGCGTTCCTGGCTGAGGCGCGGGGGCACAAGGAATCGGTGGCGCATGCCCGGACCATCCCGTCCTCGACGGTCCGTGTGGCAGTCTCTGTGGTGGCGATGGGTGCGACCATGGTGCTCCTCTCCACGCTGGCGCTGATGAGCATCTCAGGGCTGGACATGGAGCGGCCGTTGTATGAGTCGATATCGGCGTTCGGGACGGTGGGGCTGACCTCAGGGCTGACCTCGGAGCTGCCGCCGTCGGGCCTGTACATCCTCGCCGCCTTGATGTTCGCCGGCCGTGTGGGCATCATTTCATTCGCGGCTGCGCTGACCGTGCGTCAGCGCAGCACGCGCTACCGCTATCCGGAGGGGAGGCCGATCCTTGGGTGATCGCCGCCAACAACGCAACCGACCGGTCCTGGTCGTCGGGCTGGGCAGGTTCGGCATAGCCCTGGCCGAGCAGCTCATCGCGCAGGGCAAGGAGGTGCTGGCCGTCGAGCGGCACCGCGGGCTGGTGCAGAAGTACTCGGACACGCTGACCCATGTCCTGGAGGCCGATGCGACCGACATCGAGGCGCTGCGCCAGATCGGTGCCGACGAGTTCGACTCGGCGGTGGTGGGGGTGGGTACCTCCATCGAGTCCTCGGTGCTGATCGCGGTGAATCTGGTCGACCTGGGTGTGAAGCACGTCTGGGCCAAGGCCATCAACCCGACCCATGGGAAGATCCTCAAGCGGATCGGCTGCCACCATGTGATCTACCCGGAGCATGACGCCGGGGTGCGTGCGGCGCACCTGGTGTCCGGGCAGATGATGGACTTCATCAAGTTCGACGACGACTTCGCCATCGTCAAGATGCGCCCGCCGAAGGACCTGCAGGGCAAGACCATCGACCAGTGCCAGCCGCGACGCCGCCATGGCGTGAACGTGGTGGGGGTGAAGTCCCCAGGCCGGGAGTTTGTCTATGCCCAGCCGGACACCCTGGTCTCTCCGGGGGACACCATCATCGTCTCCGGAGACGTCACAAAGCTGGAGCACTTCGCGGAGAGCGCCTGAGCGTGACACATCCCGTCCTGGATCGCCGGGCCGAGTGCCCCTGGCGTAGGCTCGCGGTGTGACTCCGACCTCGTTCCGAGCTGCCGTGCCCACCGCCGTGGTCTGGGATCCGGCGCTGCTGGAGTATCGCTTCCACGCCACCCACCCGATGGATCCTGTGCGGCTGGATCTGACCCAGCGGCTGTGCCGGGAGTTCGGGATCCTCGATGATCCTCTGGTCCGGGTGATCTCCCCGGGCATCGCTGAGGACGAGACCCTGCTCAGCGTGCACGACGCCGGCTACGTCGACGCAGTGAAGATCGCCGCCTCCGGTGGACCAGCCTCGTCGGTGCACGGGCTGGGCACCGAGGACACTCCGGTCTTCGCCGAGCTGCATGCTGGAGCCGCCCGCATCGCGCAGGGGAGTCTGGAATGCGCCGAGGCGATCCTCGCCGGGGAGGCGGTGCACGCGGTGAACTTCGCCGGGGGCCTGCATCATGCGGCGCGCGCCAGGGCCGGAGGGTTCTGCGTGTACAACGACGCCGCCGTCGCGATCCAGCGGCTGCTGGACGGAGGGCTGTCCAAGGTGGTCTACCTTGACGTGGACGCCCACCATGGGGACGGCACCCAGGACATCTTCTACGACGATCCCCGGGTCATGACGATCTCACTGCACCAGACCGGCGTCTCGCTGTATCCGGGCACGGGATTCCCCGCAGAGATCGGCGGACGGGCCCCGGACGGCACCAGCGCAGAGGGCACCGTGGTGAACGTGGCGCTGCCGCCGCAGACCGGGGACGCCGGCTGGCTGCGGGCCTTCCATGCGGTGGTCCCGGCGCTGGTGCGGGCCTTCGAACCCGATGCCATGGTGTCCCAGCACGGCTGTGACACCCATGAGGAAGACCCGCTGACGGATCTGCGGCTGAGCATCGACGGGCAGCGGCAGCTGGCCCTGGACATCGCTCAGCTGGCCGAGGAGGTCTGTGGGGACCGCTGGATCGCCACCGGAGGCGGCGGCTACTCGGTGCACCGGGTGGTGCCGCGCAGCTGGACCCATCTGACGGCGATCGCCGCCGGGGACCCGATTCCCCTGCGCACCCTGGTCCCGGAGCCGTGGCGCGAGCATGTCCGGCGCACCTGCGGGGTGGAGGCTCCGGAGCGTATGAACGACGACGCCGAGCTGTGGTGGCGGTCCTGGGAGCTGGGCTACGACCCCTCGGATGCGGTGGACCGCGCGGTGATGCAGACGCGCCGGGAGCTCTTCCCGCTCTACGGCCTGGACCCCTGGTTCGACTGAGGGCCGGGCGCTGCCCTCGATTCCAGTCATGGGCCCCGGAACCGCTACACTGTTCCGAGACCTTTCGACTATTCACCGACAGACAAGGATCTGCACCCTATGGGCTCAGTGATCAAGAAGCGCCGCAAGCGTATGGCGAAGAAGAAGCACCGCAAGCGCCTGCGCAAGACTCGTCACCAGCGGCGCAACAAGAAGTGAGCTCCGCTGAGCTGACATGGACCCCGGCAGCGATTTCGCTCCCGGGGTCTTGTCGTCTCCGACGCATGTCAGTCCGGGCCTGAGAGCGTTCCGGACCGACCGTACCCGCCGCGCGCAGCCGCGGCAGATCCGTTCATCGTGGCAGGAGGGCTGGATGGTCCAGAAGACGTCCCCGGGGCAGCAGCATGACCGGTCGGTGCTCGTCGAGGTGCTCACCAAGCAGGGGTGTCACCTGTGTGAGGAGGCTGTGGCGGTCACCGTCGAGGTGTGCGCGGAGTTCGGCGTCCAGCCTGTCGAGGTGGATCTGACCGAGGACCCCGAGACGTTGGCGCGTCATGCCGAGGAGATCCCGGTGCTGCGGATCGACGGCCAGGTGCGCGACTTTTGGAGAGTGGATCCGGTGCGCCTGCGCCGTCTGCTGGGTGAGGCCCTGAAGGCCTGAACAGTGCCCAGACACCAGGGAGGGCCCAGCCGATCTTCGGCTGGGCCCTCCCTGGTGTCTGGGCACCGTCTGGCGGTGTGCTCCGTCCGGTGGCGGGTCAGTGGCCGTCGTCGTCCGGGTCGTGGTGCGCGGCGCCGCTGCCCCAGGTGTCGGGGCCGTGCTCGAGGTGCTCCACCACGGCCTCGTCGTAGCCGTCGGGGAGCAGGGCGCGGTACTCGGGAAGGACGCCGTCGAGCACGGAGGCGCCGACCTCCTTGCCCTCTCCGTCCACGCTCACGGTGATCTCGTGCACGTCGCCCGGGGCTCCGCGGAAGTTCTCGATGATGAACTCCTCGTCGTGCTCCAGGGAGACGGCGTCGCCGGCCGGGACGGTGAAGGTGTGGGACTCTCCGTCGGCGCTGATCGCGATCTCGACGTCCTCGGTGCCGCCGTTGTTCACGGTGCCGATGGCACGGGCGGGCGAGCCTTCTTCGGCGCCCACGAAGGCGATGTGGCGGAACTTCACGTCGTCGATCTCCGCGCGCACCCCGTCGGAGCCGGAGTACTGATGCGTGGTCGCCTGGTAGTTGACGGCGCTGCAGCCGGTGATGCCGATGACGGCGATGGCCGCCAGGGAGGCCGTGGCCGCACGGCGGACCTGGGAGGGGGCGAGCTTCACGTCGAGAGTCTCCTCACGATGTCGGTGCGACGGTGATCGATTCCAGACTACGTCATCGCAGACCGAGCCAGGAGTCGTCACGCCGCAGGGTGACCGCGCGGGGACAAGGGGGTCGGCACCCGGGGGAGGGTGCTGACCTGGCCCGAGATCGACGTCGACCTCGGGCCCGCGCGGTGGGCGGGTGTCTTCGGCGATTCTACACGTTGTCGAAGAACTGCGGCGGCATACCTTATGCCGCGCGACGACAGAGGTGTGCTTCGACACGCTGTCTCATGTGTGATCCGTGATAAACTTGTCTGCGGGAAAGGGGAACAATTACATGATTTTTGAGGTCGGCGAGACAGTTGTATACCCGCACCACGGCGCGGCGACCATCGAGGAAGTCAAGATGCGCACGATCCGGGGCGAGGAGAAGATGTATCTGAAGCTCCGAGTCTCCCAGGGTGACCTGACCATCGAGGTTCCTGCAGAGAACGTCGACCTGGTCGGCGTGCGGGATGTGGTCGGCAAGGAGGGCCTCGAGCACGTCTTCGACGTCCTGCGGGCTGAGTACACCGAGGAGCCGACGAACTGGTCGCGTCGGTACAAGGCCAACCTGGAGAAGCTGGCCTCCGGCGACGTGAACAAGGTCGCCGAGGTCGTTCGAGACCTGTGGCGTCGGGAGAACGATCGGGGCCTCTCCGCCGGAGAGAAGCGGATGCTGGCCAAGGCTCGGCAGATCCTGGTCTCGGAGCTGGCACTGGCAAAGAAGCTCGAGGAGGATGCGGCTGAGAAGCTTCTGGATGACGTCCTGGACGAAGCTCCGAAGCCCAAGGACGTCGAACCGGCGTCCGCGAAGAAATGACCCTGCGGCCCCGAACACACAGCGAGGCACAGAACAGGTGAATCATCAGGTGGGGCCCCAGGTCGCACCGGCTGAGACGAAGCGCCCGGATGCTGAACAGCACCGGGCGCTCGTCGTGGTGGCGGCCGGGAGCGGACAGCGTCTGGGACAGGGGATGCCGAAGGCACTCGTGGACCTCGGCGGACGCCCCCTGCTGGCGCACGCCCTGGAGGCGATGAGCGCCCAGGCCGCGCCCGGACTGGAGCTCGAGCTGCTGGTGCTGGTGCTCCCCGGAGAGCCGGAGGCGCGTGAGCAGCTCGCCGCACTCGGCGCCGACCATGCTCGCCGGACCGGGGTGGAGGTCGTGGTCTGCGAAGGCGGGAGCTCACGACCGGTCTCGGTGGCGCGGGGCGTGGACGCCGTCACCGACCATGCCCGCCGGCACGGCTGGGATGCGGAGAGGCTGACGGTGCTGGTCCATGACGCCGCGCGTCCGCTGACCCCAGGGAATGTCGCCCACCGGGTCGCCCGCCAGGTCGAGGCGGGCTCGGAGGCCGTGGTGCCCGCGGTCCCGGTCACCGACACGATCAAGCGGGTCCTTCCTGTCGAGGAGGCGGAATCCCGCGCTGCAGGCGTCGAGCTGCAGGCTGAGCAGGTTCGCGAGACGGTGCCGCGCGCTGAGCTGCGCGCGGTCCAGACTCCGCAGGGGTTCACCCTGGCGTTCCTACAGCGGGCCTTCGCCCACCTGGGGGACATCGCTGACGCAGAGGCCGAGGCACTGACTGATGAGGCGATGATCGCCGAGGCGCTCGGGGTCGACGTCGTCGTGGTGCCGGGGCATGAGCGTGCCCTGAAGATCACCACGCCTGCGGATCTGCTCGCCGCGGAGGCTCTTGTCGCCGAGGCGTCGGGAGCTGCTCACGATGACTTCGCGCCGGTGTCGGCGCCCGCCCCTGCTGAGACGGGGCCGGGTGTCCCGATGGTGCTCACCCCGCGGGTGGGTATCGGCCACGACGTCCACGCCGTCGCCCCGGCCTCCGAACCGCGCGAGATGTGGCTGGCCGGACTGCACTGGCCGGGCGAGCAGGGGCTGACCGGTCATTCTGACGGTGATGCGGTGGCCCATGCAGCCTGCGACGCGCTGTTCAGCGCGGCGGGGGTCGGAGACCTGGGCGTGCATTTCGGCGCGGACACTCTGGGCACGGATCGCCCCGAGCTGGAAGGCGCCTCCGGAGCCCGGCTGCTGCAGGAGGCTGCCCGCATCGTCCGGGATGCCGGTTTCGAGATAGGCAGCATCTCCGTGCAGTTCGTGGCCAAGCGGCCCAAGTTCGGCCCGCGGCGGGTGGAGGCCCAACGGGTGCTGACCGAGGCGGCAGGGGCTCCGGTGGCGTTGAGTGCGACCACCTCGGACGGGCTGGGATTCACCGGCCGCGGCGAGGGCGTGTCGGCCACTGCCACCGCAGTGCTGATCCCCCGGCACGAAGGGGCACGGACCCTGACGGCACAGGTCGGATAGGCTTTCCCCGTGGCACTGCGACTCTATGACACCAAGACGGCGACCGTCCGCGACTTCGAGCCTCTCGAAGAGGGCCGGGTCTCGCTGTACTACTGTGGCGCCACCGTCCAGGGTCGCCCTCATGTGGGACATGTGCGCTCCGCCGTCGCCTTCGACATCCTGGTCCGCTGGCTCGAGCACAGCGGCTACGACGTCCTCTCGGTCCGCAATGTCACCGACATCGATGACAAGATCCTGGAGAAGTCGGCGGCCTCCTTTGCACCGGACTTCGCGGCGGAGCCGGACTACCCGGAGCAGGAGCCGTGGTTCGCCCTGGCCTACCGCTTCGAGCAGGCATTCCATGAGGCCTATGACGCCCTCGGGGTGCGCCGTCCGCGCTATGAGCCCCGTGCGACCGGTCATATGACCGAGATGTTCACCCTGGTCCAGCGGCTCCTGGACGCCGGGCACGCCTATCCGGCGGCCGACGGCTCCGGCGACGTCTACTTCGACGTCCGGTCCTGGCCCTCCTATGGGGAGCTGACCCGGCAGCGGGTGGAGGACATGCAGGATGCGCCCGACGCCGATCCGCGCGGCAAGCGTGATCCGCGGGACTTCGCACTGTGGAAGGGCCACAAGGACGGTGAGCCGGAGACGGCCTCCTGGGACTCGCCCTGGGGCCGAGGCCGTCCAGGCTGGCACCTGGAGTGCTCGGCGATGTCCACGAAGTACCTGGGCTCCACGTTTGACATCCATGGCGGCGGGCTGGACCTGCGTTTCCCGCACCACGAGAACGAGCTCGCCCAGTCCGCGGGCGCCGGTGACGGCTTCGCCCGATACTGGCTGCACAACGGCATGGTGACCTTTCAGGGCGAGAAGATGTCGAAGTCCCTCGGCAACACGGTCTCCCCGGAGGAGATGCTCGCCGCGGCCCGGCCGGTGGCGGTCCGGTACTTCCTGGGCCAGGCGCAGTACCGCTCCCAGCTGGACTACCGCCCGAGCTCCCTCGTTGAGGCGGAGGCCGCGGTCGAACGTGTGGAGACCTTCCTGGCGCGTGCCGATGGAGGAGCGGGCGTCACCCATGAGGGCATCGTGCCGCAGGCGTTCACCGCCGCCATGGATGACGACCTCAACGTCCCGGCCGCCCTGGCTGTGCTCCATGAGACGGTCCGCGCCGGCAACACGGCCCTGGACTCCGGGGACGGCGAGGCGGCCACCGCCCGGGCGCAGGAGGTCGCCGCGATGAGCTCGGTCCTGGGACTCCTGGATGTTCCCGAGCCGGAGGCTGCGGAGGGCGGCCCGGCCCACGCGGCGCTGTCCTCTCTGGTGGAGACGCTTCTCGCGGAGCGGGCCGAGGCCAAGGCGCAGAAGGACTTTGCCCGTGCGGATGCCATCCGTGACCAGCTGACCGAGGTCGGCGTGCAGATCGAGGACTCCCGCGACGGCGCCCGTTGGGTGCTGACTCGCGCGTCCCAGAAGGAGGCCATTCATGGCTAAGGATTCTCGCCCCCGTTCCGCCGCAGTGCGGAAGAAGCAGAAGAAGGGCGCCAGCGCAGGCTCCGGCGGGCAGGGCCGTCGGAAGCTCGAAGGCAAGGGCCCGACTCCCAAGGCTGAGGACCGCGTCTACCACAAGGCGCACCGGCAGAAGGTGCTGGCCGAGCGCGCCCAGTCGAAGCAGCAGGGGCAGCATTCGAGGGGGCGCCGGGGCTCAGGTCACGGCACCGATGATGTCGTGGCCGGACGCAACGCGGTGCTGGAGGCACTCGTGGAGCGGGTCCCCGCTCGAGAGATGCATGTGGCCACCGACGTCGACTCCGACGGGCGGGTCCGTGAGGCGCTGGGCCATGCCGCAGAGCAGGGCGTGCGCGTCAAGGAGGTCTCTCGTCGTCAGCTGGACAACACCACCGGCGACGCCGTGCATCAGGGCATCGCACTGGTCCTGGAGCCCTATGACTACGCCGACGCCGTGGAGCTCATCGAGTCTCTCCTGCAGAAGGCGCAGAAGGGCCACATCCCACATCAGCCGCTGCTGGTCGCCTGTGACTCCATCACGGACCCTCGCAATCTGGGGGCGATCCTGCGTGCGGCGTCGGCCTTCGACGCCGATGGCGTGCTCGTCCCCGAACGGCGCAGTGCCGGGGTGACGGCCACCGCCTGGAAGACCTCTGCCGGGGCCGCCGCGCGCATTCCGGTCGCCCGGGCGACGAACCTGACCGTCGCGCTGCGTGAGGCGAAGGCGCAGGGGTACTTCGTGCTGGGGCTGGACGGCGACGGTGATGTGGATCTGCCGGGGCTGGCGCTCGCGGGGGAACCCATCGTGCTGGTGGTCGGCTCCGAGGGTCGAGGGCTCTCTCGACTGGTCAGGGAGACCTGCGATCAGATCGTCTCGATCCCCATCGCCTCGTCCACGGAGTCGCTCAACGCCTCCATGGCTGTGGGGATCTCTCTCTACGAAGTGGCGAGGCTGCGCCGCAGTCAGGACTGATCCCGCCTCTCTGAGGGTCCGCCGGAGCGATTCGCGGCAGATGGGTCGGATCAGCGCCGGATCGCCGGCGTCCTGCGGTACCGTCGGAGAAGACGCAGAGCGGCAGTCGGATCAGTGGCGGAGGAGGCGTGGATGGCGCGAGTGCGTGGCGAGGAACAGCCTGGCTTTCTGGAGGTCATGGAGAGCTGGTTGGTCCATCAGCCCTGGTTCCCCGCTCGTCGCGGCCGTCGCAGCCTGACTCGTGTCGGTGGACTTCGCCTTCCCACTCCTGCAGGGGATTCCGACCCCCAGCTCTTCCTCGAGATGCACATCTTCGACGTCGACCACGTCGCCAGCCGCCGGGAAAGGCATCGTGACCGGGTCGCGGTGCCGGTGGCTGTCCGTAGTCGCCCGTCCGCGCTGGCGGGCAAGAACGCCTTCATCGGACGTCTGACGGCGGCTCACGGTGATGAGGTCTGGCTCTACGACGGCGCCCGGGACCGTGCGTTCCTCGCCGCCTGGCTGGAGATGGCACGACGGCGTCAGGGCAGTCGCAACGGTCGGTCGCGCGGGGAGGCCTACGGCGACTTCGACCAGTGGGCACCTTTCACGGTGCAGCTCCGGCGGACCGCGAGCGAGTCGAAGCTGCGTCCCGTCACGCGCACCATGATCACTCCGGAGGCTGTGGCCGAGGACGCAGGCCTGGATCAGCGTGTGGTGGTCGAGTTCCAGCGGCGGCCGCGTGCGGAACGGGACGTGGAGCTGGACACCGCCTTGACCCTGACCGATGCGCACGCGACGTCGATCTCGCAGGTGCTGGGGATCGTCAGCTGCTCCTGGGAGGACCGGGCGGCAGCCCTGGCAGACGGCGGCGAGGAGACCTGGGTCACCGGGGACCTGGCGATCATCCGCGATGCCACCGGCCAGGCGCCTGACGGCAGGAGTCTGGCGAAGAGAGCGATGGCTGAGGGGAAGACCTTCAAGCGTCTGGCCCGCCAGATGGGCCTCGCTCTGGGGACATTCCATGCGGATCTCGCCGGTGCCTTCGGCGCGCACCCGCAGACCCGGGATCAGCTCAGGGAGATGTCCGGCAACGCCAAGGCCGCGCTCGGTGAGCAGTGGGAGCAGGTGCGCGAGGAGTTCGACGATGACGAGCGCACGGACATGAGTGAGGTCATCGACGTGATGCGCTCTCAGCTGCGCGAGGTCGACGAACCGATGATGCTGCAGCGCGTTCACGGCGGTCTGGGCCTGGCACATGCTCATCTGGCCGAAGGTGACGGGGAGCGCTGGATCTTCAACGAGGACGGCGGCATGTCCGATCATGCTCTGCCGCTTCGCGATGTGGTCACCATGTTGATGTCCTTCGCGAATCTGGTCATGGAGGTGGCCAGTGAGGACCCCGCCGCGGGGAAGACCTCCGAGGGCGACCCGGTGAACCTGGGGCAGTGGTACGAGGACGTCTCCGAGGTGTTCCTGGAGGGGTACCGGCAGAGCGACGCCGATGTCACCGCGATCGATTCGGTGTTCTTCCGTGCGGCCATGCTCGCGGAGGCGCTCGAGCTCTTCTCTCGCTGGCAGGGACAGTGGGTCTTCCGCCCTTCGATGCTTCTGCAGGCTGAGTCCTGATCCATGGTCACCCCGCGGGGTGAGGTGGGCGCGGGCGAATCGACTCCGGAGAAGTCGAGTGCTGACTGGTCCTTCTGAAGGGCCGAGGACCATCGCCGAGAGGTGAGGGCACAGAGACGGGACAGAGCTTGAGAAGAAGGGGCTCGACCCGGCTGGATCCCCGTCAGGACAAGGATCCGAAGCCGACTTCACGCGAAGTTTACATTCGCTCAGAGATGGTGCTAGAGTTTCATTCCGCGCCAGGGTGACCGGCACAGCCGAGAGGCCAGGCGCAGACTTCGAAGTCCTTGAGGTCATGCTGCTGGATCGAAGAGCTCGCGCAGAGCGATTTTGACAAGGCAGGATCGGCCAGGTAAGATAGAGAAGTTGCCGTCCAGAGGATGGATCGGGACCGGGTTTGACAGCCGGAAACGAAATGTTCTAGGATGGAAAAGTTGCTTCGGAGCGATCCGGAAACGAAAACTAAGAACACAGAATATGATATGATATTCTAGGTAAGCGGTTTTCTTCCGGTGGTGCCGGGAGCGCCTGTTGTTTGAGAACTCAATAGTGTGCCAAGTTTGTTGATACCAAAGTATTGATTATTTGGTTGGCGTGATACTGCCACCCCCGTGGTGGTGTCACGTA